>CP065590.1:4613180-4920726 GCA_016025055.1 Chryseobacterium indologenes
CATCATAAACGGCAGAGAATGTATTGGCAAAGTTATATGCGGAACGATTCACTGATGTATTATCAAAAAGTCCGTTAGCCCTGAAGAACATAATGTCTTTCATTTTTCCGAATCCTGCAGAGAAGTCATATTTCAATGTTTCATCGATATCTCCTCTTAATCCCACATAGAAATGATATTTCGTTTCTGTTGGCTTTAGATACTGGTCAGAAACAAGAAAAGGATTAGCCTGTAAAAGATCAGAATACGTATTGAGTTTAAGACCACCGTCTACTCCACCATAGAATTTAAATTCTTTAGCAGCAGCTACCTGGAATTCAGCCTGTGGAAACCAGTACGTTTTATTGTTCTTCAGCTCATCCATTTGTCTGTTTGAGTTTTTAGCATTCAGGAAAGAAAATCCTGATCCTAACATCAAATAAGACTCGCCTTTTCTGAAAGTTACTTTCGGAGTTAAATTGGTATTAAAGAAATTGGAAGAGTTTTTATCCAGCAACTCAAAATCTGTTTTTACAGACTCAAGTCCTACTCCTAAATCGGCATTAAGATTAATTCCTGATTTCCCGAGTTCTACCGCATGTTTTGAAAAATTTGCAAGCACGGAAACCTGATTTTCTGAAGCACTGAAATGATCTTTCAGGAAAGAAGATTTCACTCGTACATCATTTAAAATTTCATTGGAATAGAAGTCGTAATATCCGTTGACCTTAAACTGATTTACATTCTGCTTCAGATCAACATCTGCAGAAGGCTGCATAGCATAAATTCCGTAATAATTATAATTATTTAAACCATATTCGGCATTTACATTGAATTTCCCTTTTTCGCCATAAGAATTAAGGAAAGCAGCAAAAGCCGCGGATGTCTGTTTTGATTTCCAGTCGTAATCTTTTTTAAGACCGCTGGTCGATAAAACATGAACATCACCTCCTACTTCAATTTTGTTTTCAAGGGTTTTGGAAACATTCCCATCCAACAGGATTTTTCCATAATTACCCATTCCGAACTGGAAATAATTATTCTGGGCAGTTCCGTCAAATTTAGGAGCTACATCTTCTCCCTGGATCGTTGAAGTTTTAAAATCCGAAACCGCAGGAACGTCTGTAATATTGTATTTGACAGGATTCTGAGACTTCTCCTCCGGAGGATAATTTTTAATAGTTTCCACGGAAGTTTTCTTCTTCTCGATCTTCTTCACTTCCGGCTCTCTTTTTTATTAAGAACCAGCTTTTCCTCCTTGATCTGGGAAAACGCAAACTGCGAAACCCCTAAAAATAATATGGATAATAATTGAATTTTTCTGTTCATATTTTCTTTATTTGAAAAATATAACGGTTTTATTTATTGGAAGCAATATAACTGCCTAATAAAGCCTTCCCTGACTGTTTTGAAAAAGTTTTGCCCAGTCTGAATATATTAAACAGCCAAAGGCTTTGATAAACCTGTAATTTGTATTGATAATTTTTCGTTGTATTATTTTCAACAGTATCATAGCTGTAAGAAATATCATAGGGAAACCCTGAAGGCACCAATCCTAATGTCATCATACTTCCGATCATTGGATTTCCACATGCCGGAGTACGGGTTTCCATAGGATGCAATGTTATTTTCATCACTTGAGTACTGTCTTCTACAATATCATAAATCTTGGAATGTTTTAGAATTTCAAATTCTTTTTAAGATTCTTATTAGCCACAAAAACCTTTTGTTTTGGAAAATCCGCCTTTGCTTTTCTAAACTCTTTAGAAGAAACATTATAGGCTGAGATACAGCTCCAGAGCGAAGCAGAAATTAAAAAAGAATAGGCACTTATCTTAAACATCTTCAATCCTATTTTTTAATCTGCTTTTTAACCTCTTTAGCTTCAGCTACGATTTCAGGGAAATCTTTATAGTTGGCAATGATCTGGTCACATGTATAACTTGCCTGGTAATTATCCTTCAGCCCGATATAGTTTTTCGCCATCAGTACCAGCGCTTTTGCACCCCAATATTCTTCTGATGCATAATTATTGGCCAGTTTAAAGATTGTTTCATTCGAAGATTTGAACGCTTTTCCTTTATTCTGATAGTATGCTTTTGCGTACAGCGCTTCTGCTGCTACCGAGGTATTGGATGATTTTTCAAGAGGAGCATAGGCAGACTGAGCATCTTTATCTTTCCCCGAATTCATCAGACTTCTCGCCTTGATTACTTTTGCCGTTTCGATCACAGCTGCTGAGTTTTTGGAGTTACCAATTACGGCATTCGCCAGTTTTTCAGCTTCGGAGAAGTTCTTTTCTTCAGCATATAATTTCATCAACTCCACATTAGCATAGTTTTTAATACTGATATCTGAAGAGTTTTTAATGCCTTCAAGATACTTTTTAGCTTCCGTGGTGTTTCCTTGTGCTATAAAAATCTGAGCTAAACGAGTTTGCGCGTCATCTTGGTAATCATTCTGAATCCCAGCCACTTCCTGCAATACAAGTAAAGCTTTTGTTGAATTGTTGGTCTGGTAATAACTTTCTCCCAGTTCATACTTCGCCTGATACAATCCTTCGCCTGTAGGGTTTTGCGTCAGATATTTTTCATAATAAGAGATTGCGTTTTTATAATCTTTCTTAGAGAAATATTGTTTTCCCGTAGATAAGTTGATCTCATCGATCTCAGAGGCGTCAACATTCACGCCGATAGTTCTGGCAAAGTTCTGGTATCCGGCAACATCCCCGTTCTTTGTGAAAATTGGTTTTGCCGCCTGAACAACTTTTTGAGCGTAAGCGGTATTTTTATACTGCTCTCCCAAAGCTGTCAGTTCAGAGAGTGCCTTATCATTCTGATTCTGGTCGATGTAATTCTGTGCCCTGTAGATCGAAGCATTGGCAATGAGATCTTTGTCTGAAGAAGTCTTAATCACTTTTCCAAAATAATCATTGGAATTGGCAAAATCATCCTGAGCAGCATAGGCCGTTCCTATTTCATATTGAGCATCATCATAATATTCCGAATCCGGATATTTTGATAAAAGGTTTTTCAGATTATTGATCTTCGCCTGCGTATCTCCTTTAAATCCTAAAGCCATAGCCTTTTGGTATAAAGTATAATCTGTAGCATCAGCATTTTTATCATAAATAGCGATCGCTTCGTTCAGATCATTATTGGCATAATGGATATCTGCGAGACGAAGTTCGGCATCATTTTTAAACTCAGGTTTTGGATTGGCCAGATATTGTTTAAAATAAGTGGAAGCCTGATCAAATTTTTTCGATTTAAAATAAGCATACCCCAAATCATAAGGTAATTGCTGCTTTTCAGGGAAATTCTCGTTCAGAAGCTTTTCATAACGAACGATAGCAGAAGGATAATTTCCTTTTTGATAATAGACCTGAGCCAGCCAGTACAATGCCCTGCTGTTAAACTCTTTATTGATATTAAAAGCGAGACTTCTCAAGAAATACTTTTCAGCCTCGTCATAATTCCCTTTATTGAATTCCTCTGTTCCTAATAAATAAGAAACTTCCTGGTCTACTTTATTGATTTCAGGAGTCGAGCTTTGCAGCCTGTCGATGGCGTTCAAGGTTTCTTTATAGTTTCCTGAATACAGATATGATTTCACCAGCAGAGATCTCATTTCTGAAGCATTGGCACCATTCTGATTTTCATTGATATAACTTTGAATAACTGCTGACGGGCTTTCAAACGGGTTTCCGATATCATAACTCAGTTTTGCATATTGCTCATGAGCAAGCTTTTTCACTTTGGCATCATAATCCATCTGGTAAGAAGAACGGAATGCAGAAAGGGCTTCCTGTTTTTTATCTACCGCCAGATAAGCATTTCCTAATTGATAGTAAGCATTTTGTGCCAGTGCAGAGTTACTGTTCAGAAGCTGGTTATAATAAGAAACCGCTTCATCATATTTTTTAACTGAGCGGCAACGAATCCCATTTCATACAAATCGTTTTCGGACGGGTTTTGTTGTACATTCAGGTAATCTTTCAGGTGAGGGTATGCAGCATTATAATCATTCTTCATAAAATAGCTCTCCCCGATGATTTTATGAACCTCAGCTTTGTAAGATTCCGAAATGCTTTCGTTCAACAAAGCATTTCCTTCAGAGATTGCCTGATCATAGTTTTTATCGTTGTAGTACATCTGTACATAGTAAGGACGTACCAGCTTTGAAAATTTATCATCATTTTTTACAGAATCAAAATATTGGAAAGCTTTATCATTCTGTCTGTTGCTGTAGTATAAATGCCCAAGCATATAAGCGATGTCTCCCTTTTGAGATTGATCTGCCGTTTTGTAGGCTTCTTCCAGAGCATCAATGGCTCCTTTAGAATCTCCTGTCATATATTTGGCATATCCCAGTTTCAGAATGTACTGCGTGTTTTCCTCTTTTGAAAGCTGATATTGGTTTACTTTTTTCAAAGTTTCCAATGCTTTATCGAAGTCTTTCTTAGCCAGGTAGTAATCCGCCAGAGGAAGATTAGCCTGCGCAAAATAAGCAGAATTCGGATATTCTTTGATAAAAGCCGTTAACCCTTCTTCAGCATGGTTTTTCTGAAGAATAACTCCAATCACATTATCAAAAAATTGAGCGCCTTCCTTTTTTGAACGGGACAAATTCTGATTATAGAAGTATTGTCTTGCGTATTCATACTGGGAGGCGTTGTATATTTTTGTCTGATAAAGATTTTCAGCTAGATTGAATCTATAATTTTCTTTCTGGGTAAAATATTGGGACTGTTGGGCATCGGAGATTCCGAAATAGATCACAGCAGCCGCTAAAAGTATTTTTTTTGATTTCATTCTTCTTGATATAAGAAAATTAGTCTAAATAAGTTAACGAAAATATTAAAAACTTATTGTTTAAGCAAGTTTTAACAGAGGTAAAACCTAAAATAATGATTTAACAACAATGAAAATCATTTCACTGTATCATGATAAAATTTCTTACTTTAGTTTGCTAAAAAATGTAAACAATTTTAACAATCAGGTATCAAAAACATATTTTGACCCGATACTCTTTCAACAGCAGCTAAAAACATACCATAAACATCCTCTGACATGAAATTTAAGATACTTTTAGCATTAATTTTTGTCAACCTGATCCAGGCACAAAAGTTTTATTTTCCGAAAACGGCAGTCACAGACTCTGTTATTCTGGATAAACAGATGCCTCAACTTGCACTGAAGGTAATCACTCAGCTTAAGTCGGCAAAGTACAAACCTGAAAACAAAGTTGATTATCTGGACAACCTTTTCCGTCTACAGATGGCCACTCAGGATTATCAACAATCAATAGCAAGCCTTTCTGAAAACCGATCTCTTTTTGCAGATCACAATATGGGCGGATACAGACTTATGGGATTTGAATTGTATAGCAGGGCTAAACTTGCCCAAAAGGAAAATAATATGACCTTTTCCAATGCACTTCAGAAAGTCTTTAATCAAAAATATGACCGCCTTCCTGAAAAGCTGACTCCCAGACTGGGACTAAGTCTGGACGCCAATGTGCCGGAATCAAGAAAGCAATTTAAAAAATATTGAATAAACAAAAAGATAAAGATAGTATTGATTATAAAACGGCCCTGGCTTTATGTAAAGCTTATGTAAGTTACAAAACCTTCTCAGGAATTAAACCACAGGTTATGCAACTGCTGGTTTCAAAAGATAAAGAAAGGTTCATTACAGAAACCAAGGATATTACCTTAAAAAACGGAAATACCTTAACGATTACTATTGTCAGGAAAAAGCAGAATACCACTCCACTGCCTGTTATTCTGACGAGCAATATCTATGCAGGCCAGATAGATGATTTTTTTGGAAAAAGAGCTGCTACGTATAATTATGTAGGAGCTGTAGTCAATACCCGCGGAAAAAGAAACAGTAATAACGTAAACAATCCTTTTGAACACGAGTCGGAAGACATCTATGATGTAATAGACTGGGTGAGCAAACAGCCATGGAGCAACGGAAAAGTAGGAATGATCGGGGGAAGCTACCTGGGTTTCAGCCAGTGGGCTGCTGTAAAGAAACTACACCCTGCATTAAAAACAATAGTTCCGCAGGTTGCAGTAGGTATCGGAATCGACTATCCTGCGCAGAACAATATCTTTATGAGCTATATGTTGCAGTGGATACAGTACGTTACCAATAATAAATTGACAGATGAAGCAGATTTTACCAATGCTGCAAAATGGGATTCCATCAATACAAAATGGTATAAGAGTGGCAAAGCATTCCGGTCGCTTGATTCGATAAGCGGTAAGCCTAGCAAAATCTTTCAGAGATGGCTGGATCATCCGGGCTATGACCAATACTGGCAGAAAATGATTCCTTACAAGGAAGATTTCAGTAAAATAAATATCCCGATCTTAACGACAACCGGATATTATGATGATGACCAGATTGGTGCTCTGTACTACTATAAGGAACATCATCAATATAATAAAAATGCAGACCATTATGTGGTTATTGGTCCTTATAATCATGGAGGGGCACAAAGTTTCGGATTCACCTACGTGAATGGCAATCCTATTGATCCTGTGGCGCGTATTAGTATTGACGATCTTGCATTTTCATGGTTCGATTATATTCTAAAAGGGGGTAAAAAGCCTGATCTGTTAAAAGACAGGATCAATTTTCAGGTTATGAACACCAATACATGGAAACATGTATCCGGTCTTGATAAAATGCACACGTCCACCCTCAAGTTTTATCTTCAAGATCTGAAAAACACTTCATCAGTATTTAATAAACCCGGGAAAAAAGACTTTACCAGTCAAACCGTTGATTTCACGATCAGGGATGATAAAGACACCTATTATAAATCCGGTAAAAAAGACAGCATTAAAACAACAAATTCAATTGTATTTGAAAGTGAAGTACTTGATAAAGAGATGATCTTCAGTGGAAATATATCAGGATTTTTTAATGTTTCCATTAACAAAAAAGATTTTGATACTGAAACTTCACTCTATCAGATACAACCTGACGGCAAATCTTTTTTATTATCAACACACATGGTAAGAGCAAGCTATGCAAAAGATAATGCTGGACGAAAGCTTTTGACTCCGGATGTCATTGAGCAAATTCCTGTAAATAACTCAATATTCATGAGTAAAAAAATAGAAAAAGGAAGTAAATTATTACTATTAGTAGGTGTTAACAAGAATCCCAACTGGCAGATCAATTACGGAACCGGTAAAAATGTGAGTGATGAAACGGTTCAGGATGCGGGGAAACCCTTAGAGATCAAATGGTACAATGACAGCTATGTGGAAATACCTGTTTATAAAGACTAAAGGTTGTTTGCCAAGCAATTTTATCCAAATGTCGTTAACAACTGTTAACATCAAAATAAAAAATCATTACATTTGCTTTTTTTCAAATCAAATATAGTTATTGAATGAGTCAACTTTTTAGAAGAAAAATCTATTCAGATACAGATACTTCAACGGGACTTTTAAGGGTCTTAGGTGTATGGGACATTGTATTTTTGGTATTGCGGCGATTATAGGAGCTGGAAGTTTCAGTAGTTTGGGGGAAGCCGTTTTCAGAGGGGGTCCCGGTGTAATCCTTCTATATTTGATTTGTGGTTTTGCCTGTGGCTTTACGGCGTTATGCTATGCTGAATTTGCCAGCAGGATTCCTACAGCCGGTTCGGCGTATACCTATGCCTATGCGAGTTTTGGGGAATTGATTGCCTGGGTCATCGGCTGGGCACTGATCATGGAATATTCTTTTGGTAATATCTATGTAGCCTTTTCATGGTCGGATTATTTTACCAGCTTTTTAGGCCGTTTGGGAATGCACATTCCTGATTATCTGACCTGCAGCTATACCGAAGCGATGAAAGCTGTTAAAAACGGCTCCGAAAATAAAGAACTTTTAAACGCCTGGAAAACCGCTCCTATGATCGGAAGCCTGAAATTCATTGTAGACATTCCTGCATTGGTGATCAACGGCCTAATTACATGGCTTTGTTATGTTGGAGTAAAGGAAAGTAAAAATTTCAACAATTCTTTAGTGATTCTAAAACTGGGGGTAATTGTTTTGGTTATTCTGGTTGGGTTTGCTTATATCAATACTGATAACTGGACGCCCGTAAGTCCTACGACAGGAGTTCCTTCGTTTATGCCTAATGGTTTTGCCGGTGTAATGAGTGCCGTATCTGGGGTATTCTTCGCTTATATAGGATTTGATGCCCTGAGTGTACTTTCGGAAGAAACAAAAGATCCACAGAAGACCCTTCCCAAGGGAATGATCATTTCACTTGTTTTATGTACTGTCATCTATATTGCTCTAACATTGGTCCTAACGGGGATGGTAGATTACAAAAAGTTTGATGGTGTAGGTGACCCGCTTTCATTTATATTTGAGAAAACCAACGCTAATGTAGCCTGGATGGAGCTTGTTGTTTCCTTTGTGGCTATTGTCGCGATTACGACAGTATTATTGGTATTCCAAATGGGGCAACCGAGAATCTGGTATGCGATGAGCCGTGACGGGCTGATGCCTGCAAGGTTTCAGAAAGTGCATCCAAAATACAAAACTCCTTCTTATGCGACGATTGTTACCGGAATTGTAGTAGGGATCCCTATTTTATTTACAGATAAGACCTTTATCCTTGATTTCACGAGTATCGGAACTATTTTCGCGTTCGTACTGGTATGTGCAGGTGTTCTTGTACTTCCTGCCAAAGAAAAAATCAAAGGCAGATTTCACCTTCCGTATGTAAATGGTAAAATCATATTCCCTGTTATTTTCATCGGTGGATTGATCGCTTTCTACTATTGGCAACCAGAATTTTTCCGTACATTAATGGATTGGTCGGATGCTAAGGAGGGAGAATTCAGAGCGTCTATTTTCTTCTTTATTGTCATTAATCTGATCTTGTGTATCGTGGCCTTTGTGAAAAACCTTTCATTAATCCCTTTAATCGGGCTAAGCTCTTGTCTGTACCTGCTTACCGGGATGAGCCATGAAAACTGGTTCTGGTTTGGGATGTGGTTCCTGGTCGGGATGGTTATTTACTTCTTCTACGGATACAAGAACAGTAAACTCGGAAAAGAATTAAGAAATAATTAAAATTAAAACTGCACTATACTGAAAGGGCAAAACTGCAAACAGGTAATAATTACATTTTCCTCTGGCAGTTTTGCCCTTTCTTTGTTTTATCAAAGCGGCAAACTTATTGCTACAGATCCTGGGTAAACCCTAAACTAATTTTGGCCATGTCTGAAAGAATAAAAACATACAAGGAATTTTATCAGTTTTATCTTACCGAGCACAGTAAAACAGGGACAAGAATTTTCCACTTTATAGGTACGTTGCTTGTCTTTTTCGTGATCGGTTATGTCATCAGTTCGGGAAAAGAACGATTTCTATGGTACGTCCCTATTTTTGGCTATGGATTTGCCTGGTTCAGCCACGCAGTAATTGAAAGAAATAAGCCTGCCACATTCAAATATCCGTTGTGGTCTCTGATTTCAGATTTCAGGTTATTTTTTGAGTTGTTGATTGGTAAACAAAAATTCAGAGACAATAGTCCACAGCCTCAGAGCACCTCGGTAGAAGACTAATTTCTTTATGAGTTAATGTACAGCAGGTATAATTAAATTGCCGCAAATTCAATACTTCGCGGCAATTTACTTTGACCGTAATGTATCCTAATTTTTGCTATCAACAAAGACAGTGCAAAAGAGAATAATGCCTGCCACATCTTATCAGTATTGTTTTTCGAGAATATTGTAATGAATGGTATTCATTACTTTTTCTGCCAGCTTATCTCCATCCACGTGAACGGGCTTCGGTTTGTAATCAGAAAATGTCATGGTTTTATCTTTATTAAAAGTCACTACCACTTCTTCGAGAATATTCTTATCGTCCACATAAAATTGGATTCTGTCATCTATAATCCTCCACAGAGAAAGTCTCGGTTCGGACGGACTGCAATCCCCTACACTTCCTTCAATATAATTATAAACCGCAAAACCGTCTTCACGGATTGCATAATTCCTCATGAGGCGGCAATTGTCAAAATCTTTAACGATTTTCTTTTTATTTTCATAGAAACCGGCTTCTTTTAGTTTCCAGAAACCGATGACATTTTTTTTTAAGTTGCTTCTGTTGAGCACTGATTAAAGAAGATGTTGCCATAAGAAAAGCAACAGGTAATATTTTATACATTATTAAATTTGTTGAAGTGGAGCTATTTCAGGCGAAGATACAATAATTAAGTAAATTCTACCCGCCGCTCATGGTGTCTAAAGAATTCGGGGGCAGCTTCGCTGCCCCCGAATTCTCAAAATCAGGTAGATTACTATTTAAACTTTTTCTTAAAGCTAAATTTCAGACTATTTAACAATCCCGGCTCGATAATATCAATTCCCAGCCCGAAATTACTGTCAGCAACCGTATGATGATCTTCCCTGAACCTTTCAAACTCAGATTGCGGAATTTCGAGGTTTACAAGAGGATTATATTCGATAAACACACTGGCTCCGTTTTTAGCAATTTTCTTACGGCTTTTAAAGTCAAAATAAGGATTCGCTATGGTACTTTCCTGCACCGTATATTTCTCTCCTGTATCAATTTTCTGGTCTGTATACAGGTTGATTTCATACTTTTCACTATCATAATTATGCCAGAAAGGGAGGTCTTTATGCATAAAATCCCTTGCTGCTGCCTTTACAAGGTTTCGGTCAAAGTACATAAGAAAACGCGTCTTCTGCGGATCTACATAATACGGATTTTCAACGGTAGCTGTATAGCGGATCTTTACTTCATTCAGTTTTTTATCATCACTTTCTACTTCAATAGCAGCATCTTTGAATATATTTCTGACATCGGTTCCGTTCCTGTCGTTGGAATAATTCAGGCTATAAAACAGGAAACTGTTCCAGCTGTCGATGATTTCTCGTTTGTTGGTATTTTTAAAATACCTTCTCATCGCATTGGCACGATTCCCTTTATAAATGGTAACCAGATCAAGTTTTCCGGAATTGCCCTGAACATTGAAATCAACTTTTTCGTTCACACAGTAATACGGAAACCTGTAAGATTTCCTTACCTGCAACTCCTGGTCTTTTTTCACCTCCAGATAATGCATAAAATACATAAATCCTCTGTTTTCAATCAACCCGAATTCATCACGTACTGTTGCATCAATAAAATATTCTTCCCCTTTATAATTCACTTTTACCACAACATGATTAAAGCTTAATAATGATGGAAGGTAATATTTAATATAATAATCGGTATTGAAATTAACCAATACCACAGAAGCTTCAACTCCGATATAATCAAGGATAACTTTTAACAGGACAGATTTTGCTTTACAATCTCCCTGCTTATTTTCATACGTTACGGACGGTTCCTGTGGCTTATGCCCATTCATCTCGTCAGCATTGAATACATAATAGATATGATTCTGAACATACTCAATCGCAAACTGAAGTTTTTCATCCATATCCGAAATGGCATCCAGCTTTTCAATAAGATTAGGAGCAAAATCTTTGACTGAAGATTGGCTGATAACCTCATCGTACATCGGGGTAATATAGTTTGAAAGGTCTTTCCAATTACTTTCTGTAGCAAAATCTATGTAAGGAAATATTTCACGTCCCGAGTCTACAGGATTGATATAATTCTGCTTTTCAATAACAAATTGTTCTCCTTTCTTTAAATGGTTAATCTCCGGTTCCAGAACATTTCCCATCTCATCCCTGAAGAACGTCTTTTTGTACGCTATTGTCTGTTCACGTTCGTTGATGAATGTAAACGTAAAGCTACCATAAGCCCAATAATTATCGGGACTCACCCATACATATTTTGAAAATGCTTTTCTCAGAAAATCACGATCCGTAAATACTTTTACCCTGGTATCTTCTAAAATTAAAACATCATACAGCCTGAGATCTTTTATTGTAATATTGATTTTTTTATTACTGCTTAAAACACCGCCGCTGCTTTGATTTTCGCTGTCCAGTACTTTAATCTTGGTATCCGGGATTTTGTCAATAAGCACCCCATCTCTTAAAACACTGATTCTGTGGATCTGATAAACTTCATTTTCTTCGACAATAACATCGGAAACAGAAGCTCTTTCTAAGTTCCCGGGCTCATTCAGAGTGTAAGCCATAAAGATGTACTCACTGTTCTCTGTATTGCTGCTGTAATATTTTTTGTCTAGGAAATAACAGTAATCCCGTCCTTCGTTAATCTGTTTTTTCGCAAATTCAGAGTCCTTGATTCGGTCTTGTAATTCCTGGTCTCCGATAGTTCCTGCCCACATTTCAGGTTGTTGAATCTTATAATTTTCAACTTGAATTTGATTTTCCATATTTATTGTAAAAATTATGTCTTCTGGTTACAAATAGTAAGAAGTTCAAATTAAACAATTAAAAAATGAAAAAACAATAGCAGAACTACGACACTTTCAGAAAAAATTTCGGCACGGTAATTGCGAGGTATGGCGTAAAAATCAAGTTTATGAAAATTTTAGCAACAATTCTAAAAGGAACAGCACCCGCATTGGCATTATTTGCAATGACACAATGTACTACAACCAGCAGTTTATCTTCAGCTGATGAAAAAACGTTCATTGTAGGACCACAAACTGCAGATTGTACAGGTGTAGCTCCTATGAAATGTCTGCAGGTAAAAGAAAAAGCATCTGAAAACTGGACGAATTTCTATACCAACATTGAAGGATTTACTTACGAACCTGGATATGAATATGTTTTAAAAGTAAAAACTGAAAAAATAGCTAACCCACCGGCTGATGGATCTTCCATAAAATACACTCTTGTAAAGCAGGTTTCTAAAGTAAAAAAAGAGGCTTTGTCTGCTGACGAGAAAACAATTATTGTAGGTTCTCAGACCGTAGATTGCTCTGCAGGGGCAGGACGTATGAAATGTATGCAGGTAAAGGAAAAGGCTTCAGAAAACTGGACCAACTTCTACAGCAATATTGAAGGATTCACATACGAACCTGGCTATGAATATGTTCTGAAGGTAAAAACAGAAAAAATAGCTAATCCTCCGGCTGACGCCTCTTCTATAAAATACACATTGGTAGAACAAGTTTCTAAAACGAAAAAGTAATTATATAAAAAATCTCCTGAAATTTCAGGAGATTTTTTTATTTTACAGGTTCGATGCAAGGCTGAAAATTAGTATCAGAGAGAAAATATACCTGTCAACTTATCTAAGCCGATCTGAAAAATATTTATACCTTCCCACTGCTTTTGGCTACCAAAACTTTCAACTTTCAATTTTCCTATCTAGTAGCCCGTTTCTTTCTTAGGCGGATCCGGATACTTTCCTTTTGTAGCCTCACCCACTGTATTGGCAGTGGTCATCGCTACAACCAGGTCGTTCAGCATATTGCTGGCTGCAGTCGGAGAATTGGGAAGAAGAACCAGATTACTCCGGTTACTCGCTCCTACCGAATGCAAAGTATCATAATGTTGGGTCACCACAATAAGCGCTGATGCTTCATGTGAATTGATATCTACATTATTCAGCATCCGTACGGATTCTTCAAGGCCCTTGGCAATTTCTCTTCTTTGATCTGCAATTCCCTGCCCCTGTAATTTTTTAGACTCTGCTTCTGCTTTGGCTACGGCAACAATACGGATTCTTTGTGCTTCGGATTCATATTCCGCAGCTGTTTTTTCCCTTTCTGCCGCATTGATACGGTTCATCGCATGTTTTACCTGCTCATCCGGATCGATATCTGTAACTAAAGCTTTGATGATATCATACCCATAGCTGTTCATCGCGTCCTGAAGTTCACTTTTTACAGCAATAGCAACATCGTCTTTCCTTACAAAGACATCATCCAGTTTCAGCTTTGGAACTTCAGCACGCACCACATCAAAAACGAAAGAAGTAATTTGATTTTCCGGATTTTCCAATCGGTAATAGGCATCACCGACCTGGCTTCGGATGACCTGATACTGAACAGAAATTTTCATTTTGATGAAAACATTATCCAATGTTTTTGTATCAATCATCACATCGAGCTGTTGAATTCTGAGATTAAGCCTTTTGGCAATCTGATCAATAATCGGAAGCTTAAGATGCAGCCCGGAATGTTTTACAGCACGAAATTTTCCAAAACGTTCAATAATCGCTGCAGTCTCTTGTTTTACCACAAAAAACGATGCAAATAAAATGATTAGCCCGAAAAAGATAACGGGAGCAAGATAAATACCCATGGTTTAATTTTTATAATAAGTCGTTAAAAATATACGCTTCGTTAATCATCTTCATCAATTTTAACCTTAAAAGGAAAAAACGATTTTACAATGGTTGGCGATTTCTATAAATATACCACTTATTTTCAAATTAAACGGTCATCCCGATATCAATTCCTTTAATCTTTCTGTATAAATCGGTAGCGTAATTATCCGTCATTCCTGAAACAAAATCGATGATTCCCAATACTTTCTGATAGTCTGTTCCGTTTTCATAGACGAATTGTCTCGGGAGCAACTTCAGTGCTTTTTTATCATATGACTTTCTTTCATCTTCAGGTTTCAGGATAGAAGGAATGAAATGGTCAAGCAATTCGTACATTACATTGTAACCCGCATTCTCAATTTCGACAACGGCTTTGTGGTTGTAAATCTTTTCGATAGAAAAGGATTCTATATCCTGCAGGGCAGAATTTTCTGATTTATAAATATCCAGAAGTCCCTGACCGAGATTTCCTTCAAGAATGGTTTTGAAATTTTGTTTATAGATTTCCAGAGACTTATTGATTAAGGCATTGATCGCTTTTGCTCTAAGGTAGGAGATCTTTTCATTTTCATTAGAAATGGAAGTCAGTTTATTCTTAACACGATCAATATCGTTACTTTCTGATTTTACCAATTCAAAGAAAAGGTTTTCGCAATCGGAAGTAGAGACAATTCCCAGCCTGTGGGCATCTTCCATATCGATAATATTATAGCAGATATCATCGGCAGCTTCCACCAGCCAGACAAACGGATGCCTTTTAAATATATAAGGCTCTTCACTTTCTGATATAAGCTGGGTTCCTTTGGCAATTTCAAGGAAAATATCTTTTTCATTCTGGAAAAAACCAAATTTCTTACGGTGGATAATTCCTTTTTTCTTGGCAATCGCTTCACATGGATATTTGGCAATACTTGCCAATGTTGAAAAGGTAAGCTGGATACCGCCGGCATCTTTTCCTTGCTGCTGCTGAGCCAGCACCCTGATGGCATTGGCATTACCTTCAAAATTGACCAGATCCGCCCATTCTTTATCATTGAATTTGACTTTCAGGTCCTTTTCATTTCTTTCAAAATAGCTCGCAATAGCGTCTTCACCGGAATGACCAAATGCCGGATTACCTACATCATGACATAAGCATCCTGCAGCAATCACATTCCCTAAATTATACAGGTAGAAGTTTTTTGCCTCTTCAGTAAGGTCATTTTTGAAATCTTCGGCAATGAATTCACCAATTATACTCCCTAAACTTCTTCCTACAGACGACACTTCAAGTGAATGCGTCAGCCTGTTGTGTACAAAAACACTTCCGGGAAGCGGAAAAACCTGTGTCTTATTCTGCAATCTTCTGAAGGCAGATGAGAAGATGATTCTGTCGAAATCTCTTTGAAAATCAGTTCTTGAAGCTTTAGTATGTGGATTGTTTCCTGTACGTTGATTGGTAAAAATCTGGTTTAAATTCATCATTTTTCAAAATTACTCCAAATTTTAGTTTTATGGAATAGCATCGGGAGATTTCTTAAATATATACAATCATTCAAAAAATCTATTGTTACCACAGTTTTTTACGTTGATCATTACAGGCAAAAACATCTTACATTTGAGGGAAAATAAAAACTATTATAAATGAGAGATCATACCTGGCTTGAGAAATGGAATGAAAGATATACTCAGGAAGAATTTGTATACGGAACTGAACCCAATCTGTATTTACAAGAAAAACTGGCATCGTTGAAACCCGGAACTATTTTATTCCCGGCAGACGGTGAAGGGCGTAATTCTGTATATTCTGCCATTCAGGGCTGGAAAGCATCAGCTTTCGATATCAGTAAACAGGGCAGAAACAAAGCATTGCAACTTGCTGCAAAAAACAACGTAAGCATCGATTATCAGGTGGGAGAATTGCAGACTCTTCGTTTTAATAAACAGCAATTTGATGTCATTGCATTGATCTATGCTCATTTTCCCGGAGATATAAAATCTGCTGTGCATCGGATGCTGGATCAATATCTCCGTAAAGGTGGATTCGTTATTTTTGAAGCTTTCAGTAAGAAACATCTCGGATATGTCACAAAAAATGAAAAAGTGGGCGGGCCGAGAGATCTTGAATCATTATTTTCAATAGAGGAAATCAGCGCCGATTTTCCTGATTATGAAATTAAAGAGCTTAAAGAAGTGGAAATTGAGCTTAAAGAAGGCCTGTTTCATAACGGAACAGGTTCTGTTATTCGATTTGTAGGGCAAAAACGATAAAACTTAGAGTAAATATATACCACGGGTCAGAATATTCCGGAGATTCTGACCTTTTTTATTCTTGTAAATGGTATTTTTGCTTAACGGAATAGTATTTGAAGTTTTATCTGAAAATAAATACCATGCCTGAAGGTCCCTCCATAATTTTAATGAAAGAAAGTCTGCAGCCATTTGTCGGAAAACAAGTTACAGAAGCTTCAGGCAATGCTAAATTTGATAAAGAGCCTTTACTTGGACAAATTCTGCTTGAGATCCGTACATTCGGGAAACAAACCTATCTTGTTTTTGAAAGATCGGTGATCCGGATTCATTTATTAATGTTTGGGTCGTACAGCATTGATGAACAAACAAAACCCGATCAAAGCCTGAGACTCGCACTCTTCTTCTCCGCAGGCGCCATGTATTTTTACACTTGTTCCGTTAAAGCCGTTGAAATGGACTTCCTTACCACCATTGATTGGAAAGCTGACATTATGAGCGACGAATGGGATCCCAAAAAAGCAGAAAAGAAATTAAAATCGCACCCCGACATGATGGTCTGTGATGCCTTGATGGATCAGGATATTTTTTCTGGTGTGGGAAATATTATTAAGAATGAAGTACTTTTCAGAATCGGAGTCCAACCTGAGAGTCTGTTGGGAAATTTACCCAAGAAAAAGCTTAATGAGCTCATTGCAGAGGCGAGAAATTACAGCTTTGATTTCCTGAGATGGAAAAGGGAGTTTACATTGAAAAAACATTGGCTCGTTCATACAAAATCTCTATGCCCTGTCTGCGGGCAGAAACTGATCAAAAAACAAACCGGTAAAGGGAAAAGAAGAAGCTTTTATTGCGAAAAGGATCAAAAACTGTATTGATAAAGATTCTTCACCATTCATTTAGCGTAATGTAAGCTTTCTGTTATAAGAACACCACCACTCCACTACAATCCCAATCTCCGTTTTCAACTTTCAATTATCCATTAATTAAATACATAAAACTCCACAACAGCGGGAGTTTTTTCATTTGTACTGCTACCGAAATTCATGATTTGACTTTCTATATTAATTTTACTTAACAATTTTCTAATGTTATCTTAATTCCTTTAATCATATTTTAATTCTATTCACAAGCGTCTCTAATCCGGTCATTCTAGTTTTGTAGAATAAAACAAGTCGGTCACATCAAACTAATAGTTACCACTACCATAAGCAATTCTACCTGTATTACTATTTCCATGAAACCAATCATAGCATGAATTCCCCTTGAAAATGCAGGGTTTATTAATGAGATGACAAATACATAGAATATGGCCATACCCAAACAAATATTTCAGACCTTCAAAACAAAGAAACTTCCGTTACTGACCAGGTTTCATATCTGGAATATGAAAAGAAAAAATCCTGAATACCATTATTTTTTCTACGAAGACAGTGACATAGAAAGATTTTTATCTGAAGAATTTCCTCCGGAATATATTAACTGCTATTAGAGATTAACCATTGGAGCTGCAAAAGCTGATTTTTTCCGTTATGCTATTCTCTATAAAAAGGGAGGCGTGTACCTGGATGTAGACAGCGCAATTACAAAGCCTTTGCGAGAGCTTATATATGAGGAGGATGAAGCTGTCATCAGTGTTGAAAGACACGAAAACCTGTATGTTCAGTGGGCGCTTATTTTCAGCCAAAACCATCCTTTTTTAAAGAAAACCCTAGAATTGATACTTTATAATATTGAAAACCACTGCTACCCTAATGACGTACATGCAACAACAGGTCCTGCTGTATTCACAAGAGGAATAAGGCAATCATTACAAGAAAACCCTGATATTCCGTATACTTTATTTAATGGAATTGAATTCCGCGGTTATTTACAATTCAAATATAAACTAGGGAAATTTTTCCTGTACAAAAGTAAATCTCAACATTGGAAACGGCTCCAGACCACCCAGGATATCATTGTTTAATGGGTTCCCATTTTCGAAAATACATTAATAATAATCACTCCAAGGACAATCAATAGGATTCCTATAATAGCCGGTAAATCAGGCACCTGTTTAAACACTATTACTCCGATCATTGTTATAAAAACAATTCCTACTCCGGACCAGATGGCATAGGTAATTCCGACAGGGATCTGACGAAGGGTGAGACTCAGACAATAAAAGGCACAGGCATATCCTATGACCGTAACCAGAGAGGGCCACAATTTTGAAAATTCTTCCGACTTCTTTAAAAAAGTAGTAGCTATGATTTCAAATATAATTGCCAGAGCAAGGAAAATATAACTGCGTCCCATATGTATTCTTTACTGCAAAAATACTAAAAACTGATTTGTATTCTTAAAAGACGGTAATGATGGGGCTATGTTCATCATATGATTTCCTGTTGATTTTCATCGATTAATCATTTTAACCTGTTAATACATAACTGTTTATTTTTTTAAACAACTAATTTGTATGAATAGCTGACTTCCTGAAGGTGATCATATTCTTCTTTATACTGTCACATAAAGTGTCATGAAATATGACAGGTGACAAAAATTCCGCGGAAAAATCATTCGTGAAAAATAAATTTTCTTAACACTAAAATGTATTTTACGCTAAAATTTTACAGTCAGAAATTTCACATTGCGTCACTATTATGCAAAGCATTGCTTGTTATTTGTTTTATCAAGTCCATTATATAAGTCTTTAATCGCTTATCAAATTTATAAAATTTTACAAATAAAACAATTAATATGTTAATAAATTTTAAATAACATATTAATTTCTTTTAAACAAAAACTCACTAATACATGAACGCAAACACCCGTAATATACTGATATACATCATGGTCATTTATTTTGGCACATGATTTGAAAGCTGTAATATTGCAATTGAAAGATTAATAAAAAAAAGTCAAATAATTAAAAATAATACAAAATGATAACTTATATCGGTATCGCAACATGTGTAGTTGTTTTCGCATCCTATTTCATGACAGTAAGAAGAGAAAGAAACTAATTCTAAAATAAGGTAGCCTATAGAATATCTATACTAATTATATTGTTTTATGTTTTTAATCTGGTGATTCAGATCGCTCTTTTACTCACTGGGAGTAAAAGGGCCCTAAAAACATAGCAGGAAGATCTTAGTTTCATAACAAGTTTTAATATCCAAATGAGTCAAGCCGGGCGTTCGTCCGGCTTTTCTTTTTTACCCCAGCCATCACATAAGCCTGGCCTAGCCTTTTATTCCCAATCAGGATGTTACACTACAATGAATAAGCTTTATCTTTGTCAGAACATTTAACAGGCATTATGAATCTCTACAACCTTATTATCCAGGATAAAGAACAGGTCAGTCTCAACGAAGTATTTCTAAATAAAAGCAATCGGGATCAGCTTGTACAATTGATTAAGGAACACAACTTTCTGAAAGAGCTGCAGGAATACGGCCTTCCCGTTAATAATAAAATTCTGCTGGAAGGAAGTTTAGGGTGCGGGAAAACGATGACGGCAAAAGCTATCGCCAATGCTCTTGGGAAAAATATCATCATTTTGAATTTAAGCAATATCGTGTCATCGCGTATCGGGGAAACTTCTCAAAATATTAAAATGATCTTTGATAAAGCTTCAAGGGAAAAATCTGTTCTTTTCCTTGATGAGCTCGACCAAATCGGAAAAGCAAGAGGAAGCGATGACAAGGATGTGGGCGAGATGAGACGGCTGGTGAATACTCTTATTCAATTGATTGATTATTATCCCGAAAATGCATTATTACTTTGTGCCACCAATCACGCAGAAATCATAGACACGGCTTTATTAAGACGTTTTCAGCTAAAGATTAAGTATGAGATGCCATCTGCAGAATTTTTAGATTCGTTCTATGATCAACTGCTTGACCGGTTTCCGGAAGAACTGAAAAATATTGAAAGAAAATATGCCGTTTCTTTTGCAGAAGCTAAAGATCATGCCCTTACCGCGGTAAAAGCAGGATTGATCAAAAAACTGGAAGCACAAACAACCCCTCAGCCATGAAAGAAGACCTCCTTCACAACCTGGAAGTCATCCAAAACAGAATCCGTCAGGCATGTGTAAAATCCGGGGAAATCCTCAGGAAGTACAACTATTATTAGCGACTAAAACCGTTAGCCCTGACCGCATTAGAATTGCTTTAGAAAATGGACAAACTCTGATTGCTGAAAATAAAGTTCAGGAACTTAAAGAAAAATATGAGGCTTTAAAAGATACTGATCATGAAAATCATTTTATCGGTCACCTGCAAACCAATAAAATCAAAGACATTCTGAAATACAAAGTCACCTGCATCCAATCTCTTGACCGGCTGGATCTTGCTGAAAAATTACATCAAAAACTTTTAGCAGAAAATAAAACGATAAAGGTCCTGGTCCAGGTCAATACATCGAATGAAGAAAGTAAATTTGGTATCGAACCCAACCAGGCAGTAGATTTTATCAGAGAGGTTTCAAAATTTTCAACCTTACAGATACAAGGCCTGATGACCATCGGTCTATTCAGTGCAGAGAAGGAGCAGGTAAGACAATGCTTTATAATACTGAAAAACTTACAACAGGAAATTATCCGGGAAAACATTCCCAATATTGAAATGAAAGAACTTTCAATGGGTATGAGCGGAGACCTTGAAACCGCTATTGAAGAAGGCTCAACGATGGTAAGAATAGGAACAGCCGTATTTGGAGCAAGAAATTATCCGGACAATTATTATTGGAATGAAAAAGAAACTGATAATCAGGAGTAACCAACCTTTTCATGTGTATCGGTACTTCCAGCATCAGTAAGTCACTAACAGGATTACGAAACATAAACAACTATTGGAATTGATGAATCTTTAAATTAATATTCATTAGTCTACAAAATCGGTATACTTTTTGATCATAAATTACTAATAACCAAACAAATGCATTTATGATTAAAAAATTACTATTAGGCTGTCTGTTAATGACAGTATTATTCTTTTTTCATGTGAAAAAGAAAACACACAGATGAAAAGTGGAATTTCAATTGAAACAATTTCAATTATAACCGTTCTCACTATGGGTGTAGCTATTTTTGTCGCGTACACCTATAAAAGAAGATAATACATAATAAGACTAAACAACGTAAATACACCTTCTGATTTTAAGAGGTGTATTTTCATTAAAGATAGTAGGTATTAGAATCTACATGATGAAATTCTGACAGAATAGAAAATTACGGGATAATAGTCGCTTGAAATTTAACATGATAAGGAGTGTTTCAAAGAAATTATTTTTAATGTTTTTTGAAATGTATGTAAAACAACAATCATTTTAAAATTAAAATATATCTAATTTCAAAAGTCAAAATTGTGGTATATTTTTTGATCATAAATCACTAAAAACCAAATAAATACACATATGTTTGAAAAAATACCGAGAGGATATTTATTGCTTGCAATACTATCTCTTTTTCATGTTCTCCACGCACTACAACCGCAGATAAAGGTAGTATCTCTATAGAAACCATTTCGATCATCACTTTTGTGATTGTGGGAATTTCCATTCTCATGGTCTATTATACAACCAAGAAAAAATAATCTATTTCGCAAAGATTCTGGTTATGTGAATAAAAAATCCCTCTCAAAATTGAAAGGGATCTGTTTATGTTCCGGAAAACTTCTGATTACATATAAGCTTCAATCGGCTCACACGTACATACTAAGTTTCTGTCTCCGTATGCTTCATCTACTCTTGATACAGAAGCAAAGAATTTGTGATCTCTTACCCACTCCAGCGGATAAGCAGCCTTTTCTCTGCTGTATGGTTTATCCCAGGAATCTGAGATCACCAGTTGTTCTGTATGCGGTGCATTTTTCAATACGTTGTTTGCAGCATCTGCTTCTCCGTTGGCAATTTCATCGATTTCCTTTTTGATGGAGATCAACGCTTCTGCAAAACGGTCGATTTCAGATTTGCTTTCAGACTCTGTAGGCTCAATCATCAGCGTTCCTGCAACCGGGAAAGAAACTGTAGGAGCATGGAATCCATAATCCATCAGTCTTTTAGCCACATCTGCCACCTCAATTCCTAAAGATTTGAACTGACGGAAATCTACGATACATTCGTGGGCAACTCGTCCGTTCTCGTTTGAATATAAGATAGGGAAATGTTGTGCCAATAATGCTTTCAGATAATTGGCGTTCATAATGGCATGTCCTGTGGCTTTTTTCAGCCCATCTGTTCCTAACATTTTGATATAAGCATAAGAAATGTTAAGAATCAATCCTGAACCGTATGGTGCCGCAGAAATACCGTCGATAGCTTCTTTTGATCCTATTTTGATATTCGCGTTAGAAGGAAGGAATGGCACCAGGTGCTTGGCAACACAGATAGGACCTACTCCAGGACCTCCTCCTCCGTGAGGAATTGCAAATGTTTTGTGAAGGTTTAAGTGGCAAACGTCTGCCCCAATGTTACCAGGACTTGTAAATCCTACCTGAGCGTTCATATTGGCACCGTCCATATATACCTGTCCGCCGTGTTCGTGGATCAGATTTGTAATTTCTTTAATATTCGCATCAAAGAATCCGTACGTAGACGGATATGTGATCATTACAGCAGATAAATTTTCTGAATGCTGTTCTGCTTTAGTTTTTAGATCTTCGAAATCGATTTCCCCGTTTTCAAGGTTTTTAACGACTACGATTTTCATTCCTGCCATAGCTGCAGAAGCAGGGTTTGTTCCGTGAGCAGACTGAGGGATCAGTACTACATTTCTGTGGTGGTCGCCTCTTGAAATATGGTACTCCCTGATCACCATTAATCCTGCATATTCCCCTTGTGCTCCAGAGTTTGGCTGCAATGAAGTTCCTGCAAAGCCGGTGATGGTAGCCAGATCTTTTTCAAGCTCAGCAATCATTTGCTGGTAGCCTCCTGCCTGATCAACCGGTACAAACGGGTGAACACTTCCCCAATCTGCCCATGAAAGAGGCAACATTTCTGTAGCAGCGTTCAGTTTCATCGTACAAGATCCTAAAGAGATCATGGAATGCGTCAATGATAAATCTTTTCTCTCAAGACGCTTGATGTAACGCATCAATTCTGTCTCTGTATGATATTTGTTGAATACCTGCTCGGTAAGAATTTCGTCTTTTCTTAAGTTTTCTTCCGGAATGCTGTATCCTTCTTTGATTTCTAATTTGAAAGCCTGTTTATCTTTAAACTGAGCAAAAGAGGTCATCAGATAGTTTAACTTCTCTAATGTTGTACTTTCGTTAATTGCGATACTTACAACTCCTTCAGTAAAGTAGTTAAGGTTGATTTTATGATCCTGCATCATTCTCATCAATCTTCCTTTTTCCTCTTCAGAAATGATAATTTTTACCGTATCAAAAATCGGTTCTTCAGCTGTTTCATATCCTAACGCTTTAAGGCCATTTTTCAAAGCATTGGCTTTAAAGTGAATCTGATCAGCAA
Organism: Chryseobacterium indologenes; assembly: GCA_016025055.1. Taxonomy (NCBI): domain Bacteria; kingdom Pseudomonadati; phylum Bacteroidota; class Flavobacteriia; order Flavobacteriales; family Weeksellaceae; genus Chryseobacterium; species Chryseobacterium indologenes. The sequence goes on from CP065590.1 coordinate 4,637,108, forward strand.
TATAGTTCAATCCTTTTGGGCCGTGGTATACAGCATACATTCCAGCCATTACTGCCAAAAGAACCTGAGCTGTACAGATATTGGAAGTAGCTCTTTCTCTTTTAATGTGCTGCTCTCTTGTCTGTAAAGCCATTCTCAATGCACGTTTTCCGTACATATCCTGAGAAACTCCGATAATTCTTCCCGGAATATCTCTTTTGTAATCTTCTTTACAAGCAAAGAACGCTGCGTGAGGACCTCCGTACCCTAATGGGATACCAAATCTCTGGCTTGTTCCTACTGCACAGTCAGCACCCATCTCAGCAGGAGACTTAAGCTTCACCAATGCCATCGGATCACAAGCTACCGCTACCTGAAGGTCTGATTTTTTATATTCTACGATATTTTCAGTATAGTCAAGAACGATTCCGTTTTTTCCAGGGTACTGTAATAAAACTCCGTAGTAAGAACCGTCAAACTGATGCGTTTTGTGATCACCGATCACCACTTCGATTCCTAATCCTTCTGCTTTTGTTTTTAATACAGAAACGGTTTGAGGTAATACAAGGTCAGAAATGAAGAATTTGTTGGCGTCAGCTTTTTTCTGATCTTTTGTCCTGTTGTTGAAGAACATGTGCATTGCTTCTGCTGCTGCAGTAGATTCATCCAATAAGGATGCATTTGCCAATGCAAAGCCTGTAAGGTCACAAACTACCGTCTGGAAATTAAGAAGAGCTTCCAGTCTTCCCTGTGCAATTTCCGCCTGGTATGGAGTGTATGCCGTATACCAGCTTGGGTTTTCAAAGATATTTCTCTGAATCGCTGAAGGCAAGAGTGTATTATGGTATCCAAACCCGATATAACTCGTGTAATCAACATTTTTTGATGCCAATTCTTTTGAGTGGTTCAGCATTTCATATTCTGAAAAGGCTTCCGAGATCTCAAGATCTTGTTCTAAGCGGATAGAAGAAGGAATGGTTTGAGAAATTAACTCTTCAATACTAGAAACGCCAAGTTTTTCCAACATCGCCTGTTTATCGGCTTCATTAAGGGAAATGTGACGGCTCACAAACTGTTCTGTATTCATTTTTATTTATTAGATTTTGTTTGTAAAAAGATGTGTAAAATTACAATTTTTTACATGATTGTACAACAGCTTACCTCGACCGTCTATGGAAGGGGAAAACTAAACTTATCTTTTCACAATAAGTGTTAAAATTCGATTCATTTATTTCAAAAATTAAATTGATTTTATAAACAATAACAACCGATATCAAATATTTATTACTGATAAAACATTAAATATTTAGTTGAAAATATTACAAAATATTCAATGAACTTAAAAATATTACGAAAAACGCTTATAAAATAATTTTGTAGTTTTACTTCACTATTAAGAGAATAAAATAACTTAAAAAAGAAAGAATACCAGAGTGTATGATAAACATACTCTCCCTATTGGTACGACTTACAATCATTATTTTTCGAATATAAACTAATACCATAAACCCAATATGTATGAGAATATAAAATAAGTTTGACAGAGAAGACCTTTACATGAAGAAAAAAACACAAAGCAGGCTGATCGCCTTACTCCTATCCGCGTTACTCCCTTACTCCAAAATTTCAGGTCAGATAACCCTCACTACTCTCCGGTCGGAAGACCGCAATCCATGGGATCTCTATGTACAGGGATTTATCCAGACTGATATTATGCTCAATTTCCAGGAGATAAAAGTAAAAGACGGTTTTGTTTCACATTCTATAGAAATTCCCCAGCGTAATAATGTAAGCAGTAACTTGAGTATCAAACAGTCCCAGATCGGGTTAGGAATCAAAGAAAAAAATAAAGATAGGCACCATTCTCTTTCTGCTTATGTTGAAATAGATTTTTATGGTCCCAACGGAAGTACCGCACCTCGTTTCAGACAAGGATATGTACAGTGGAACAAATGGCTTATAGGACAAACCTGGAGCAATTTTTCTGATCTTGACATTTTTCCGAATATATTTGATTTTGTTCCGCCAAACGCTTTGATTTTTACCAGAAGGATACAGGTGAGATACACAAGTACGGTATCACGAAAAGGAAGTTTATCATTATCTCTGGAGGATCCTAATACGCCGAGCATCACACTGCCGGCAGATTCATTAGAATGGAAAAAGAAAGCGGTCATTCCCAACATTACAGCCTTATACCGGTACGGAGATGAAAAAAATTATATCAAGGCAGGCGCAATACTCTCTCCGATAAGCTATGAAATGAAGCCCCTGCCACAGGATAATTACCAAACCCGAACAATAGTAGGCTGGGGGTCATGGTTTCAGGGAAACTTTTCCTGGACAAAGGGAATATTATCAGTCTTCAAAGCTCTTTCGGGAAAGGCTTTTCTACCAATAACAGTAATTTAAATGAAGAGAAATATGACGCTGTTCCTGATCCTTCCGATGGCAACCTTTTAAAAACATTGAGCATGTTCAACATTGTCGGCATTTATGAGCATTGGTGGACTCCCAAATGGAGCTCTGTGGTTTTCGTGAGCCATTCGAATATGGGAAATGAATCCTTCATTCCCAAAAATATGACAAAAAATTTCCAGAACATCGGAATGAATATTGTTTTTCATCCGCATAAAAAAGTAAGAATGGGAATTGAGACCAACTATGGAAGAAGACAAAATTTTGCCAATGAGAGTGCCGATGCGTGGAGAATCCAGGCATCAACATCAGTGAAATTTTAGTACCGTTTGCCAGATGTAGAGGGGCATTCAAATGCTATTGATCAGGTTTTAAGAAAATTATGAAATTTTATTAATTATATTTATTCTAAATTAATATATTTGCAGCATGAATATGATTGTCCCGTTTAAAGTTCCGCCTTTGGCTCCTGCATACTCATTCAACAATGAAGATATGTTTTGCGAAAAGAAATCCTGCTGCAAAAAATTCAAGAAAGGAAAAAGATGTAAAAAATGTCCCGGAAGAAAGAAAATGGCCTAAACTAGCTGAAAGTTTTTATTAAAAAATAAATGGCAATTGCCAGGATAATTATTCCCCAAAACAGCATAATAATCTTTGGCTGACCGGTGCGGTTAAATGCTGTCCTGGGCTGTGACTTAAACACCTCATCCACGTTGCTTTTCAATTTTTCGGCATCGTTTTCAAAAACTTCGGTAATGGTAATGCCCTGCACAACGGTTTTGTGCAAAAGAGAATTGGTGGCATGAAGCAGCAGCTGAAATTTCCCGCCTTTGAATTCCGTTATCTTAAATCTCCTTTCTCCATAAGGTTTTTCCAATCCAAAAGGTAAGACTTTTACCACATCGGCATTGCTCGTCTGCCAACTGATAATGATCTCCTCTCCTTTTTTAGCATGAATTTTATTTGACGTAAAAGTTTTGATGGACGGCGGAATATTGTATCGGAAACTTTTCTGATGACTTTCCAAATTCTGATCATACGAATGTCTTCTCGCCCTATCACTCAATGTTTCATAAGCCTCCTGAATTTCTCGGAAACGGTCTGCAAAAAACTCATCATTTTCATTTTTATCGGGATGGTATTTTAAAGAAAGCTTCCGATAGGCCTTTTTGATGTCTTCTTCTGAAGCATCCTGCGATATACCGAGAAAATAGTAGTAATCTTTCATTGAACAAGACAAAAATAAGGATTTATTTTTCTTTTTGCTTTGTGTTTTCCGTAAAATAGCCACTGTTTCAAAATTTATAATAAATTAAATTATTGGAAAACAAAATGGCGCAAAGAGCATTGAGAAGCTCATGGTTTAAGATAAAAAGATTTTATCTGTAATAAATTGTGTTGGGTTACAATATGCCCACGAGCACACGGATTATTTATGGGTCTATTTGTGGCGACAAACATGGGAAAAATGGTTTGATTTCCTAAGTTTTTGAATTGGTCTATGTCTCTTTTGCATATCTTCAACCAATGGTTCTATCCCTGATAAATTCATTAGCCATGAAACCAGGAGTTACTTGCTATATATCCATTCTTTTGTGGGAACAATCCATGCATCAAGGGCTTTGAATAAGAAACCATGTTTCAGTCCGGTATTTAGCTCAATCTCTTTAAAATCTTTGATATTCGATCTGATGAATCTCTGTTCCTGAGATAACGGAACATGGCCGTCATCTGATTTTTCCGTGATAGAAAGTATTTTTCCATACAGTCTGAAATTAGGATCTTTTTCTAAAGAATCATCTTTAAAACTGGCTCCTACAAAAACAAATCTAAGCCCCGGATTTTTTTGATAAAAGGAAACATATTGTGCAATATAACCGCCCTGAGAGGTCCCGACAACCGTAATATTTTCAGCTTTAACGCCTTTTTTTATAAGACGATCAATCTGCTTTTTTATTTTCATAGCATATAATGCGGGATCCGTATTAGGCTTTCTCTTTTCAAAAAGAATAACGTTACTGCTGTCCTTCAATTGATGAAGTACTTTTTCATATTCCACAATGCCATATTTAGGATGCGCTTCATCGGCTGAATGATCTTCCAGAAATTTGTTGTGCAAAAAGAAAATATATCGCATTTGTTTCACACCGGATTTCTGGCCATACAAGGCTATCGAAAAAAGGGCGAGTATGATGATAAAAATATTCTTCGTTGTCATGATAATATACTAAGAAACAAATTTAGTATTTAATCTATAGATTTTCCTGTTCAATCTTGTAAACCTTAGTATTTGCATAAAAAATTCCGGCTCGGAAGCGAAGCTTCCCGAGCCGGAATTTAACAATTTCATTTAGTTTTGCCTCTATTATGCTTCGCAGGTATTGTCTTTTCTGCAGCATCTTGATGCAAATTCTTTTTGAATTTCCCTTTCAGTTCCTGATAATCCTCATCGTTCATTTCTCTGATTTTATCGGCTAATCCGAATGGTGACTTTTCTTTGATTCCGTATTCCTCAAAAATACCTTTGATAAATCTTTTTCTTTGGGCTGCTTTTTTAGCCATCAAAGCTACACCCACAACGGCCAGTGCTCCAAGAGCTCCTTTTAATGCTGAATTTTTCATTTTTTCAAAATTTTAAATTTTACTACTTTTTGTTTTTTATAGAGACGAATGAATTTCAATTTTACTTTACTACTTCTTTAAAATTTTCAAATTATTCGTTATTTCTGTTGAAGAATCCTCCGGAACATTTATTTCTCCAGACTTCTTTGAACTTTTCTCTTTCTTCGGGAGACCACGATCTCATTTTTTCTCTCATCTTTCTTTCCTTAAAATCTCTCATCCCTTTCCCGAAATGGAAACCTCCGAAAAGAATTTTACTTAAGATCAGGATTCCCATTGCCTGCCAGAATGTGATTGCCTTTACCCCTAATATTTCAGGAAGCAGACAGTTCCAAAGCGACATTACAATCCATGTAACGGCAGCTAAGATCAACGGTGGACACAACAATAAAAAAATCCAGCCTTTTTTGTGTTTATGATTCATAATTTCTTTTTCTAACTTTTTAAATCTTCGTATAACTTTCTCAATCTGTTTCTCAAATGCTTCACAGCATAATTTTTCCTGCTGATAATGGTCTTAATGTTTTCTCCCTGTTCATCGGCTATTTCCTGGAGGGTTTTGTCATTCAGTTCATTTTCTACGTAGACAAGCCTTTGTTTTTCGGGAAGTTCATCAAGTGCTTCAAACAGTTTTTTCCAGATCTCATCCTGAAACATTTTGACCTCCGGTCCGGCACTATCGTCCATCAATAAAATATCTTTGATGGAGAAGCTTCCGTCTTCATCCTCATAGACAAAATCTTCAAGATTTTCTGTTTTCTTTTACGGTAACGGTCGGTAATCTTATTTGCCGTCACTCTATATAGCCAGCCTCCTACATTCACAATCTCAGAAAGATTGGTAAGACTGCTGAACTGATACCACACCTCCTGCAGAATATCTTCCGCATCCTCCGTGTTTTTCACTTTAGGACGAATATAGGACATCAGCTTCCCTCCGTAGTTGGAAACGGTTTGTGAGATGATACTTTCTTTCTCCTTCTGTGGCATTGTTATTTTTTCGACAACCTCCATACTGCTATGACGGCTATCCTTTTGGTTTTACTTTAATAAATTTAAAATATTTTTCTTACAATTCAATTTTTCTTTTATCCATAAGCTTTTCTATTTGCATTATGCCATCAGCTCTGCCACTTTGTGTGGTTCCAACTTACTGATATTTTTTGCTGGACAATTGCGGAGACGCAGGAGTTCGTCAACTTTTCGCAGAGTTTTAAAGGCAAGAAAATCAAATATTCTCCGTAAGAACTGCATTATCAAACTTCTGCCGGTTAATAAGACAGGCTGTTTTTAATGAATATCTGCAAAATCCATGAAATCTGCGGGAGATCATAAGCTAAGATTGCTTTGCCCGCAATGATAAAAAAACGGAAGACATTACTATCTTCCGTTTACCAGATTAACAATTATCTGTTTTATTTTTTATTAAAATTCTCAGCAAAAAATCCTAACATTGATTTATATAATTCAATTCTGTTTGGCTCTTTCCCAAATCCATGGCCTTCATCATATTTAACCATATAAGGAACTTCAAATCCTTTAGCACGCATTGCTTTTACAATCTGGTCAGATTCATTAATATTCACCCTTGGATCATTTGCCCCCTGAACCACAAATAATGGTTTTTTAATCTTCTCTATCTGGAAAACCGGTGATACTTCTTTCGCAATCTTTGCTTCTTCAGGGTTATCAAGATCATACCAGATCTGCTTTACCATTTCTTTGTAAGGTTTCCAGTATTCAGGGAATGAACTGAAAAAAGTAAAGATATTGGATACTCCTACATAGTCTACTCCGCAAGCATATAAATCCGGTGTTTTGATCAATCCCATCAAAGTGGCGTATCCTCCGTGGCTACCTCCGTAAATGGCAATTTTATCTTTATCGATCCAGCCCTGGCTGATGGCATATTTTACTCCATCTTCCACGTCATCCATTGCTTTTCTTCCGATCTGTTTATATCCTGCTTTCTGGAATTCTTTTCCATAACCGCCTGAAATTCTAAAGTTTACCTGAAGTGTAGCATATCCTCTGCTTGCAAACAACTGAGTTTCAGGATTGAATCCCCAACTATCCCTGATCCCTTGCGGGCCTCCATGAGGATTGACAATCAAAGGAACTTTTTTACCTTCCAGAGCTGCTTTTGGTAAGGTAATATAGCCTCGGATGGTTAAGCCATCTCTGCTTTTGAATTCGATCGGTCTCATTTCAGCCATATCTTCTTCTTTGAGTTGTGGCATAAGATTGTAAAGCACTTTCAGCTCCTTCTTTTGCGTATCATATTCATAATAAGTACCGTATAACTTATCACTGGCTACTATAACAAGGAGTTTATCGTTATTGTCATCAGAAGATACAATGGCAAACTCTTTATCTTTAAACTGAGATTTTAGCTGGTCATCGATTTCTTTATAAAATTTGCTCACAGGAACCGTTTCTCCTTTTATGCCTTCATAGCTGATATAGTCCAGTTCATAATTTCTATTTTTTCCGGCAACACTGATCGAGCTTACATCATATACAGGATTCGCATATACTTCCCTGATCACTGCGTTTTTCTTAAGATCATACAAAACGATTCTGGCTTTATCACCATCGAGATTGGTCACAACATAAGCTTCATCTTTATTTTTCGAGTTATCATTAAATCCGATAATACCAAATGTGTCAGACCAGTCTGCTGATTTAAGAAGATTAAACTTACCGGTTTGCAGATCTTTATAATACGTTTTTGTTGTTAATCCGTTTTCAAGAACAGTATATCCTCTCAGGTTTCCGTCTTTGTCAAAAATATAGTCATCAATAGGGCTTTTGGTGTCCTTATTTTCGTAAAGCTGAGTAATTTCTCCGGTTACATAATTGATTTTATACGGTTCAAAGATCTGTTTGTTGTTTTTATTCATCGTCACCACAACAAAGTCAGTATCTTTTACAGGTTTTATTGTTCCTAAGGTAATTCCTTCAAATGGTGTCAGATCTTTAAGATTTCCTCCGTCAATATTAGCTGCATACAGGTGAATATTTTCATTTCCGCCTTTATCCTGGGTGTAGTAAAGACGTTTTTTATTAAGCCATCCATAGGATTTGATCAGATCATCTTTTTCAACAATGGCTTTGGTGATTTTTCCTGTTGCAAGATCTTTTACATAGACATGATTCTTTTTGTCCTGATCTTTTTCTTTGTAAGAAAGATATTTACCGTCCGGGGATATTTTAAATGCTGACGCTTTGGGCCTGGCAAAATAATCTTCAACTTTATATGTAAAGTTACCTTTATCATAAGAAATAAGTTTCTCAATATTAGTTTTGGAAGATGGTAAAGTAGGATCTCCAGGCAATTTGGCAGTAGAACTTTGTGCGTTTGTCATAATAGTAGAGAGTACAATAATGGCTGTACCAAAAATGTTTTGATTTAAATTCATACCTTATGTTTTAAAGGTTAAAGTTATAGAAAGCACTTATTGACAACAATACAACAAATGCATTTATATAATAAGACATCCTGTTCCTATAAAACGTTACAATATTTTATTATTATAATTAAAAAAACATACTATTATAAAAAAAGACAGCCGTATCGACTGTCTTTTATTTACTGTAAGTATATTCCAAAGTACCAGGTCCATGCTATTAAAATAATCTGCATAGGAATCCTTTGTTTATAAAGGTAGCTCATGCCCGGTCCTGTATAATCTGCTTTGAAAATATTAATATTTTTGCGTGATGAATTGATGTTGGCAATGAAAACCAATACATAAAAAACAATCAGTAATATCGCAGTCATCTCGCGCAGCGAAGGTATCATGAGTCCTATACCTGCTGCAATTTCTAAAAATCCTGTAAAATATACCCAAAACATTTTTCCGTGAATAAAATCAGGGATCATCATCGCCATTCCTTTCTGGAATTTAAAATGGGACAATCCAGTGAATATGATAAAAACTGCCATTCCCAGATTTCCTGAAAATACGAAATCAGGCTTTCCTTGAACGAGTGCCGTTCCCAATAAAGCAAGAATGAATGTCGCGAAGAGTATGACAAGTAGCTTCATATTTTTTTAAGCGAAGATATAGAATTGTGAGACTTAAGACTATTGACTACCAATAAAATTATATTTTCAACATACTTTATTTATACAGCGTCTAGGCTCACTCCTTCCGCCAGGCTTTTCACCACTAATAATCCCTTTGTGAAACCGGTATTCAAGTGATCCTGCCATTCTTTATCGACCTGAACTTCTGTATGAAGCTTGGTTTTTCCGTCAAAATCAATTAAAAAATATTTTTCAAAAGAGCCGCTCCATTCCATGACTTCTTTACTTTGGGTATCTTCATTACCTTCTTTATCTACCATTCCCAAATGTTTAAATACAACCTGATCAGGTTCCTCGAGACTGTCTATGGTGGAAACCATTCCTTCTCCTTCTGCATTTACAAAGTACGTTTTACCGCCTACTTTCCAGTCTGATTTCATTACTGATCCTGGCCCAAAATATTTCGTCCATTCACTATAGGTTTCCGGGCTCCAAAGGATGTCCCAGACTTTTTGTTTGGGTGCATCAATTATTGTTTCATACGATAGGGTTTCCATATTTTTATTTTTTGGTGTTGATATACAAATTGACCCGCTTACAGCTGATTTTCAGAAAGATGCTTCACAAGCAGCATTGCTTTTGGAAATTTTTCTTCAAAAAAATCTTTATATTCGGCAGGTGACTGAATAATTGTTTTCAATAATGTACCTTCCTCGTTTTCCTCAAGAAAGTAAGATTCTGTTGCTTCACCCCAGTCCTGAGCGACTTCGATACCTTCATAAATTTCACCTAAATGACGAAATTGTATTTCCTCATTCGGGATTACTTTTTCGACCCTGCTGTACAGTCCGTTTTGTTTAGGATCGAGAAATTTGATGATATTATTCTCCTCCAATGTTCCTTCGTAAAAAGAACCTTCCGTAAAAGCGGTTGTCCACTGTCTGTAGGTAATCTCCCCCCACAAAACACTCCATACTTTTTCAGGCTCTGCATTAATCTCTATTTCATATGACAATTGTTCCATATTTTATATTTAAAGTGATAAACAATAAAACTATATAATTTGTGACTGTAATTATCCTCCCACAAAGTCACCTCCATTGATATGAATGACTTCTCCCGTGATATAGCTGGCATCTTTGGAAGCCAGAAAAACATAGGCAGGAGCCACTTCGGAAGGCTGACCAGCTCTTTTCAAAGGGGTATCTTTCCCGAATGTTGAAAGGTTATCAAAAGCTTCTTTTACAAGGGGTGTCCAGACCGGTCCCGGGGCAACTCCATTGACAAGAATTTCTTTTTCAGCAAGATTATCTGCCAGTGAACGCATAAAAGATAATATCGCACCTTTTGTAGCGGCATAATCGAGCAAATGATCACTACCACGGTAGGCGGTGACAGAAGTTGTGCAAATAATCCGTCCTCCTTTTTTGATCATAGGAAGGAAGTTTCTGGTGAAAGAGATCATAGAAATGATATTGGTATCAAATGTTTCCTGAATCTGCTCATCAGAGATTTTTTCCAGACTGTTTTTTGACGTGTGAATCCCTGCATTATTAACCAAAATATCCAGAGCCTTCCACTCTTTTTTTACTTTTTCAGCACATTTTGTCCTGAAAGCTTTACGGGTCAGATCTCCTTTGATCAGAATACATTTCTGTCCTTCTTTTTCAACCAGCCTTCGGGTTTCTCTGGCATCATCATCACTTTCTTTGTAAATAATGGCAACATCAGCTCCTTCCCGGGCAAAATGGACAGCTACTGCTTGCCCTATACCGCTATCACCTCCTGAGATGACCGCTTTCTTGCCTGCTAGTTTTTGGCTTCCGCGATAATCATTTCTGATAATCTCCGGAAAAAGCCCTTCTTTAGGGACTTTTGACTTAGATTGTGATTTGTTCTGTGTTTTCATAGGCAAATCTTTTCCCTAAAACACATCAAACAGTAAGCCGAAATAACTTTAAGAATTATAAGCGTCTTCTAAATCCTGAATAATAATTTTCTGCATTTTCATCATTGCCTGAACTACTTTATAAGCTTTTTCCTGATCTGAGTCGTTCATCAGCTGAATCAATCTTTTGGGAACAATTTGCCAGCTTAGTCCGTATTTATCTTTCAGCCATCCGCACATACTTTCTCTTCCTCCGTCCGCTGTAAAGGTATTCCAATAGTGATCTGTCTGCTGTTGATCATCCGTCATAACAACCAACGAAATTCCTTCATTAAAATCAAACTGGTGGTCGTAGGAATTATCCATACAGAATAACGTGTAACCATCGATGACGAAATTGGCATGCTTAACATTTTCTGCCGGCTCTGCTATAGAATGTCCTTCACTTTCTATTCCGTATTCCATAATGTTTCCAATATGTGAATCAGGAAAAGTCTGGGTATACAATTTCATTGCTTCTTTGGCCTTACCATTATTTTCATGAATGAACATCAATGTAGGAACAAGTTTCTGATCCTGCCCTTTTTCTCCTAAAAACAGTTGCCATGTCACTCCATATTTATCCTGTACCCAGCCATATTTTTTACTCCACGAATAGGAACCTAGCTCCATTAAAGCCATTCCACCTTCTATGAGCTGATCCCAGTATTTCTGAACCTCATCTTCCGTTTCGCAAAGCACCATAAAAGAAACAGAAGCATTTTTCTTGAAATGGGGACCTCCGTTCAGCAACATGAGCCGTTGCCCAAAGATCTCAATATTCATGACCACGGGTGTATCTGCTGTAATTTCACCGTCAAAAACTTTACAGTAAAATTCTGCGGATTGTTTGGCGTCTCCGTCATACCAGAGACATGGGAAAATATCGTTATTCATAATTTTAAATTTTATTGGATATAGCGTAATAATTTTCATGAGTATTTTGTCATATCAAAGAAATTATATGGCAAAAAAATTCTAATGCCTTTACTGAAAGAGAGATTTTCTCCCCATCAGTAATGACACCTATATTTTCCCCTATTTATTATTTATGCTTCTTTAAAAAACACCTGATTTTCTTCCATATAATTCTTCAGTTTAACAATCGTATTTTTTCCGAAACCATGAAGTTGTAAAATTTCGTTTTCAGAATAGTCCGAGAGTTTTTCTAAGGAATCTATTTTTTCTTTTTCCAAAGCTCTTCTTGCAGGTATAGCAATCACTCCGTAAAGAAATTCATCTTTAGGATTATAGTTAACAGCATAAATGGAATTTAAACTTTTTGACATGATAATTAAATTAATCATGGCTACAAAAAATATTTTTAATGGTTCTCAACATATTTGTGGAAATTATTGAGAATAGCATACCAGCCTTCTCTTTGCATCTCCACTGAATTTTGTTTTTCGGGATCGAAGATTTCGGTAACTTTCGTGGTATTTTCATCAATTTTTTCGAAAATGACTTCTACTCTTCTTCCATCTGCGATATGATATTCTATTTTTTCGTGAGGTTTTACTTCATCATACACTCCTTCAAAATCAAATCCGAAGCTTTTATCTTTGGCTTCCATTCTGTTTTTGAATGTTCCTCCTACTCTCAGATCATTCTCAGAACTCGGACATTGCCAGCTTTCATGGGCAAAATTCCATTTTGTAATGTGTTTTGGTTCATTGAAGTAATTCCAAACTTTTTCTACAGGAGCTAAAATTGTAATGTCTATTCTAATCGGATCCATGATTCTTTCGTTTTAAATGATTGTCTCATAAAAGAGTTACCCAATATGGGCACTCTTTTTAAATAATAATTAAATATATGATTATTTTTTAGACTCATCGTTATAATTCACCATCCAATGAACACCGTATTTATCCTGAAAACTCCCAAAATAATCGCCCCAAAACTGGTCTTCCAGAGGCATTTCTATATTTCCGCCTTCGGAAAGGCCTTTAAAGATTCTTTCTGCTTCAGCTTTTGATTCAGGGAAGATGGAAACATAATTATTGTTTCCTACAGTCAATGTCTGTCCGAAACCGGGAACAATATCTGAAGCCATCAAAAGATCATCTCCGACAGGCAATGCAATATGCATTACTCTGTTTTTTTTCTTCTTCTGATAGATTTTCAGTACCCGGAGCATTTCCCATCTTATGAATTCCTCCGGCGAACTCGCCTCCGAAAACAGATTTGTAAAAGGTAAAAGCTTCTTCAGCAGTACCGTCAAAATTTAGGTATGGATTTAATTTAGCCATGATTTTTAATTTTAAAATGTTATTATTATTGATTATAAATAGGTCTGAACTTTACATTCCTATTTGTTTTCTGGGTTTTTATGTAAAAATTTTTCTACTTCCTGAACTGTAAAATCAATTTTATTCTTATCAACATAGCCTTCGAAATCAGCCATCATATAGGCACCGTGAACGCCGGGAAGAATCATCATTTGAGAGCCTTCTACCAGACGCCACATGGCCACGGTATGTTCAGGTTTCATAACATCTTTATCTCCACTGATAAATAAAGTAGGCGATTGTATAGATGTCAGAACTTCATCTTCCCAATCCTGAAAAGTCTGCATTCTCTTACTGTCTTTATCAAACATATTTTCCAATTTTGAAAAGTCAGGATTAAGATGTAAAAAATTGATTTTCAAAGGCTCCGGCATCGATTCAAGAGTAGCTTCCTGCATCGATTCAAAGAAACCGTCCATCATCCCGCTCCTTTTATAAAATGCGGAAGCCACCACCAGATTTTCTGCCACTTCAGGATAACGGTAGCCAATCTGCATCACGGTACTTCCTCCATTACTGAATCCCCAGAATGAAGCCCGGTCAATATTGAGTTCTGCTAATAGCGCCACCACATCATGAGCATCCTGTTCAAAAGTTTCCGGAATATCGCGATGTTCACTTCTTCCGTGATTCTGAAGATCTATCCCGATAAGCTGAAACTGGTACTGAAGCCTTTCTATAACTTCTTTAAAATCAAATAGAATAGAAGATCCTCCTCCGTGAATCAACACCAGTGGCTTTCCGGATCCGTATATTTCGTAATACATCCGGATCCCGTTTACCTGCTTATATCCTGTTTCTACTGGATTCATTACTTAATATTTGATATTTTCATCTACATCATATTTCATTCCCGGATAATCTAAAACCCTGCGCATCAGACCTATTTGCCCACTGAGATAATCTTCACGGCCAATGCACATTCCGATAAAATTGAGTTTTGTTTCTTTGATAAAAGGAACATTCATTCCTATTTCAAATATTTCTTCCAGTTCTTCGTCGGTAACTTCAAGTAATTTCTGAAAGATTTTAGGAGATATATCATGAAAGTTTTTTTTAAGTTCTTCCAGGCTCGGATATGGGATGCTTTCATCTAATGCTCTTCCCATAAAAAACAGATCATTATTAGGATCCTGCTCCTGCAGACCAAGCACTCCGCCTAATCCGTAGCGCATATTAACAAAGTTTCCGGCCATCCAGACAATGTGATTGGTTTTATTTTCAATTCTTTTCAATGCATCTTCTTCGGAAATTCCGTCCAACACATTGATAAAACTTTGGGTATGCATTCTGTAAGCCGGAATAACCAGCTCTACTTTTGTTGATTTTGGTGTGTCCACTTTCTGTGATTTTTATAGATTAGATAATGGCAGCCTGCATCTTTAAACAGTAGTTTGCAGATGAGACCATGTTTTATATCGTGACGAATGCACGATTTTTTTCTTTGTCTTCTGCATATTTATTTTATCGCTCCGGATTTCCCCAGAAGTCTTCGAATGTAACCAAGCTGTCCGCTATGGTAATTTTCGTGAAAACAAAGGGTTGCAAGATCTTTAATTTGATCCTGATTAAATTTTTCAATACTATTGAATTTTGCATCCAGTTTATCCTGAGACTGTTTCAGGTAAGATTTTAATTCTTCAAAATTCAGAAATTCATCTTTCCTGTCCACAGCGAGAACTCCTCTGTTATAAAATGAAAACTTTTCATTCTCCCAAACCGGCTGATCTCCCAGTACATTTAATAATCCGTTTCTTACATAAAGTAAATGACCTAACACCCAATTCATACAATTGGCCTCACCATTAGGAAAAATCATGGATTCTTCGTGAGTAATGCCTTCTATATTCAAAAAAGCTACTTGGGTCGTTATAGATGCCTGATTTTTCACTAATTCTATATCGTTTGATTGTGTTTCCATTTGAAAGATATTACAGGTGATTGTATTAAATTATTCTGTAGGTAACTGAGACATATCTGCAAACATGACTTCCCACTGATGGCCATCAATATCTGCAAAAGCACTTTGATACATCCATCCGTGATCCGTAGGTTCGCTGTATGTTGACCCTCCGTTTTCTACTGCAGTTTTTACCATTTGGTCGACTTCATCACGATGATCAACCCCGATTGCAAGAAGTACCTGCGTTGTATCACCTTTTGCATATGGCCTGTTGGTGAATGTCTGGAAAAATTCTTCTTTCAGGAACATCGTGTAAATATGATCTTCCTTCATCACTATACATACGGCTTTTTCATCAGAAAACTGTTCATTGACAGAAAAGCCTAACTTCGTCCAGAATGCTCTGGTTTTTTGTACGTCTTTTACAGGTAAATTGACATAAATCTGGTTAATTTTCATATTATATTTATTTTGGTGTTAAACTTTTAAACAAAATTATGAAGAGGAATTAAAAATATACTTGTCATACGGCAAGATTCGTTTCCTTCGCCTGATTGATGGTCTAAGGTAGTGCCGGCATTTGAGACAGATCTGCAAAAGTTATGTTCCAGCCATGCCCGTCCGGATCCCAAAAAGAATTTTGATACATCCAACCGAAATCTTCCGGCTCTTCATGCTGATAAGCTCCGTTTTCCAGAGCAGTATTCACGACATGATCTACTTCTTCCCTGCTACTGAGTCCTATGGAAACCAGCACCTGGGAAGTATTAGCCGGTGCTAAAGGTCTGTCGATAAAAGTTTGAAAATAGTCTTCTAAAAGGAACATGACATAGATGCTATCTTCATTCATCATAACACAGACAGCTTTATCATCCGAAAATTGTTCGTTAACAGGAAAACCCAGCTTTGTCCAGAATGCCCTGGTTTTCTGAACATCTTTCACCGGAAAGTTCACGTAAATTTGATTCGCTTTCATTTCGTAATTTTTTTAGTGTTAATCTTTTATCCAAAATTACCAAGGTGCAATGAAAGCCTACTTGCCATAAGGCAAGATTTAATTTTTCTTGGGATGGGAAACCAATTCTTTGCGGATACGGCTCAAAGAAGTATCGGTAACTCCCAGATAAGAGGCGATTTGCTTTAAAGGAGCAAACTGTATCACTTTAGATTTCTGTTCCAGTAGATTGAGATATCTTCTGGTAGCAGAAAGGGTAAACATTTCCACAGATCGTTGTTTGTATTCAAAGAGTTCTTTAGACATCCATGCTCTTCCCCATTCTCTGAGATTCGGTATTTTATGAAACAACTCCTGAAAAGTTTCAAAATCTAGTTTCCAGCATTCACAATCTGTAATACAAACAATATTTTCCTGGGAAGGCACTCTCTGAAAAAGGGATAAGACTTCTATAATAATCTCATTATCTGCAAAAAAATGAGTGGTAACTTCGTTTCCGTTAAAATCATTGACATAGGAGCGGGCAAGCCCTTTTTCAAGGATGTAGTATGCGTTGGAAGTTTTCCCTTCTTCAAGTATAATGTCACCTTTCTGGAAAAATACTTTTTCATGGGCCTGAAATATTTCATCCAGTTCTTCCTTCATGAAAAATGGGAAATCATAACAGATTTCGAGGGCTTGATTGGTCATTGTGATGATGTTTTTTTAAGTCTTTAAAAGTAAAATTTTTAATTGAATTAAGTGTAAAAAATTTAAACAAATCAATTAAAAAAGCTAATAAAACAACTTTATCAACCTACTATCAGACAGTTTCCGCCAATAAAATCAATTTAAACAAAAAAAATAAAACCTTATCAAACCTGTGATTTTTCCGGTCTTTTAAGAAAAATTTTTTTTAAAATAAAGACAGCTGTATAGATTGTGGTGACTTAGGTTTCTGAGCATCTCCAAAAACCGTTTTACCTCCAAATCGCCATGAATTCTGCCTTTCCTCCTCAATAACTTCCTGAATGTCGAAGTCAGGAGTAAAGTCTTTTTCTGTAGCAGCTACTATCTGATGAAGTTTGTTGAGTGTATTCAGCTTATCAGAGTTTCCGAGCTTGGATTTTTCTATTCCTTTTCGAAGAATTGTAATGCTCTCATCGTAGGTATTGACAGGTACCGGAAAAGGATGTCCGTCTTTTCCTCCGTGAGCAAAAGAGAATCTGGCCGGATCTTTAAATCTTGACGGGGCTCCGTGAATCACTTCACTCACCAAAGCCAGCGACTGCATTGTTCTCGGGCCTACGCCTTCCAGCATCAGCAAATCTTCAAAATTCTGAGGCTGCTGCTCGCGGGTTACGTACAGGAGAGCTCCCAAACGCTTCAAATCAACATCTGAAGCGCGCACATCATGATGATCAGGGAGAATAAGTCTCGAAAAATCGCTCATGACTTCTGCTGAATCTGTGTGGGAGATATCCAGAATTCCTTTTCTATTTTCAGAAGCTTCAGTATCGGTAAGGTTAAGAATTTTCCCTCTTGAAAATCCGTTAATCCCGGTATGAGGCTCTTCAATGAATGATTTTATATTTTCAGAATGCCAGTGATAACGTCTTGCTGTACCGTCAGACTCATGCATTCCCTGCTGAATCACGCTCCAGCTTCCGTTATCAGACAATACAAAATTGTGCAGATACAATTGATAACCATCCTGAATTGCGGTATTATCGACTTTTGCGGAAAGCTTACTGGCCCTTACCAGCTCCGTTCCGTTCAATCCTGTTTTATCGGCGATACGAATTAATTCTGCAGGGGTTTCTCTTGAAAATTTTCCTTTTCCGCCGCAGATATAAAGTCCCAGCGATTGTGAGTTGGGATTAATGGAACGTTTTAAAGCACCCATTACGGAAGTCGTTATGCCAGAAGAATGCCAGTCCATTCCCATCACCGCTCCAAAACTCTGGAACCAAAACGGATCTGCCAGCCGGCGAAGAACTTCATCTTTACCATAATCCATCAGAATAACTTCAACAATAGACAAACCAAGTACAGACATGCGTTCATATAGCCAAGGTGGTACTTTGCCATAATGAAGGGGTAAATCTGCGGTTCCTGAACGTTTCATTTCTGAGGTAAAAAGCAAAGTTAGTTTTAAAATTTTAAAGCGTTCATGATTTGGGTCAACTTTAACTTCACCCGGGTCGGAATGAAAAATTGGAAATGTTCTATTTTTATATGATTTTTGCCTGACAATAACCATGTATGAAAAAAATATTATTATTCCTGAGCTTTTCTTTATTAACCATTTCCTGTCACAACAAGAAAGAGGAATCTTCTGCTAACAAGATAGATGCCATGCGAAAAGAATGGCTGAAAAACAGGCTTGATTTCTTTTCAGGAGCTACACCTGCCTATTTTTCAGCAAAAACAATTGACGGAAAGACATTCAATTCAAAAGATTTTAAAGGGAAAAATCTCATGATCTTTATCTACAGTAAAACATTTCTGAAAAAAGATCCTCAGGCCAGTTATAATATGCTGGACGACTGTAATGGACTCTACACCAGCTATAAAGATAATGTAGGTTTTATCGGCATCCTTGAAGGAATGATAGATAGAGAGAAAGACCTTCAGCCGATTTTGAAAGATGACCTTTTTGAGTTTGATCAAATCGACAATACAAAATCTCCGCATAAGCAGGAACAACTGAAATATAATATCTATTGTACTCCCGCTAAAATCCTGATTGATTCGCGCGGAAAAGTGATTCATTCCAGCTGTGGTGGTGCTGCAGATGAGGAGCTCATTCGTAAATTAGACAGTATTAAGGGAGGACAGAAATAATTATCTCAACTCATTCATGGGAATGAAGCTTTAGAGCACTGTGTTTCTCTGTATCAAATTTTTCGTTGAAAATAATTTTATTACCAAAAGGATCATGTACGGTGAAAGAGATAGCATCATAGAAAGCTTTTTCAAGACCCGGGCGATTGTATTTGTAGTTTTTATCAATAAGTTCTTTATGATAGTCGGCAACATCTTCTCCCCAGATGAAAACACTGCTTCCCGGGCTTGCATCCCCGTGGTGCTCGCTCAGATGAAGGACAAGATTATTCTTTTTACTTCCATGTAAACAGGAGTATTTTCATCAAAATGATGCTCCCAGACGATTTCGAAACCTAACCAATCTATGTAAAACTCAAGGGTTTTCTGATAATCAAAAATTCGAAGAACGGGAATTACTTGTTCTGCTTTCATACCGTAGTCTGTTTTTATTTGTGAGATAATATATTAATCAGTTTCCCGAAGGGATCTTTCACAAAGAACCTGCGTACGCCCCAATCTTCGTCTGTGATGTCGTATATGATTTTAAAACCTGCATTTTTCATCATTTCATGCATTTCCTCTACATTATCCACTTCAATGGAAAGGTCGGGCACCTCTGTACCATTACCACCCTGAGCAGCAAAACTGATCTGGACCTTCGATTCTTCTTCACTCCCCAGAGTTTTAATCCATCCATGATCCATCACAATCTCCAGGCCTAAAATCTCATGATAAAAAAGGTGAGCTTTGGAGAGGTCATCAGCTTTTATATTGGCTACAATTCTTTTAACCATTCTGTATCTATTTAAATTAATAAAAAAGCCTTGTGAAATTACACAAAATTCCACAAGGCCCGGTACCTATTTGTATATTTCTGAGAGCTAGAGCGAAGACGCCGCTTCCAGAATAAGTTCTGTAACTTCTTTTGGATGTGAGGCCAATGAAGCATGTCCTGCATCTAAAGTAATAATTTTCTTTGGCTGAAGCCGTTCCGCCATTTCTTTTTCTGTTTCCGCAGGAATCATCCGGTCATTTGATGACACCTGATACCAGCTTGGCTTCGTCTTCCAGGCCGGCTCACCAGCTTCGTCTCCAAAACATTGTCCGTGGATAGGTTTTTGCGAAAGTGCCATTACCAGTGCTTTTTCATCATCCAGATCCTGGCAGAAGGCAGATTGAAATTCGTTATATTTAATCCATAAAAACCCTTTACTATCAGGATAAATACTGGCACCTCCCGGAGATTCCCGTCTTCCTAAAAGTGCTCCTAAGCTGTCTCCGGAGTCCGGTGCAAAAGCTGCAATATAAACCAATCCTGCTACCTTATCATGATTCCCTGCCCCGGAAATAACGGCTCCTCCATAGGAATGCCCTACCAAAAGGACGTTTCCGTCCTGAGCATCAATAAGGTCTTTGGTTTTATTGATATCATCCTGTAATGATGTCAGTGGATTTTGAACGCTTCGTACTTTATATCCCGCTTTTACCAGGGATGGAATTACATATTGCCAGTGAGAGCCATCGCCCCATGCTCCGTGTACCAAAATAATGGTCAGATCTTTTTGTTCCATAATGCTAAGTATTAAAATTTGATGATCATAAAGCTACAACCTTATGCATCTGCTGACGTTAACTTAAGTTAATTAAGACAAAATGAGCTTACAATTTGTGGTACCTGTTGTATACAACTAATTCACAATTCTCCCTCTGATGCGGCTTAGTGATTGTTCCGTCACTCCAAGATAGCTCGCAATATGTTTCTGGGCTATTTTCTGGAAAAGGAGCGGTTGTTTCCTGACAAGATGTACATATCTGTTTTCCGGAGAAAGGCATAACAGGTCATCAATTCTTTTTTTGCGTCCAGATAGATTTTTTCACTCATGATCCGCCCAAATTTCTGCCAATAGGCTTCTTTCTCATAAAGTGACTGTAAGTGATCTTTGCTCAACAGTAAAATTTCACAGTTTTCCAGGGCCTGGATGTTCATGTTGGATACGGTATCGCAGAGGATACTTTCATAATCTGTAAAAAATTCATTTTCAAAATAGAATCCGAAATTGATTTCCCGTCCCTGATCATTAATGTAGAAGCATCTGATCGTTCCTTTCTTAATAAATCCCAGATATTTGCACTTTTCACCCTGCCTGATAAAAAATTCAGATTTTAAAAGCCGGGTATCTTTCAATAAGGCATAAAACTCATCAAAATGCTCCTGATCTACCTGAAACAATTCTCCAAATTTTCTGTAGTTATCTGACATAATTTTAATTTGTGTTTTCTAAAAATAAGAAAAGCCTTGCAAAAAATTACTTTTGCAAGGCTTTTTAACAAAATTATTTTATTACTTTAATGCTGCAAGGGCTGCCTCATAGTTTGGTTCGTTGGCAATTTCTGAAACCTGCTCAGTATAGACTACTTTATTATTTTCATCGGCAACGATTACCGCGCGGCTTAGCAAGCCTTTCAACGGAGAATCAGTAATGGTTACTTCATAATCGTCTCCGAAACTGCTTCTGAAATCTGAAAGAGTTTCAACATTATTTAACCCTTCAGCGGCGCAGAATCTTCCCAATGCAAAAGGAAGGTCTTTTGAAACATTGATTACTACTGTATTTTCAAGGTTTGAGGCTTCTTCGTTGAATTTTCTGCTGGAGGCTGCACAAGTAGGAGTATCAATACTTGGGAAAATATTGAATACTTTTTTCTTTCCTTCAAAATTTTCCAATGTTTTTACATTTAATCCTGAATCTACCAAAGCAAAATCTTTGATAGTTGATCCAACTGATGGTAATGCTCCTATAGTGTGTACTTCGTTTCCTTTTAAAGTGATTGTCGTTGACATAATATTTATTTTTTTAGTTTTTCAAATGTAGTTAAAAAACAATTTTTTTCCGAGCATTTCAAGGTTAAATTAATCTTAAAGTAAAAACGGCGGATTTTTTCTGAGAATCAGTTTTTCAAATATTTTTTAAGCCGACACGATCTGCTCTCAAAAAACCAGAAGGCTGAATTTATCATGACCTTTAAAACGAACGGAAACTGCATCATGATCTAAATATAAAAGGAAAGACGCAGCAGCCTCTTTTTTTTATGGAAATATCCCAAATAAAACAATGATATTTAGTAAATTTGTGGAACTTAAAATTTCAAATAAAAAACAACAGTATAATGTCAGACAAATCAAAAATCTATTACACACTTACTGATGAAGCACCAATGTTGGCGACTCACTCATTTTTACCTATTGTAAAAGCTTTTACTAAATCGGCAAATATTGAGATTGCAGTTCCCGATATTTCTTTGGCAGGAAGAATTTTAGCCAACTTCCCTGAATTCTTAACAGATGATCAGAAAATTGGTGATGCTTTATCAGAACTAGGACAACTGGCTACTCAACCTGACGCTAATATTATCAAATTACCAAACATTTCAGCTTCCGTACCTCAATTGGATGCGGCTATTGCTGAATTACAGGCAAAAGGTTTTGCGGTTCCGAATTATCCTGCAGAACCTAAAAATGATGACGAAAAAGCAATCAAGGCTAAATATGCTAAGGTATTGGGAAGTGCTGTAAACCCTGTATTAAGAGAAGGAAACTCTGACAGACGTGCTCCAAAGGCTGTTAAAAACTATGCTAAAGCAAACCCTCACAGAATGGGTGACTGGGCATCTGACAGCAAAACTGACGTAGCCCACATGAACAATGGTGATTTCTACGGAACAGAAACTTCAACAACGTTGGAAAATGCTACAAAATACAGAATCGTATTCAAAGGGAATGACGGTTCTGAATCTGTATTAAAAGACTTCGCAGGTCTTCAGGCTGGCGAAGTGATCGATTCTTCCGTAATGAACTTGAATGCACTGAAAGCATTCGTTCAGGAAGCTATTGAAGAAGCTAAGAAAAGAAATGTACTTCTTTCCGCTCACCTTAAAGCTACAATGATGAAAATCTCTGATCCGATTATTTTCGGAGCTATCGTTGAGACTTTCTTCAAAGAAGTATTCACTAAATATGCTGAGACTTTCAAGTCTTTAGATATCAACCCAAACAACGGTCTTGCTGATCTTTTTGAAAAAATCAAAGGAAATGCTCAGGAAGCTGACATCAAAGCTGATATTGAAAAAGCTCTTGCTGAAGGACCAAGAGTGGCGATGGTAAATTCTGACAAAGGAATTACCAACTTCCACGTACCTTCTGATATTATCGTTGACGCATCTATGGCTGCTCTTGTAAGAGGCGGAGGTAAAATGTGGAACAAAGACGGAAACGTAGAAGATACCGTTTGTATTATCCCGGACCGTTCTTATGCTGGGTTCTACCAGTCTGTAATCGATGATATGAAAGCCCATGGTAAACTGGACCCTACGACGATGGGATCTGTTCCGAACGTTGGATTAATGGCTCAGAAAGCTGAAGAATATGGTTCTCATGACAAAACTTTCCAGTTATCAGCTGACGGAACTGTAGAAGTGCAGGATGAAGCAGGAAATGTTCTTCTTTCTCAAAAAGTAGAAAAGGATGATATCTTCAGAATGTGTCAAACTAAAGACGCTCCTATTCAGGACTGGGTAAAATTAGCGGTAAACAGATCAAGACTATCTGATACTCCTGCTATCTTCTGGTTAGATAAAGGAAGAGCTCACGACAGAGAAATCATTAAAAAAGTAGAAAAATACCTTGCTGATCACGATACAACAGGTCTTGACATCAGAATTCTTGATGTAAAAGATGCAATGACTGAAACATTAAGAAGAGCAAGAGAAGGTAAAGATACAATCTCTGTTTCAGGAAACGTATTAAGAGATTACTTAACTGACCTTTTCCCAATCCTTGAACTAGGTACTTCTGCAAAAATGCTTTCTATTGTTCCATTAATGAACGGTGGTGGTTTATTTGAAACAGGTGCCGGAGGTTCTGCTCCAAAACACGTTGAGCAATTCCTGGAAGAAGGATACTTAAGATGGGATTCTTTAGGAGAATTTTTGGCGCTTCAGGCTTCTTTAGAACATCTTGCCCAAACTCAGAACAATACAAAATCTCAGGTGTTGGCTGATGCATTGGATGAAGCGAACGCTAAATTCTTAGCTACGGATAAATCACCGGCAAGAAAAGTAGGACAAATCGATAACAGAGGTTCTCACTTCTATTTAGCAATGTACTGGGCTGAGGCTTTGGCTAACCAGACTGCAGATGCAGAACTGGCTGCTCAATTTGCTCCGATTGCACAGGCAATGCAGGAAAATGAGGAAGTAATCAATGCTGAATTAATCGGTGCTCAAGGTAAACCTCAGAACATTGACGGTTACTACAAAACTGATACTTACAAAACATACGAAGCAATGAGACCAAGTACTGTTTTAAATGAAATTATTGACGGAATTTAATCTCCTGTTTTGATATAAATAAAAAAGCTCCTTTAAAAGGAGCTTTTTTATTGGTATAACAGGTGAAAATACCCTTAACCTGGAATCAAACGCTTTCCAACCTTGGAAACATAAAATCTACAACCTGCGATTTTATCTATTCTCTTACATCAGTATTTCTGTGCACTCACCACCAATTAATTATTTTGGTGAAAATCTTATGCAATATCCGGTAGATTCATCTTCGAACCGCATAACAATTTTACACAATTAGCACTTATCTGGCTGACAAATGCCTTTCCGGTGTATTACCGGAAAATAGTCCATTGGTGATGGTGATATTACTTTATACAACCTCTAATTTTAAAATATGCCGGTAATTATTTACCGGTATTTTTCGTCCTGAATTTTCAGCGGATAAAATTCCTGACTGACCTTATGATTTGTCCGGTTTACCCTTTTCCCTATTTCATAAAGTCAATCTACAGCCTAGTTTTGAGCAAAAAATAAAACTCATTATGAATACTGCAAAGAAAAAAAGAAACCCGATCGCCATAGTCTTTCTGGCTATATTAGGGGGTTTCGGAGGGCTGCAGCTCTTCAGCAGGCCTCTCGAAGGCAAACCTGTTACCGGAAAAATAGAAGCTCCCAAGGAAGTTATTTCCATTCTTGAAAAATCATGTTTCAACTGTCATTCCAATCAGCAGGATTTGAGTTGGTATGACCGGCTCGCTCCTATTTCGTGGGCAGTGAACAAGGATGTTCACAGAGCAAGGGAAGTTCTTAACTTTTCGGAATGGGACAAACTCTCTCCGGCTGATCACAAAGGAAAAATGTACGCGATTTTAAATATGATGCAAAGTGGTAAAATGCCCCTTCATGAATACACGGTTCTTCATCCGTCTTCCAACATAACAGCTAAGGATGTTGCAGTGATCAAAAAATACACGCTGTCATTAGCGGGTACTCCATCAGCAAAACCAAAAAATACAGTGGCAGAAGCCATCGCAACTATACCTGCAACTTCCCACTCCAAATTTCCGGTTTCTCCCAATGGTGTTGAATATACAGATGATTTTAAAAACTGGAAAGTCATCAGCATGAGTACATTCTTCGACAACTCGATCCGGGTTATTTATGGTAATGACATTGCTGCAAAGGCTGTTGAAACAGAAAACTTTCACCCATGGCCGGACGGAAGTATTGTCGTCAAATCAGTATGGAAACAACAGGAACTTCCGGATGGGGAAATCAGGGCCGGAGAATTTATTAATGCCCAGTTTATGGTTAAAGATTCAAAAAAATATACCGATACCGAAGGCTGGGGATTTGCCAAGTTTTCAGGAAATGATCTCCATCCGACAGGAAAGTCCGCAGCATTTGCCAGAGAATCGTGCATTGCATGCCACCGGCAACTGGCAGAGAAGACAGGCTATCTGTTTGACGTTCCTATGAAAGTAAATACCCAAAGATTAATTCAAAACATACAGAAAAAATGAAAAGTATCTTATTCATCCTTTTCGCAAGTTGCATCTCACTGGTGTCCTGCGACAAAGAATATCCTAATGATAATGGCTTGGCAAGAGTTGTTTTTGATCCGGGAAATCTGAAATTTATTTCCACCTCTATGAATCCAAAGAAAGGGACAATGTCTGCTCTTTATGGAAATCAGGCAGCGTTGGAATCTCTTTCAAAAGAAGAGATGAAACCGGAACCCGGAAGCGTGATGAAACTGGTTATCTGGCGTTATCATGACAATCCCCAGTATTTTGGAGGAACAATAAACGGAGAATTGCTCAGTGTGGAAACGGTTCTTACAGACCAGCAAGGAAATATTTCCTATGATGTTAAAAATAATCAGGGCAATAAAGCGGTTCAGGCCCAGACAGAGCGGATTCAGTATTTTATGAGTTATCGCCCAGTCAAAAGACCATAACTCCAAGGAGCTCTGAGGTCATATTTCTGCAAAGGAGTCAGAACACAAACAAAAATAGCTTTAAACAGGCTGATATCGGGAATAAAATATTTTCTATTTATCATAATATTTTATTTATTATTTCAATAAAAACATTAATTTAACTTCTTCAAATCAACAATTTTGATACAACAACAAAAAATAAAAATATCACAGGCAGTTATCTGGATAAGTTCTGTTTTCCTAGGAATCTTATCATCAGTACCTCAACTTGCCTCCCATGAGTTCAACTGGAAAGAAGCCATTGTGAATTCCGTACTCACTGCAGTATTTTCTGTCATCATGTGGTATCTCAATATTTACATGCTGAATAAAACAGCCGGCAAACGCAACCAGCACATCTCGTATTCAAAACTGATGATTATCCTCGCTTTCGGAATGGTAATTATGTTTGGGCTGGCATGGATTCAGCAACTGATTCTTTCTCATATCAATTTCGGACCTGTAATGCTGATGGTAGAAGTACGGGGAATCCTGATTAACCTTGTGTGTTATATGTTTTTAACCTTACTGCAAAACAATTACACCGGACAGCAGGTACAGTTGGAACTGGAAAAAGTAAAAAGCGACAATCTGGGCGCCCAATATGAACTTCTGAAACAGCAGATCAACCCACATTTTCTTTTCAACAGCCTGAATACCTTAAAACTGATGGCAGAAACCAATGACACGGAAACCGTTGATTTTATTGTCAAACTTTCAGACTTTTATCGTTTTACTCTTGAGAGCAGAAAGCTGGATCTCATCAGCGTCCGCGAAGAAATGAAGATTGTAGATTCCTATCTTTTTCTGCAAAAAGCCCGTTTTGGAGATGGAATTACTTTCACCAACGAACTGGATTCAAAAACAGATTGTACGCTTGTACCGCCATTTACACTTCAGCTTCTGGTTGAAAACTGCATCAAACACAATGTAGTTTCTCAAAGTAAACCTTTGCACATCAAAATATACAATACCGACGATGTTCTTATTGTCGAAAATCCCATTCAGCGAAAAATGGCCGTTGAAGATTCCTTAGGAGTGGGACTTGACAATATTACAATGCGCTACAAACATTTATTGGAACAGGATATCAGTATTCATTCAGACGAAAAAATTTTCCAGATAAAACTCCCATTAATTCATGAATATCATCATCATTGAGGACGAATTCCGAGCAGCAAAATCTCTCCAGAATTTAGTCTTAGACTTAAGGCCCGACTCCCGGATCCTGGGAGTCTACGACAGTATCGAAGCCAGTATTGATGCTTTATCAAAGGACATGAAGCCTGATCTTATTTTTATGGATATCCATCTTTCCGACGGACTTTCATTTGAAATTTTTAAAGCAATTGAGATCACCTGCCCGGTAGTTTTCTGTACCGCATTTGATCAGTATATGCTGGATGCTTTCAAAAGTAAAGGGGTCGATTATGTATTAAAACCTTTTTCACGTGAAGACATCGCCGAAGCTTTAAAAAAGGTTGATGAGCTCAAAAAATTCTTTCAAAAGAATGAACTTCCCGATCTGGAATCATTGCTTCAAAAAATCAATCAACCGGAAGGTAAGAGTAATTTTCTTGTTTTTAAAAATCAAAAATATTCGACGATTCCTACAGAGAGCATAGCCTATTTCTATATTCATAATGAAATAACGCATCTGGTTACTTTTGCGAAAGAGCAGTTTCAACTTACCCAACCGTTGGGACAGATTGCAGAACAGGTCTCGGATAAACAATTCTTCAGAGTCAACAGGCAGTATCTTGTTAATTTTAAAGCCATCAAGGAAATGGAACATTATTTCCAACGTAAAATCCTTGTGAAACTCGTTATAGAAACACCTGAAAAACTGTTGATCAATAAAGAGAAAACGCATAGTTTCTTTACGTGGCTGGAGGCGCGATAGGTGAAATAATTGATAATTGATAATTGATAATTGATAATTGATAATTGATTGTATAAATTTTACAATGAGAAATATTTCAGGGAAGGAATTGAGCAACTTGCGGTGATCAATTTTTATAACTTATATTTTCAGGGTTCAACCTTTTATTTGTCCGGTTGAACCCTTTTTCTATTCTTTTGGCTGTGCAGAGTATCTACTTTTGAATCAAAATTAGAAAGACATGATCCTAAAAAACTTAATCACAGCAGGTACTTTCACCTCATTATTATTTGCAGCATTTGCATTTGCCCATACAGAAAATACTGTTCAAAAAGATTCTGATCCCGCTTCGGGAGCCCGTGGTTTTGCGGTTCTTGAGCTGTTTACTTCAGAAGGTTGTTCAAGCTGCCCTCCGGCCGATGATCTGATGGGAAAAATTGAAAAAGAATACAGCAAACAACCGGTCTACATCCTCTCCTATCACGTGGATTACTGGAACCGCCTTGGATGGAAAGACAGATTCAGTAATGCAGGAAACTCGCAAAGACAGCAGCAGTACAGCAGGATTTTAAGGTCACAGACTTATACCCCTCAACTGGTTGTCAACGGCCAGACTGAATTTGTAGGTTCTGATAGCAATGCGATACAATCCGCCATTGAAAAAGCTCTATTTTCGTTAAAAAACACGGAAATTGGCCTTAACGCTACAGTTTCAGGACAGCAAGCTACTGTTCATTACTCAACGCTATCATCAGATCCTGCCAATGTACTTCTAATTAATTTAGTGGAAAAACAATCCTCCACCCAGGTGGGAAAAGGTGAAAATGAAGGCCGCCATCTACATCACTGGCAGATCGTTCATCAGCAAAATTCCATTTCTTTAAACAGGCAAAATCAGGGGAATACGACGTTTAAACTTCCTGAAGGTTTCACACCTGCGCAATGGGAAGTGATAGCTTTTATCCAGAATCCCAAAACAGGAAAAATTTTCGGATCGGCACAAACTCAATTCAATTAATTTTTATTCAACAGTCCATTACAACACTTTATCTATTACAAATGAAAACAAAAACAACAAAAGTCATCTACTGGTCAGGCGCTATTTTTATGTCATTATGGTTTGGGGCAAGCGGTTTCTTCGAGCTGACAAAAAATCCTGTCGTATGGGATATTACCCGACAATTGGGTTATCCTCCGCATTTTATTTATATCCTGGGAATCTTTAAAATTGCCGGTGTTCTGGTTCTCCTTCTACCCAACAGATTATTAAGAGTAAAAGAATGGGTGTTTGCAGGAATGTTCTTCGATATTATTTTTGCGTTCTTCTCCAAATTTGCAGTTCTAGGTTTTGCAGCTACCATTGATGCTGTGATTGCATTTTCTGTCTTATCATTAACATATTTAATGTTTAAAAAATTGTATACAGCAGAATTAATTTTTGGAGAGGTATAGTGAAAGGTTTGAAATTAGCAATTACTTATTATTAAATAGGTTTTGGCTAAAGCCGGATGACGTTACCTTAGAATAAAAGCGGACTAAATTCCGCTTTTATTGGTGTTTTCATACTGTTTTATTATTAATTCATAAAGCTTTCCGGAATCCATTCAAAAGCGGATTCTTTCTTCTTTGTGAAGCCTAATCCCGGCCAGGGTAAGTGAGAGGAAAAGGCTCTGGCTCTGGTATCTGCCAATTGGGTAAGAAATTTTATCCTTGACGCAGTGGCAATATCCAAATCTGTATCACCGGAGAACCCCCAGTCAGGATGAGGGAACAGGATAACATCTGAGTGAACCAGGTCTGCGATATACATGAGTTTTTCATTACCTGAAGAAATAGTAGTGAGTGTTAACCCAGGAGTATGTCCCGGAGCCAGCTGAAAACTGAAATGATCATATAATGTATTATTTAAATCATAAAATCTTAGTTTAGGCTGAATAGCTTTCAATACATTCTGAAGAGCAGGCAGAATCTGATTCAGAAGTTCAGGATGTGCCTTCAGAGCGCTATTGTTAAAATCTTTCAATGAAGCTTTCATCCAGAAATCATAATCTGTTTTTGAGATAAAAACATTGGCATTGGGAAAAACAAGACGATTCTGCTTATCCACCACTCCACCGATATGGTCCGGATGGGCATGAGAAATAAAAACATCCGTGATATCTTTTGGGAAAAAACCGGCTTTCTCAAGGCTTTTCAATAAGAACCCTGTTCTTTCATCTGCGAAAATACCCATCCCTGTATCAAAAAGAACCAGCTTATTTTTGGTTTTAACCAGCAAGATATTTACTGCCATATCAATATAATCATCAGATCTGAAGTTTTCTTTAAGAATGGTTTTCAGTTGTGATACATTTCCTCTGGGGGCAAATGATTTGATATCGGTTTCATGGATGTATCCGTCTGTAAGGACAAAAAGATCAAGTTCGCCAAGTCTGATTTTCTTAACTCCTGAAAGATCATTTTCTTCTTTTATTTCCGGTATTTTTGTTTCTGCCCATACACGGGAAAACGGGATGACACTTAATGTTCCCGCCAGCAGACTATTTTTTAACAGTTCTCTTCTGTTCATAATCAAATGGTTATTTTATAATTAAAAACCGAGCTCACGGATAATTTCGGGAGCCCGGTTGATGATATAGTCTTTAGTTGTTTACTAATTTCATTGATCCTTCATTATATCTTTCGCCTACATTCGGGTATTTTTTCAGAATAGCATCAATGGTATCCAGATCTGATTGAGAAAGGTCTACATTAACGGCTGCAATATTTTCCTCAAGATATTTGATACGTTTGGTTCCCGGAATAGGAATAATATCTTCCCCCTGATTGAGAACCCAAGCTAAAGCGAGTTGCGTTCCTTTTATCCCTTTAGAGGCTGCAAACTCATTGATTTCTTTGGCCAGCTTTGTATTATTATCGAGATATTCCTGCTGATAACGGGGTAATGATTTTCTGAAATCATCATCACCAAGATTCTGAACTTCGGTAATATTAGCAAAAAGCCCTCTGGCCAATGGGGAATAAGGAACTAATGAAATCCCCAGTTCTCTGACGGTTGGCAAAATTTCCTTTTCGATATCTTGGGTAAGGATAGAATATTCTGACTGTAAAGCAGCAATAGGATGAATTTTATTAGCTTTTCTAAGAGATTCTGCAGAAGCTTCGGATAATCCGATATATTTTACTTTTCCGGCCTTAACAAGTTCTGCCATTGCCCCCACAGTTTCTTCTACTGGAACGTTAGGGTCTACTCTATGAGCGTAATACAGATCAATGGTATCAATCTTTAACCGTTGAAGGCTCAGATCTACAGCCTGTCTGATCCATTCAGGGGAACCGTCAAAATAAGTTCCGGGTGCTCCGCTATGACTTGCTTTTCCATCTTTAAATCTGAAACCGAATTTGGTCGCTATAAAAATTTTATCCCGGTTGGGAACCAAAACTTTAGAAATCAGTTTTTCATTCTCTCCATTAGCATACATATCTGCCGTATCCCAAAAATTGACTCCCAGATCCAATGCCTTGTGTAAGGTATTTATACTCTCCTTTTCATCTGCAGGGCCATAAGCAAAACTCATTCCCATACATCCTAAACCTATAGCAGATAACTGCTCTCCCGTGTTTCCTAATTTTCTAAATTTCATAATGAATATTGATTTGATTTTATATGACAAAATTATAACAAGACAACATTATGTATGATATAGAATTCAAACTAAGAATTATAAAATTCAAACAAGGCTGTTTCTTACTGCATTGGGGGTAGTTCCGGTTTGTTTTTTAAAATAATTCGTAAAGTAGGCGGGTTCTTCAAATCCAAGACCGTAAGCAATTTCGGCGACATTCCAGTCGGTATGTCTGAGTAAAGCATGGGCTTCCTGAATAATCCTAGCAGTAATCTGCTGACTTGTCGTTTTACCGGTAATCTCTTTGACAGATCTGTTTAAGGAATTGACATGAATTGAAAGAGTCTGTGCATAGTCATTCGGAGTCTTTAATTTCAGAAAAGCTTCGGGGCTGTCGATCGGAAATTGTCTCTCCAGCAGCTCCATAAACAAAGAAGCCACTCTTTGGGAAGCATTCTGGTAAGGTTCAAAACTTTCTGCCGGATGCATCCTTATTGTTTCATGAATCATCAGGTAAAGATACGCTCTGAGCATATCATATTTGTGGACGTAATCTGAACTGATCTCTGCCATCATTTTGGTATAAATATCAGAAAGAATCTTCTGCTGCTCTTCTTCCACAAAAAAACCGGAGTGCCTCCAATTTTAAAAAGAGGAGAATCCTGAAGGTTCCCCAGCCGATTTCCATTCTGTAAAAACTGTTCCGTAAAAAGGCAGAACCACCCTTTTTGATCGTCATCTTCAGCCTCCCAGGAATAAGGAATGACAGGATTTGAAAACAATAACGCAGGACGATCCACATAAATCCATTTATCAGCATAATGAAGTTTCCCTCTTCCTATGATGAGTGAAATTTTATAATAATCTCTCCTGCTGTACGGCGTCAATGGTGAACAATACTCGCGTGAAAACACATTAAAATGCCCCATGCTATGAGGCCCAAGACACTGAGGTCCCAGGTTGACGGCGTTACGGGTATAAAAACCTTTTAATGATTCGTTTGATTCCATAAATCAAAATTATAAAATTCAAACAAACTAATTTACTAATCATGTATATATTTAAAAAATATTCGGAAAATGCACTGAGAACTTATGTTTTATTTATTCACCAATTATTACAGAATAATGAGGTATTGTCAACGCAAAGAAAAACATTTTAGCCTTGTATATTGGGAGCTAAAGTACAATTGACACATCTCTTTGATGAAGCTTTGATAATATGGTTTTGCCCAATCAGTCTTTACCATTTCCATCATAAAAAAGCGACCTGCAGTATGTGCAGGTCGCTTAAAAATTGAATATATATAGTTGATAATGGTTTAATCCCAATCTCCATCACGGCCGTGACCATGATGCTTGTTTTGCTTTTTATAATATTTCTGCTGATTTTTATAATACTTTTCCTGTTGTTTGCGGTATTTTTTATAATCGTTTTTGCTTACATTATATACAATAACAGGGTTTTGGCCTCTGTAATATCTTTTCTTGAATTGCATATATTTTTCCCTTCCGAGAATTCTTTCCAATTCTGAGTATCTGTCATTTCTCCATCGTCCGGGCTCCACTACATATACCCTGTTCCATGTATCATAATCACGGTATCTGTTGTTTAAGGCATTAATCTGATTGGCCTGTGTCGCAGAAAGCAAAAGATCTGCAACAACGGTCTGCCAGTTAACGTCTGATATACTTCGTCGGTATTCATTATAATAATCTAACTGGGCATAGCTTAAGCTAAAGGTCCCGATCAAAAATGCGGTTAATAACAACTTTTTCATTTTACTCCACTTTTTTTAATTAAACATCATGACATGCACAATTAGAGTGCCAATTATTATTATGAATTGCCAATATTTGTTAAATAAAGTTATAAACCATTGATTATCTTTAAAATATTTTCTATCTTTTTGTACAATTAATAGATTTTAATCATTTCTAAAGCGGGTATTATGCTTCCTTTATTTTACTAAACAGCCTTTGAGATTGAAGCAGCAAGATAAAGCTGACAGCAGGAAACGATGATTAAATGATTTCAACCCTTTAGCCTTTATTCTTATAAAATTCGTTAAGATTGCTAAAAAGTATTATTTCATATCATTAAAATTTGTAATTTTAAAAGGAAGAATGTTTTCATCAAAACTTTGAAAACTATTTTTTAATCAACCAAATCTCAATAATTATGGAAAATATAAAATTTAAAGTATCTCCATATCAGGACGAATTGCAGTTACTTATTGATGGGGAAAAAGCAGGTTACATGTCCATAGAGGTTGACGGAAGGCTGCTGATTGTGTACTATACAAAGCTTGATGAGGAACATGAAGGAAAAGGGTATGCCAAATTATTGTTGGATGAGCTGGTGCGTTATGCGGAAGAAAAAGATTTGCTTGTAGATCCGGAATGTGATTTTGTGAGACAACAGTTTGAAAATCATCCCAGACGGTACAAAGACATCTGGCATGCCTGATCATTCTTCCCACCAGACTTTAAACTGCTGATCAGATTGATTAAGATAAACAACCTCTCCGATCATCGGAGTAAGGATATGCAGACCTTTTTCTTTTCCTAAACCGGTAATTTTTTGTAGCGGCTCATTCCATGGGTGCAGTGCCAGTGCAAATTTTGACGAGTGAACCGGCAGGATTGTTTTTGCATTAAGATCTATACTTGCCTGGACAACATCTTCAGGTAGTGTATGAATGTATCTCCAGGCCTCTCCGTACTGTCCGTTCTCAAGAATTGCATAGTCAAAGGGACCATACTGTTCGCCGATCATTTTAAAGTGTGAATCATATCCGCTGTCACCACCCAGGAATATTTTTTTTGTCGGAGTTTCCAGTACATAGGATGTCCATAGGGTGTCATTTTGTTTTAATCTTCTGCCTGAAAAATGTCTTGCAGGAGTAAATGTAATTTTTATCTTATTCTTTAATTCAGCGGAAACGCCCCACTCTTCCTCAATAAGCTGAGATTCTTTATATCCCCATCTTTCAAGGTGTGCTCCTACTCCCAGCGGAACAATTGCATTTGCGGTGCGGTCTCTAACAGAATGTACAGTTGGGTAATCCAGATGGTCAAAATGGTCATGAGTGATCACCAGGTAATCCAAAGCCGGAATATCTTCAGGTTTAAAAATATCCGAACCTTTAAATGCTTTATTAAAAAATTTAAATGGAGAACCGTAAGAACTGAGAACAGGATCAATAAGGAATGAAACACCATCGGTCTGCAAATAATATGATGAATGCCCCAGCCAGATAAACACATCATCATTCTTATCTATATTTTTTATATCGGTTTGTATTGAAGGAATGTTTTTCAGGGGTTTTAACAAGGGATGTTTTTTACCGAAAAAGAAATCATAGGTAACTTTTGACATTTTATATCCTTCGGCAATAGAAGGGGTATGGCTGATATTCTGAAATTTTTTGTCTCTGTAAAGCTTCGACTGTCTGATCCGTTTTAATCTTTGCCCCTTCGGAACCGCTCCAAAAACCCTCATGTTGATCACTATACAAAAAGTAGCAGCAAGAACAACAATCGTTGTTATAATCCAATAAACCATCTTATCATAAATAAACATCAAATGTATTGACTTTTGCTTTTAAATAAAAATAACAAGAATTTATCTTCAAGTTTTTAACTAAATTTATTACGTTTTTCAGAAAATTTATCACTCATTTAAGTGGTGATTAACTTTAAACTCATTATTTTAGCAGCTTAAAAAAACTCAAAGTACATTGAAAAATTGTTCGGTAATATTCCTTCTTGTAATGCTTTCGTCATGTGCATCTATCAAAAAACATAATGAACAGCGGGCTTCCTGCATTCCTCCGGAGCAACTTAAAGAAGATATAGACTATGCTTATTCAAAATTGAGGCAAATGCATCCTCAACTGTATTGGTATATTCCCAAGAAGGAATTGGACCGTAAATTTGACAGCATTAAGCAGACCATCAATCAACCTCTTACTCCTCTTGAGTTTTATTTTAAGCTACAACCTGTGATTGCAGGTATCCGTGAAGGACATCTTTCTTTGAGAATTCCCAGAAAAAGGTTTACTAAAAAAGAAATTAAAACATTAGAACATAAAACAGGCCTTTTCAGCCGCTTTGAATATTATGTTGCAGATGACAGGATGTACATTATTCAAAACCGTGATTCTATTGAAAATATTCAGCCCGGAACTGAGATTTTATCCATTAACAATATTCCTGTTTCAGATTATATTAAAAAATACAGAAACCTCATCAGCAGCGATGGATACAATACAACTTTCCAGCCTTATTTTTTAAAAGACCTTTTCTTTAATTATTATACAGCAGAACACGGATTGTCTGATAAAGCAATTCTGGAAACTCTATACAAAGGTGAAAAGAAAACCATCACTTTACGAAGAGAAATAAAATCCGATACTGATCTTGAAAAGGATAAGGAAATGAAGAAAAGGACTCCGGAGAAGAAGATGAATGATTATGTAGCCTCCAGCAATTCTTATAACCGTAGTTTTAAGTTTCTTGATAAAGACAGTACCATCGCTTACATCAAAGTAAAAAGTTTTTCGCGCGAGTATTCGGACGAGTTTTATAAAAAAACATTTTCAAAGATTAAGGATGCGAAATCAGATTATCTGATCATAGATGTGCGAAACAACTATGGAGGTTCTCTCTACGAAATCAATAATCTTTATTCCTATCTGGCCAATAAGCCTTTCACTTTAATAAAGCCATCTCAGATTACTTCCAGAGATATTCCTTTGCGAACCAATTATTTCAGGAAAAGCAGTCCATTGGAGTTTGCTTTTAAAAGTATCGCCTACCCGAGTTACTTCTTTGCGCAAGCTTTCAGTACTTATAAAAAAGATGGCAAGGTTTTCTATAAGATGAAGGCAGATAAACCTACCAAACCCAATAAAGAAGCATTTCAGGGTAAAGTCTTTGTACTCATCAATGGTGGAAGTTTTTCTGCATCGTCTATTATTACAGCAAAACTTAAAAATGATAAAAGAGCTATTCTGGTAGGGGAAGAAACCGGAGGTGCCAATGACGGAACAGTAGCAGGGTTCTACTCCTATCAGAAGCTTCCCAATTCTGAAATAAAATTCCCTATCGGGTTGGTTCTTGTGCAACCTAATATCAATTTCTCGGATTCAAAAAAAGGAGTTGTACCTGATGTTGTCATTAAAGAAAGTATGCAGGATATTATCGATAAAAAAGATCCGCAACTGGATTGGATCAGGAATGAAATTGCAAAAGAAAAAGAAAATAAAAATTGAATCAATTAAAGTATTTTCAGAGAACAAACTACCACACCCAATTCCTGCTAAGAAAGCAAAAAACCCGGCAGAAAAAATACTGCCAGGCTCTTCATTGTGTTTTTTAAGTGGTGTGTAATAACTATTTTCTCAGGATAGTTGTCTGAAATAATTTCATATGTTGTTTTTACCTATTAATTAAAAACTAAATTCATATTATTCTCAGTTAGTAGAAAAAAAATAAAAATGTTACATCTATTTATAGAAAAAACCGAAAGAATACTCTCTTTCGGTTTTTTATTTTTCAGATATTATTATTACGATATATTTAATTTAATGTTTCCAGGGCCTGATGTAAGGTAACCTATTAATAAAATAATCACCAAAAGAACCGGCGTCAGGAAAAAGATCATAGAAATACTGCCAGGCTCTTTATTGTGTTTTTTTACTAAGTTCTCAAAATAACATTGTATTCGGAATCGATGTATTGAAAATCCTATTCAACAATTATTTTCTTGGTAGAAATAACCGTTCTATTGGAGGTAATTTTTAGAATGTAGATGCCTTTTTGAGTATTTTTAATGTAAATCGTATTCGCTCCGTTATGTAATTTCTGTGCAGGTTTAATCAATCTTCCTGCAGCATCGAATATTTCAACAAAAGCATTATTATTGTTATTGTCAATGGTAAATACACCATCTTTAACCGGGTTTGGATATATTGTCAACTGATCGTTCTCTTTGCGTGTGGATTCCGTAGTTGATAATACACCAGTCCCTATCCCTACGGCATACCACGCACTTACATTCTGCTGCTGCTCATTACTTTCGGCACCATACAGATCTGCCACAGCCTGCTTTGTTGCGTTATAGGCATCCAGATATGTTGTATTAGGGGTCATATAATTCATTAGAGCTCTATAGATAATTTTCTCTGCTTTTTCAATTGTAATTCCGGATACATTATAGGCATTTCCAATATCATTAGTTCCTGAACCGCCTTGTGACAGCAGGTAAAACCAATAATTTCCAACTCCACTGTTTGTATGAACTCCACCATAATCGTTTGAATCACTTGTATCAGCTGTATTCACCCAATTTACTCCCAGATAAGTATCGGGCTGAGGACCTGGGTTTACATTATTCGGATCAGACATGTTTCTCATATAAGGACTTGGGTTGGGAGTAAGAATGTTTGCTGTAGGAATTCCCTCACCTATTGTCCAATTCGGACTAGCACCGGAATAAAACTCGATGGCCGTTCCCAGCATATCTGCAATAGATTCATTAATAGCCCCTGATTCTGCTTCATAATTTAACCCTCCCAGTCCGTTTCTTCCGATAATCAGGTGGGAATATTCATGCCCGGCAACGTCTAAGCCCACAACAGGATTCATTAACGTTAGCATACCTCCCAAAATTTTTCCATTACCATACAACATACATACTATTCCTCCGTATAAAGGAGTATCTAAAGCAGCCGCATTTGCTCCTCCTTGAAGACCCCCAAAATCAAAGTTATAATAGTTGTCTATTTTTGCCCCATTTCCATCATAACTGTTTCTGTTATGCTTTGTCATATAGTAATCATAGGCATTCTTCATTCCCCAATGTACTTCTACCGGTGGTTTTGTATCGTCTGCCGTATAATCAGCCACAGGATTCATATACTCGCCCACATTAATGATCCCTCCACTTATTGTATCTATATCCAGATTAGTTCCATTCATAGTATGGATATTTCGGACATTATCCTTCAACCGGAATTGCCCGTTATAAGAGTCAACAGTGACAGACTGGTTTCCCTTGTAATATGTTGCACTTGTAGAAGGGGTATCTGTATCGTGAACCCTTGAATTTTTCTTAACAACTGCTCCAGTAGCATTATCTATATAATAGGTATACGCCTTTAAGGGTTTAAAAGAAAGCGCATCTATTTTAGAAGTATAAAATACAGCTGTCTTTCTAGCTTTATTTACCTTAGTAATAACTAATTCAGCATCAGAAATCTTTATTTTTCCCTGTGGATTAAGATCAGCAATGATAATCGATTTGATTTTTTGCGAATTAAGTTTCTTTTGACCACTTGAAGAAGGGATATCAGTAATAATTTCACCATTTACATGGGTAATTTTTCCATCTTTCTCATGAATCAAAATCATGTCATCCATTACTTTTATTTTTTTATAGTAATGTTCATACACAAGATGTCTGATTCCCACATCATCTTTATTTTCTTTAACAAGTTTATAAGAATGATCGTCATTTGTTCCCAACCAGTCACTCAAATGTTCCTGCAGGAATTTTAATGAAATATTCTGCCCGTTAAAATCTGCATTAAAAATTCCCATTCCTGGTGAAATTGAAATTCTAGGAAGGCTTTTCACTGAAATGTCTGTATGATCTCTGTTTTGAGCATTACCCAGCGACATTGATACAATCGAAATTGCCAATGACAAGATTAAAACCTTAGTAATAGTAGTCTTTTTTCTCATATTATTTAGTATTTTTTCACAGTTAGTAGAATTAAATAAGAAATGTTACATTTTTTCGCAAAAAAACCTGACAGGTATCTGTCAGGTTCTTCTCTCCTAAAATTAAGTTTCTAGTTCAGTTTATTCAGGGCTTTTAGCAAGGATCCTATATCAAGAAAGTGAAGTTTGGCACCGGCTATTATAACAATCAATAAAACGAGTGTCAAAAATAAAATGATAAAAATATACATTGAAACGAACCAAATAATGGTATTCATAATATGTCCTTTGATACCCATTTTATTCATAAAAAATTTCTGTGAACGTTCAAACCATGTCTGTTTCCTTTTCGATGGCTGGTGTACTTCAATACCGTTAAGTTCATCTACCAACTCTACCACATCATCAATATATCTTCCGTACATATAATAAATCCAGTATTTTATGACAAAATAGACCAGAAACAGTGTAATCAGGAAGCTGATTCCGAAAATAGCAAGGTTATATTCCTTGTCAAAATGAAAATTAATCTTGATAAGACACAAAAGAAGAGCGAGCGGGATATAGGAAATATAGTACGAAATATAAATTTCTTTTGAGACTAAAAGCTGGGTTTTAAGATTAAACAGGTCATAATTTGTATTGATACTATTTTGTTTGAGCAGCTTATAAAGCTTCAGAAACCTGGAATAAAAATAGATAATGAAAGCCAATGTCAGTATGGTAACAAAGGTTGATATCATCTTAATATTAAAATCCCGAGAAGCGAACGGAAAACTGATTAAAAGCATTGGCAGCGTAACGAGCATCAGCCAAAACTCGGTTTCCATATTTATTTTCAGCATCTGTAACGGAGAGCGTATCTGATGCTGTGTATCCAAAGAAATTTCAGGAGGATCCTGCCCTGTATCTTTATTCCAAAGTTCTTTAAAGTCGTCTAGTTCCATCATGTATGTTTAGTTTGAATCAGTTCTCTGTTTTACGATAATCTCTTTAAGCCTGGCTTTTGCCCTTTTTAATTTTACTCTGGCATTGACTTCGGAGATTCCCAGCTGACAGGCCATCTCCTTTCCCGGAAAATCTTCAAGAAAGAAGAAAATCAGCGCCTTATCAATAGGGCTTAGCTGGTGGATGGCTTCATACATAAGCTTCATATTTACATCATCAGTATCATTGTAAGGTTCTTGTTGGGAACTCAACCCATCAATATTCTGATTTTGTATAAAACTACGCTTTTTTTCACTTCTTAAGAAAACAATTGCAGTATTCAGTGCAGTTCTGTATAACCATGTTGAGAAATCACTCCTCTTTTGAAAACCACCGTATGATTTCCAGGCCTGGTAAATAATCTCCTGATAGAGATCATTCTGGTCGTCCTTATTATCCATATACATTTTAGAGATCTTGAAAACAACACCTTTGTGCTTTTCAATTTTCTCTAAAAATTCTTTTTCCAGTGAAGACATGGGTTTATACACTAATCCTTCAGCAATGTTTTATAAAAACACTACCACATAATTACAAAAAACTAAAATTCCAGCCTTCAATTTAAAAAATCCTTAAAAAACAGAGAAGTTTATTACGGATTTTTATTTTATGTTAAATTCAGCTTGAGATTCAGATTAGAAAATATAGTCGGTGCTTAAAAAGTTGGAATCATGCTCTCTCACGATGGTATTTAATAATTTTTTATTTGAATCAGTAAGCTTTGCAGCTACCAAAGACCTGATAGAAAATGAACGAAGGGCATCAAAAACAGAAAGTGTTCCTTCCGCACTGTCTTTTCTTCCGGTAAACGGAAACACATCGGGGCCACGTTGCGCCTGGCAGTTGATATTGACCCTGCTGACAAGATTCACGAACGGATCAATCAGTCTTGAAACTTCTTGGGGATCTTCACTAAAGATACTTACCTGCATCCCATGCGAAGCATTGACCTGATATTCTATGGGTTCTTCTATATCTTCAAACGGAACCACAGGAATCACCGGACCAAATTGCTCTTCGTGATACAGCTTCATATCACTGTTGACAGGATAGACAACGGCAGGGAACACAAATGATTCTTCAGTATACCCTCCATCTTTATTCAGCACTGCTGCGCCTTTAGTGAGAGCATCTTCTATACATTCTTTTAAATAAGGAGGTTTATTAGCCTCCGGAAGCGGTGTTATTTTCACATCTTTTTCCCATGGTAAGCCCGGTTTCAGGGCAGAGACTGCTTCACTTAATTTGGCAGTAAATTCTGCAGCAATTTCTTTCTGGACAAAAATCAGCTTTAACGCTGTACAGCGTTGCCCGTTAAAAAGAAAGAGCTCCCAGAATACATTCGCTCACTGCAACATCCAGATTCGCATTTTTGGTTACAATAGCTGCATTTTTAGCATCCAGACTTAAAATTGCTCTTAAACGGTTGACTTTCGGATGCAGCTTTTTTAATCCATTGGCAACTTTACTTGAGCCGATAAATGCCAATACATTTACCTTTCCGCTTTCCATGATAGGAGTGATAATTTCTGAGCCTTTTCCGTATAATGTGTTTACAGTTCCTTTCGGGAAAGCTTCCCTGAATGCATTTAACAAAGGATAATGTGCTAGTACCCCGTGTTTCGGAAGTTTAAATAAAATCGTATTTCCCATGATCAGAGCGGGAATCAAGGTGGTAAATATTTCATTCAAAGGATAATTAAAAGGTCCCATGCTCAGCACCACTCCCAAAGGAGCTCTTCTGATCTGCGCTATCGTACCTTCTGCCTGTTGAAAACGCGATGATTCTCTATCTAAATCCTTTAAAGCATCTATCGTCTGATTGATGTAATCTACGGTACGGTCGAATTCTTTGGCAGAATCCGCCAATGTTTTCCCTATTTCCCACATCAGCAGCTTAATAACCAGATCACGCTGCTGGATCATCAGGTAAACAAATTTCTGCATACATTTAATCCTGCCTTCAACAGACATGGTAGGCCACTCGCCAAGACCATTATCATAGGCTTTTACACAAGCTTCCAGGACGTCCATCGCCTCTTTGGAGCCAATAATCGGAATGCTTCCCAGGAGTTTTCTCTCCAATCCGTTTGCTGTGGGAATACAGACAGGTGAATAAATATTTTGTGTTTCACCCTTCCATTCTACCAGCTCACCATTGAGAAGATACACGTTCTGATGGATTTCAGGAATCCTGTATTCTTCGGGAATATCATTTTCGCTTTTAAAAATATCATGAAGTGAAAAATTGTCTGCTGAACTCATAAGTATATTTTTTAATAATTTGAATCTTTTTTGAAGAATAAAGTTAGATGTAAAAATTGATTCTAAGAATAGTGATTCAATAGATTTGCTCTATTTAAAAGCTATTTGAATGAAATTTAATTCAGCTAACTGAAAAAAAGAATAATTTTGTTAAAAATAAATTTCAATGTTTTCAAAAATAATTTTCAGTACTCTGTTTTGGGTATCGGCATTCGGTTTCGCCCAAAATACCAAAGCAAGTCCTAACACGGTTTTAATGAGAGGAGAAACTGTACGCACCTATTCAAAATTACCGGCACTTAATAAACCGGCTCCCAAGTTTACCCTGACAGACGTCAATATGAATGATCAGACTCTTGAATCGTACAAAGGGAGATATGTTATTCTCAATATCTTTCCAAGTGTGGACACGGGTGTCTGCTCTGCATCGGTTCATCATTTTAATGAAGATGCCGCCAATCTTCCCAACACGGTGGTTCTGTGTATTTCGAAGGATTTACCTTTCGCTCAAAAAAGATTTTGCGGGGCTGAAGGTATAGAAAATGTGGTGATGCTCTCAGACTTCCGTTCTGACTTCGGATGGAACTACGGGGTAGAAATGATTGACTCTCCAATGAAAGGTCTTCTGAGCAGAGCTGTGGTGGTAATTGATCCATCAGGAAACATCATCTATGAGGAACAGGTACCTGACATTTCACAGGAACCTAACTATGAAGCAGCTATCAAAGCGGTAAAAATGTAAATTTTATTTTATAATAGTCTCAAATAAAAACCTGCTGTAACGCAGGTTTTTATTTTGGTAACTTATATCTTCCTAAACTTTCACAATATGAAAATACCTCGGATCCGGATATTGAAATTCAAAATTAAGATCTGAAATTAATCTGGCTGATGAAATGATTCTGCCCTCGGTAGTACGTTCCCGGGAATACGGCAGCCCTTTCTGGGCATTGATAATCTCTTGTTTATTGGGGTGAACGGGTGCTGCCACATTATATACTTTGGAATGGGACTTATTTTCCAGCATTTTTTCAATGACTGTACAAATATCAGCATAGTGGATATGATTCACCAGCATCTCCAGATTTGAAATATTATAATTTTTTAAAAGTCTCTGATCGCCCATTAATCCAGCCAACCGCAGAATATTGACGTGAGGAAATTTATTTTTTATAACGCTTTCACTGGGAACATTATCTACAGGTTTATCATCCTCTGTAAATTCTTTTTCATCACCGGGATATACCCCGGTAGAACTCATTAAATAAAGCTGTCCTTTATAATCGCCGAGAAATGTAAGCAGATTCTGAGCTCTTTCGTTCAATGGAATTTCAGCACCTCTTATCCCTGCAAAAGGAACAGTAATGATCACCGCATCCAATTGTGGTGCAATTTTCCACGCTGTATTTGGTTCGGATAAATCATCCTCAAAACTAACTTGTGTGACGTGATACCCTTTATCAGAGAGATCTTTTATTTTAGATTCAGATGTAGTGGTTACAAAAATCTCATATTGCCCTTTCAGTCTAGCCGCGATATGACTTCCCAACCAGCCACAGCCTATTATTCCAATTTTTTTCATCCTTAAATTTATCAATTTATTTGATAAAACAGGGTATAATCGTCTATGAATGAGGTAAAATTTCCCCATCCTTTAAAAGGAGATACTCTTGCCCTATCTCTTCCGAAATTTCCTGCAAATCCCCATCATCAAACAACTGGGGAATGTAGCATTTTTCGTGGGCAAACAGTCCATAATGAATTGGAACCAGATATTTCGCGTGCAGTAAATGAGCTGCAGCAAAAGCTTCTTTCAGATTAAGAGAAGCCGGAACCGGACTGTATTCTAATCCTATAATTTCAAAGTTGACAACCACTCCGTTAACCGGTAAAAATGCGTAATCAATAGTGGGGTTTTCTTTTCCCAACTTCCAGAACTGGCTGTGCCAAATGGTATTACCACCATGAAAAATGGCAGTTGTTCCGTCTTTTACAATCCAGGAAG
Organism: Chryseobacterium indologenes; assembly: GCA_016025055.1. NCBI lineage: Bacteria > Pseudomonadati > Bacteroidota > Flavobacteriia > Flavobacteriales > Weeksellaceae > Chryseobacterium > Chryseobacterium indologenes. The sequence goes on from CP065590.1 coordinate 4,681,865, forward strand.
ATTGTATTTCGCCGACACCGTCCATCGCAAAAACCGGCTTAAAGGTGATCTGATGTTCGGTAAAGGTTTCATCCAAATCCAAAACAACCATTTCAACCTGATCCAGATGTTTTCTGACAAAGGGCTCCAGTCCGGAATATACAATCAATTTCCCGTCTTTTTTCAGGCATTTTTCGACAACTCCTCGATCAAAATGATCTAAATGTAAATGGGTAAACAGGATATAATCTGCCTGTATCTCTGCAGAAAATTCAATGAGATCTTCTACCGCATCACCCAGGACGGGTTTATAATATGAGAAGTCTTCCACGGCATCTATTAGAACAATTTTACCGTGAGAAGTGAGCTTTATTCCCGCCCAGTTTAACTTTTGTATTTCCATATTTTTATTTTTAACAAAGGAAAACACTTGGGGAAAGTCAAACAATAAACAAAAGATAATTAATTAAGATAGAAGATGAAAGTTATTATAATCATAAAATAACCATACCTCAGTATCTTCACTTGATTTATTGATAAAGCTTCACAAAAACATAACACAAATACTAACTTCAAACTTTTTGTATCAAGCTTCTTACTTATCTCAAGTAATCCTTTTTCTGATCCGGCTTAAAGAAATAGGGGTTACCCCAATATATGAAGCCAGATATTTCAGGGGAATATTCTGAATATAGTGTGGCTTATGATTCAAAAGATATTCATACAGATCCTGTGGGGTGTTTTTAAGTAAAAGCATCTCGCGCTTCATGGCAGCATGCAATTTTCTGCTTAAATAATAGTTCTGAACAAAGCGGCATTCGGGATTAACAGCAAACATTTCTTTGACCTCATCGAGCGTAATTTCCCAGGCAAGACCATTGCTTATCGATTCATAAATCGCCTCAGAACCTTTTTCTCCGACAGTAAAAATATCACCCGGAAAGTAAAACTCCGCACATATTTCTATCTCAATATCTGAAGAATGACTGATATAATATTTACGGACAAGCCCATCTTCAACAAGATAGGCTTTATGGTCCGGAAATATCATTTTTTTGAAAATTCAACCTTAGCAAACTTCTCCCATACAGGATCATTATCCTCCACGTTCAGGTGTGAAAACATTTTTTTGTTGATCGTTGCCAATGCTGAATATTATATTTTACAGTAAATTTTCATCTACAAGGTTGGGAAGCGTCACTTTCAGATTCGGTTCCACTTCCATCGCTCTTTTAATAGCGAAAATAGCGCCTTCGTTTCTTGCCCAGCTTCTTCTGGAAATCCCGTTATTGACATCCCAGAAAAGCATCGATTTCAGTCTTCGGTTAGCATCAGCACTGCCATCCAACAACATCCCGAAACCTCCGTTGATAACTTCTCCCCAGCCTACTCCTCCTCCATTATGGATGGACACCCAGGTTGCCCCACGGAAACTGTCGCCGATGACGTTGTGAATCGCCATATCTGCGGTAAATCTCGATCCGTCATAAATGTTGGATGTTTCTCTGTAAGGGGAATCCGTTCCTGAAACATCATGGTGGTCTCTTCCTAAAACCACAGGTCCTATTTCTCCGTTTTTGATTGCATTATTGAAAGCTTCGGCAATCTTCATTCTTCCTTCCGCATCAGCGTATAGGATTCTTGCCTGTGACCCTACCACCAGTTTATTTTCCTGGGCGCCTTTGATCCACTGGATATTATCTTTCATCTGCTGCTGAATTTCTTCAGGAGCAGTTTTGATCATCTCTTCAAGTACTGCACAGGCAATATCATCTGTTTTCTGCAGATCTTCAGGTTTTCCGCTTGTACATACCCATCGGAACGGCCCAAAACCGTAATCGAAGCACATAGGTCCCATAATATCCTGAACATAACTAGGATATTTGAATTCTCTTCCTAAAGTAGGATTACCAGCCATTACATCTGCTCCCGCTCTGGAAGCCTCCAGCAAGAAAGCATTTCCGTAATCAAAGAAATACGTTCCTTTTTGAGTGTGTTTATTGATGGCTGCAGCATGTCTCCTCAAAGTTTCCTGAACTTTTTCTTTGAATAATTCAGGATCTTCAGCCATCATTGTATTAGATTCTTCAAAGCTCTGTCCTGCAGGATAATAACCACCTGCCCAAGGATTGTGAAGTGAAGTCTGATCGGATCCGATATCTATTCTCAGGTTTTCCTGATCAAATTTCTCCCAAACCTCCACAATATTTCCAAGATAAGCCAGAGAAACGGTTTCTTTATTTTCCTGTGCTTCTCTTACCCTTTTCACCAATTCATCAAGATTTTCATGGATTTCATTGACCCATTTCTGGTCGTGGCGGATTTTGGTAATCTTTGGATTCACTTCAGCACAAACGGTAACACAACCGGCGATATTTCCAGCTTTGGGCTGTGCTCCACTCATTCCTCCCAATCCGGATGTTACAAAAAGACCTCCTTTCGGTTCTTTGTTGATCTTTCTGAAAGCATTCAACACTGTAATGGTAGTCCCGTGAACAATACCCTGCGGGCCGATATACATATAACTTCCTGCTGTCATCTGCCCGTACTGGGTCACCCCAAGAGCGTTGAATTTTTCCCAGTCATCAGGTTTAGAATAATTCGGGATCATCATTCCATTGGTTACAACAACCCTTGGTGCCTCTTTGTGTGAAGGAAATAACCCCATCGGATGCCCGGAATACATTACCAAAGTCTGCTCATCACTCATTTCCGATAAATATTTCATCGTCAGCAGGTATTGCGCCCAGTTCGAGAAAACGGCTCCGTTTCCACCATAGGTAATCAACTCATGAGGATGCTGTGCAACGGCATAATCCAGGTTATTCTGGATCATCAGCATAATCGCTTTCGCCTGCTCAGATTTTCCCGGATAATCACTGATAGACCTTGCTTTCATCTCATAATCCGGACGAAAACGATACATATAAATTCTTCCGTAGTCTTCGAGTTCCTGCTTAAATTCAGGAATCAGCTCTGCATGAAACCGAGGATCGAAATAACGTAAAGCATTTTTTAATGCGAGCTTTTTCTCTTCTTCTCCTAAAATCTCCTTACGTTTTGGAGCATGGTTGATATTTGTTTCATATGGTTTTGGCTGTGGCAGCTGAGTAGGAATTCCCTGTTGGATTTGTTCTTGAAATGTCATATTGCTATTTAAAGTTCTATGTTTAAACAATTTTTTATGTTTTAAAGATATTCAAATTATAAAATATAGGCAAGTAGAGGTGAAAAGCGAATTTGTTTATTTTAAATTATCATCCTGAATTTACTATTTAGTACTATATTTGAGAAAAAGCACTCAGTTCCCCTCCTCTGGAGGGGTGGATTCGTCGAAAGACGAAGACAGGGTGGTTACACACACAATCATGAAAGAAATCCTCACTACTATTAATGGAATCCCCATTGTCCGAAACTTTGTAGAAAATTTACCCTACAGTCCCCATTTAAAATCATTGCTAAAAGGAAAACGTAAAGCCCGGATTCTAGGCGAAGTATTATTCTGGAAAGAAGTCAGAGCAGGGATATTCTATAAAATTGATTTTGACAGACAAAGAATTATCGGAAATTATATTGTTGACTTTTATGTGAAGACATTAGGATTAGTCATTGAAATTGATGATTCAAACCATGATGAAAAACAAGACTATGATGTTGTAAGACAAAAATACCTTGAATCTTTAGGGTTATTAGTATTCAGCATTGATGATTATGAGGTGCGAAATAATATGAATAGAGTAATGAAAGAGCTGGAGGCATTTATTATTCTGCACTATGGAACCACCCCGTCTTCAAAAATTGAATAATTTTTGAATCCACCACTCCAAGGGAGGGGAATTTCCCGTTACCCAATCAGGTTATCATTTAAAATAAAGAGACCTTACTGAGATTCAGCAAGGCCTGTATTTTTCTATACGTTCAAATTTTAGGTTAAAACATCATCATTTTCTTCCTCATGATCATCATCATTGTCACTTAAGCTCCAATAATTGTTTTCTTCATCTTCCTCCCCTATTTCTTCCATTTTATCATCCTCTTCTGCTCCCGGGATATCGAGCCCCTTATCTATTTTATCTTCATCGGGGTCTTCGTCTACAATCGGATTTCCGTCTCCGTCTAGCGGAATATGTTTTTCTCTTTTAAATATATCTTCATTAGGACTATAATCCATTTGTTCTAATTTCCTGTTTTGCTCATTAATATTTTTCTCTGGTGCCATAATGTTGAGATTTTAGGTTTGTAAAGAGAGAACAAAAATAATTCCAACTTACTATGAATGGTGGGAATAAACTTCCGGATTGGCACAATACGGCATCTTCTCACCCCTGGAAAATGCTATCAGGTTTTCTGCGGCAAGTCTTGCCATTCCGTTTCTCGCTTCCATGGTGGCAGATCCTATATGAGGTAACACACAAACATTTGAAAGTTCCAGCATAGGATCGTCAGAAGACATAGGTTCCGGATTGGTTACATCCAGGCCTGCCCCCCAGATCGTGCCATCAGTTAATGCCTGATACAAATCTTTTTGGTTTTGAAATCCACCCCGGGCAGTGTTCACAAAAATAGCATTGGATTTCATTTTTTTAAAGACTTCTTCGTTGAAAAGTTCTTTATGTTCAGGCGTAAAACTAGCATGAATGCTCAACACGTCAGAACTTGTAATTAATTCTTCAAAGGACACGTATATTGCTCCCAGTTCTTTTTCTGCTTCTTCATTTCGGTTTCGGTTGTGATAGATAATGTTCATGTCAAAAGCATGCTTTGATTTTTTAGCCATTTCAAAGCCTATTCTTCCCAATCCGAAGATGCCCAATGTTTTTCCATACAATTCCTGCCCCAGGGCATGTAACGGATCAAAACTTCCCCAATTGCCATTTTTTACTTTCTGGAAATTATAGCTTGCCTTCCTCGCTACAGCCTGCATGAGTAAAAAGGCAACATCTGAAGTCGCTCTGCTCAGCACATCAGGAGTATTCCCAACCGGGATATTTCTCTTTACAGCCTCATTAATATCAACATGGTCAAAACCTACAGAATACAGAGCAATCGCTTTGATATTCGGGCAGGTATCAAAAAATTTTTTATCGTATTTAAAATCATTTCCAATACTTAATATCACATCCACAGACCGGCAATACTGCAGCCATTCCTCCTGTGTTAGATTTTCATTTTCAGGAAGTATCACTTCCAGTCCTGCTTGTTTCAACAGATTCATCCCGATTTCAGGAATCATTTTATTGACAAAAACTTTCATAGTATCATTGATTGGTTAAATAAAAAACCTTACTCTGTGAAAAGTAAGGTTCTAACTTTAATATTAAAAATTATTTTTCTTCACCTGAATGTTTTTTATGTTTATCCCAGGCATCTGAGGCCATCTCCTGAATTTCTTCCCATACTTCTTTTGCTGATTTTTGGGCATGGCTCATAAACCCTTGTTTTGTCGCTTCCTGATTCTTCCCCTTCATCTCGCTGAGATAATCTTTTACCTGTTGAGAATAGCTTTCTACACTATATCCGGGGTTATTATGCAAATTTTTCTGAACATTACTAAAATCGTGTGACGATTTGAATCTATTCGTATCCATAATAATAAGATTTTAAGTGGTTGAGTTCATAATGAAGTTCAATTTTCATTCCGAAACGGGTCTAAAAATTTATTAAAAAAGATAAAATTTATTAATTCTGCTGACACTCAATGTCACCACGATTTATAAAATATTATCTATCCGGCTAAGTAATTCTTCCTTATGGGCTTACATACGGTATCATCTTAAACGTTGTTAAGTGAATTAAATTGTTTTATTTTAAGGAAATTAATGATAAAATAACACTGAATTATCCTACTGGTTTGTATTTCCCAGCATAGGAACGAATTTATAAGCTCCGAATTCTTCTTTTTCAAATTCGGTAGGTCCTATTTTGGTAAATCTGAATAATACCTGTTCGTCGGTAGGACCCAGCGGAATTACCATTTTCCCTCCTATATTCAATTGTTTCAATAGCTCTGTAGGTAATGTGGAAGCCCCACAGGTGACGATGATTTTATCAAAAGGAGCGAACGTCGGCAGTCCCGCAAAACCGTCACCAAAACTTTGAAATTTTGGAAATAAATGGAGTTCACGCAGTTTTTTCTTCGAAAAATCAAATAAATCTTTCTGTCTTTCCACCGTATAAACATGAGCTTTCATCGTAAGCAACACAGCTGTCTGGTATCCGCAACCCGTTCCTATTTCCAGTACTTTTTCCCCGGCTTTTACCTGCAACAACTCGGACTGCTCTGCCACCGTGGAAGGGTGTGAGATGGTCTGGTGTGCCAGAATCGGGAATGCCCGATCCTCGTAAGCAAAATCTTCAAAAATACTTTCGATAAAAAGGTGTCTCGGAACTTCACTCATTGCCCGAAGTACATTTTCATCCGAAATTCCAATTCTGTGTCGAAGATATTCAACTAAAATCTTTCTTTTTCCTTTATGTACAAACGAATCATGCATCTGGCAAAAGTAAGAAATTAGATTTTAGATTTCATGGATTGGAGAAAAGAATTATCCACAAAAAACAATTTCTGACCTTTGGAATCTAACTTCTTTCTTATCTTTACAAAAATTTAATACAGCTATGTTAAAAGCAGGTTTGGTAGGTGCCGGACACTTGGGAAAAATACACTTAAAACTTCTTAATCAGTCAGATAGATACGAGTTGGTAGGTTTCCATGATAAAGATGTTGAAAACGGAAAGAAATTAGAAGCCGAATTCGGATATAAATATTTTGAAAATTTTGATGAATTGCTGGATCAGATTGATATGCTGGATATTGTTACTCCTACAATCTATCACTACGATTATGCTTTAAAAGCCATCGAGAAAAAGCTGCATTTTTTCATTGAAAAGCCGGTTACGCAAACCCTTGAGCAGGCGGAAGAAATCTTACGTCTTTGCCAGGAAAACGGGATCAAAGCGCAGGTGGGTCATGTGGAAAGGTACAATCCGGCTTTTATCGCCACCAAAGATTATATTAAAAACCCGATGTTCATAGAGATTCACAGGCTTGCTGAGTTCAATCCGCGTGGAACTGATGTTTCTGTGGTACTGGATCTGATGATTCATGATCTTGACATTTTGTTGAGCATGGCTAAGTCAAAGGTTAAAAATATTCATGCCAGCGGAGTTTGTGTAGTAAGTAAAACACCGGATATTGCCAATGCCAGAATAGAGTTCGAAAACGGATGTGTAGCCAATCTTACGACTTCCAGAATCTCTATGAAAGCGATGAGAAAAAAGCAGATTCTTCCAGAAAGACGCTTATATTTCTGTTGATTTCCTTGAGAAAAAAGCGGAAGTCATCAGAATGAAAGACGCTCCTGAAACTCCTACTCCATTTGACATGATTATTGAAAATGCGGATGGAGAGAAAAATCAGATTTTATTTGAATATCCGAATATTCAACCTAACAATGCCATTTTAGATGAGCTTAATTCCTTTGCTGACGCCATTACGGCTGATAAAAATGTAGAAGTTTCTCTTGAAGACGGGACTGAAGCATTAAAAGTAGCGTTGGAAATCGTAAAACTAATCAGCTAAAAGAGTAGAAATACAAGACTGTTATCGCATATTCCGTAACAGCCTTCACCATACTATCTTGTCCTCGGAAATGAGGACAAGATAGTTTTTTTTAAAACTCATTCATAGCAGTACAATGTCTGAAAATGTTTTTAAAATCATAAATAATGACAAAATACATTGATTTATCGACATAAATTTATTTATAAAACAAAAAAACAATATATTTGGAAAACAATTCAATAAACTATTGAAAAATTTTGTTTTGCATATCAGATGGATTAGGATAAATGGAGTCAATACAGATTTCCACCATGCGATGTCCATCGGGCATATTAACCTCTAAACAATCCATACTCATTAAACCATTCCAATTATGAAAAAAACGATCTTATTTTCCGCTTTATTATTGTCTCAATTTGGGACATCACAATTATTAAAAACTGATGGACAAAGAATTATCAATGACAAGGGTGAAAACATTCAGCTGAGAGGTCTCGGTTTAGGAGGCTGGATGCTGCAGGAAGGCTATATGCTGAAAACCGCTGATTTTGCCGGGCCACAATATAAGATTAAGGAAAAAATCGCAGAACTCATTGGTGAAGACGGAATGCAGGAATTTTATAAGGCGTATTTGAAAAACGGAGTTACCAAACAGGATATTGATTTTCTGGCTAAAGCCGGATTCAACTCGATCAGGCTTCCGATGCACTATAATCTTTATACTCTTCCTATTGAAAAAGAACCTGTGAAAGGTAAAGATACCTGGCTGGAAGAAGGTTTTACGATGACTGATGATCTTCTCAGATGGTGTAAGGACAATAAAATCTATCTGATTCTCGACCTCCATGCTGCACCCGGAGGACAGGGAAATGATGCCAATATTTCTGATAATGATAAAACGAAGCCCTCACTCTGGGAAAGCGCTGAAAATCAAAGGAAAACGGTAGCCTTGTGGAAGAAACTGGCAGACCGCTATAAAAATGAACCATGGATGGGCGGATATGATATCATCAATGAACCCAATATCAATTTCACAGGCAAGAATCCAAACGGTACGGATGAAATGTCTAATGCCCCGCTCTGGAAATTACAGAAAGACATCACAACCGCCATTCGTGAAGTGGACCAAAAGCATATTATTTTTATCGAAGGAAACGGCTGGGGTAATAATTACAATGGCCTGATTCCGATCTGGGACAAAAACATGGCTTTCAGTTTCCATAAATACTGGAATTACAATGATGATCAAACGATACAGTTTGCTTTGGATTTAAGGGAAAAGCACAATATGCCGATATGGCTCGGTGAAACCGGTGAAAACTCTAATGTCTGGTTTACTGAACTGATCCAGTTGTTGGACAAGCATAATATCGGATATGCATTCTGGCCTATGAAAAAAATTGATAATATTGCCGGAATTACGAATGTAAAAACCACACCTGAATATGAAAAACTTTTAGAATATTGGAAAAATGGTGGTGAAAAACCTTCAAAAGACTCTGCTAAAAAAGCTTTGATGCAAATCGCAGAAAATTACAGACTGAATAACACGGAAGTCAAAAATGATGTTATTGACGCCATGTTCAGGCAAACGAATGACTCTGCAACAAGGCCGTTTAAAAATCATTCGGCTCCGGGAAGGATATTTGCTTCAGAATATGATTTGGGCAGAATGGGTTCTGCTTATCTGGACAAAGATTTCATCAATCTTTGGGTAAGTGATCCTGCCAAAAGATCAGAATGGAACTCCGGTCAGCAGATGAGAAATGACGGCGTTGATATTTACTTGTGTAGTGACAAAATTACGAACCAGTATTATGTCGGGAAAACAGAGGCCGGTGAATGGATGCAATATACCATCCGTTCCAATGCCGAAAAAAATTACAGGGTGGAGATCAGATATTCCAGTATAAAGCCAGCGAAAATAAGATTGGAAGATGCCGCCGGAAAGATACTGGCTGTGGTTCCGCTGCAAGCTACCGGAAAAAATGAAAACTGGGCGACTGCGGTTGTGCAAAATATTCGGCTTAAAAAAGGCGAGAATAAACTCAGAGTACATTTTGAGGATGATGGCGTCAATCTGAATTATTTTGAAATAAAATAGCAATAAATATCTTAAATTGCAGCTCCCTTTATCATTTTAAAAGGGAGTTTTTTTTTAACCTTATCTCTATGAAAAAAATAACATTTCTTTTACTGATGGTTTCTGCCTTTGCTACTGCACAGAAATCCGTACTTGACGAAAAAATCAGTGCTGTTATAAAAGATAAAAAAGCGACCGTAGGAGTTTCTGTTTTGGGTTTTGAGAATGCTTTCAAGTACAGTAAAAACGGAGATAAGAAACTGCCGTTACTCAGTGTTTTTAAATTTCACCTGGCCTGTGCTGTATTGGATATGGCAGATAAAGGTAAATTTTCAACAGATCAGAAGTTTTTAATAAAAAAATCAGATCTATTGGAAAATACATGGTCTCCGCTACGCGAAAAATTTCCGGAAGGAAATATTGAACTTTCTTTAGGAGAAATTATCACGTACACAGTTGCTCAAAGTGATAACAATACCTGTGATTTTCTTTTAAGATTGATAGGCGGTCCTCAGGTTGTTCAGCACTTCATGGATTCTAAAGGAGCAAAAGACCTTCAGATCAAATATAATGAGGACGACATGCACAGGGACTGGAAAAACCAATATGGGAACGAAAGCAGCACCAATGCGACTGTCTCACTATTGAAAAAATTCTATGATGGTAAGCTTCTTACAAAAAAATCGACGGATTTCCTGATGCAGATTATGTTGGGAACTACAACAGGAACCAATAAAATCGTTGAACAGTTACCCAAAAGTACGCCTGTTGCTCATAAAACGGGTTCTTCCGGAAAGCCGGACAATATACTTACTGTTGCAGAAAATGATATGGGGATTATTACCCTTCCTAACGGAAAGCATTATGCAATCGCTGTATTTGTAAGCAATTCAACGGAAACAGAAAAGGTAAATACAAGGATGGTTTCTGATATTTCAAAGATCGTTTGGGATAATTTTAATAAATAAAATATTAAGCTTAATTTTAGCACGAAAATTGAGAGAATTCTCAATTAAATCAACTTACATGAAAAAAGTCATAATAGCAGTAGCTTTATTTTCTTTCACATTCTTTTATTCACAAAAGAATCAAAATTATTTAATGATCTCTTATGGAAGTTCATGCTGTGGACCGCCATCGGAAAAGCCGGTCATCAGCTATCTGAAAGAATTTAAGAAAAAAAATCATCTGAAAAGTCTTGAAATCCTGCAGCAAAGCGGTATGGGAAGAGAAGGTGAGTTCAAATTGTATGTAGGCACCGATTCTTTTACCGACAATCAGAAAAGACGTCTTACACGAGGGCTTATGGCTGCGGTATCGAACCAGAATAACAGCAGAAAACAGAAAAGTGAAGGAACTGTTTTTTTTGATTCTGCCACTACTGTGCAACAACAGGACCTTGTGAATGCAAGAAATCTAACTATCTATAAAAAATAAAGGAAAATGATCAAAAACATTGTAGTTATCGGAGCGGGAACCATGGGGAATGGTATAGCACATACGTTCGCACAAAGCGGTTTTAAAGTAAATCTGGTAGATGTATCTCAGGAAGCTTTAGACAGAGGCTTAAAAACCATTACGACCAACCTTGACAGAATAATTGCAAAGGGAAACCTTACTGAAGAGCAAAAAGCAGAAACATTAGGAAATATTACCACGTTTACAGCATTGAATGATGCCGCAGGATCAGCAGATCTTATTGTAGAAGCTGCTACTGAAAACCTGGATCTGAAGCTGAAAATCTTCGGACAGATGGATGAACTGGCTCCTGCAGGCTGCATCCTTGCTACCAATACTTCTTCCATCTCTATCACTAAAATTGCTGCTGCCACAAAAAGAGCAGATAAAGTAATCGGAATGCACTTTATGAATCCGGTTCCTATCATGAAACTGGTAGAAATCATCAAAGGATATTCTACTTCTAAAGAAACTTTCAACGCCATTTACGAAATGAGTAAAACCTTAGGAAAGGTACCTGTTGAAGTAAATGACTATCCTGGTTTCGTTGCCAACAGAATATTAATGCCTATGATCAACGAATCTATCGAGACACTTTACAATGGTGTTGCCGGTGTAGAAGAGATCGACACGGTAATGAAATTGGGAATGGCTCATCCGATGGGACCACTTCAATTGGCTGATTTCATTGGTCTTGATGTATGTCTTGCGATTTTGAACGTGATGTACGACGGCTTCAAAAATCCTAAATACGCTCCGAACCCATTGCTTGTAAACATGGTGACAGCAGGAAAACTGGGAGTAAAATCAGGGGAAGGATTCTATGATTATTCAGAAAGTAAAAAAGCTGAAAAAGTTTCAAAAATGTTTTTGAACTGATTTTAAGTCAATAATTTTATTTATCTTTGAGCAAGTTAAAACATTAAAAAAATGAAATTACCAAAGTTTTTATTAGCAGATAATTCGGAATTTCCAGAAGATTTATTCGTAGTACACACTGAGTATCCAAGATTTATCTTAAACGTTGAGGAAGAAGAAGTTGAGTGGTTAGATGATCTTGAAGGTGACGATGAAGAAACTATGGCAGACGAAGCTACGAAAGTGGTAGAAGCAGCATTCAAATGGTGCGACGAAGAGCTGGCTAAGTATGACGAAGAAGAGGAAGATTAATCACACAGTCTAAAACATAAAAAAGGAACTCCAATGAGTTCCTTTTATTTTTTATTCAGATTTTGTAAATTTCAATAGTAGAAGATTGTCTTTGTACAACTCTAGGGTATTTCCGGAAATTACATATTTATTTGCCTTTCCCATCATATCCATAAAGTTCTGCTCTACTCCGATATTGTTACACATCATTTTTGTAGAACCCATCTGCCCTGCAGAGAACCCTCCTGTAGACGGATCTATTTTAGCAGTTCCGAAATAGTTGTTACAACCGGCATTACCTGTTATCTTTTCTCCTTCAATATTCAATGTTGGGATTTTACCTTTTACATTGTCAGCCAATGTCCATTTTGTATTAACAAGCGCAGGCTGGGCTTTTCCTACTTTAGACGCAGAAGGGCTTGTCATAGATCCACAAGATGCCAATACTGCTGCTGCACATATACTTAAAAAAAGATTTTTCATTTTTTTCTTTTTGAATTCATCCAAATTTACGGAAATAATATTATTTAAACAGGTTGCAGTGAATTTTATTATTCTTTAACATCCTGTATTTTGAAATTTTTTTTGATGACAGGATATGTGCCAGATTGTATTGTGCTATCGGAAAGCCGGGAAACGCAATGACGCGAAGAAGTGTAAACGAGCCGTTTTAAAGGCAAAAAAAACGGACTTACAAAAAGTCCGTTTTACATATTTTTTTACTCTTATACAATTAAGATCTCAATTCTGCATTGAATTCCTTCTGGAAAGATTTGATCAGAGAATCCATTACTTCTGAGATTTCCTTTTCTTCAAGGGTTTTCTCTTCGTTTAATAATTCAAAGCTCATCGCGTAAGATTTTTTCCCTTCAGGAAGATTTTTCCCTTCATAGACATCGAACAGATTGATGCTCTTAATGAATGGAGACTTGTTCTTTTTCGCTGTTTGGTATAGATCCTCGTAATTCACTGTTTTATCAATCAGTAAAGCAAGGTCTCTTCTGATTTTATTGAATTTCGGAATATCTTTAAACTTCAATTCATTTTTAGCACGCAGTTCCTGTGCCAATTCAAGCTCAATTTCAGCATAGTAACATTCCTGATTTATATCGAAATCTTTCAACAATACCGGGGCTACTTTTCCGATTCTCACTAAAGCTTTTCCTTCTGCTTCATACACTAAAGCATCAGAGAATCTTTCGTCAGATAAGGCTACTTCTTTATAATCAATTGCCAGCCTTTCCAGCAATACTTTTACATAGGCTTTAAGGTTGTAGAAACTCACAGCAGATTTAGGCTGTAACCAGTTTTCTGCTACATCTCTTCCGGAAACAAGAAGGGCCAATTGTTTTCTTTCTTCGTATTTCTCTTTCTTATGATAGATTTTTCCGAATTCAAAGAACTTGATATCCTGGTTCTTTCTGTTGATATTATATACTGTATTCTGAAGAAGTCCTTCCAATAAAGACTTTCTCATGAATGCCAAATCATTACTTAAAGGATTCAACAGCTTTACGGCATCAGTTTCATCTTTCACTGAAGTCAATGAGTTGTTCATCACTTCATTGAAACCCACGCTTTGTAAGGTTCTTGCCCAGTTGTTTTCCAGTTCATCCTGATCGTTTGCGTTAATCTTTACAGGAGTGAAGGAAATCTTCTGTGGAGCATCAATTTTATTGTATCCATAGATTCTTAAAATCTCTTCAATAACATCGATTTCTCTTGTTACATCTGCCCTGTAGGCAGGTACAGAGATTTCAAAGCCGTTAGGAATTACATTCAAAACCTGAATTTCCAAAGCTTTTAATATTTCTTTTACTTTTTCTCTGTGAATTTTGGTTCCTAAAATCTGTTCGATCTTTGAGAATCTCAGGATCACATAGCTGTCTTCTATTTTCTTAGGATATTCTTCCAGTAGATCACCTACCAGTTTACCTTCAGCAATTTCCTGAATTAACTTGATGGCATGAGTGATCGCCGTTCTTGTAATATTTGGATCTACTCCTCTCTCAAATCTGAAAGAAGCATCAGTATTTAAACTGTGGGCTTTTGCCCCTTTTCTTACTGCAATCGGGTTAAAATATGCACTTTCAAGGAAGATTGTTTTGGTAGCATCAGATACTCCAGAAGTTTCACCACCAAACACTCCTGCAATACACATCGGAGTATCTTTCCCGTCTTTGATCATGATTTCAGAACCATTCAATGTTCTTTCAACACCATCTAAAGTTGTGAACTTCGTTCCCGGTTTTACCACGCCAACTTTTACTTTTTTGCCAGCAATTTTATCTGCATCAAATGCGTGAAGCGGCTGTCCGTATCCGTGAAGGATATAGTTGGTAATATCTACAACATTATTGATAGGGCTTAATCCGATAGCTTTCAGCCTGTCTTTTAACCAGGTAGGAGATTCTGCAACCTTTATATTCTCTATCACAGCACCGATATATCTCGGAGCCAATTCTGCATCTTCAACTTCCAGGGTAAAATCGTGTGAACCTTCGTTATTTAAAGCTTCAGAAGCTATTTTATTGAACTGTGATTTCAACTGATTGGTAGAAAGATAAGCATGCAGATCTCTGGCAACACCATAGTGAGACATTGCATCCGTCCTGTTCGGTGTTAAACCGATTTCAAAAACTTCATCATTAGCCAGTTCAAAATAATCTGCAAAATTCTTCCCTACTTCGTATTTTGTTTCGTCCAACACCATGATTCCACCGTGATCTTCGCTCAGGCCAAGCTCATCTTCTGCACAAATCATACCCTGAGAAACTTCGCCTCTGATCTTCGCTTCTTTGATTTCAAAAAAGTTTCCGGTTTTATCATAGATTTTAGTTCCGACAACAGCTACAGGAACTGTCTGTCCTGCTTCTACGTTAGGAGCTCCGCAAACGATATTCAATACCTTTCCGTTTCCTACGTCTACTGTAGTTTTCTTTAGTTTATCAGCATTCGGATGTTTGTCACAGGTCAATACTTTACCTACAACAATTCCTTCCAGACTGCCTTTTACACTTTCAAATTTATCTATCCCTTCAACTTCAAGACCTATATCTGTAAGAAACTCACCGATTCTTTCAGTTTTCAATTCCGTTTTCACAAAGTCCTTCAGCCAGTTGTTTGATATTTTCATCTGATAATTTTATTTTTTCTAAAGCCGGATGAAATGCTTGTTTTCATCCGAAATATTTTCAAAAATTTATTTGAATTTTGTTCGATGATAACCGAACGGTTTTAAGCGTACAAATGTCGTGTTTTTTTGAGAAATACAGAAATTTGAAGACAACTTTAAGATAATAAATTTTCGTTAATTTCACTTTTACAGATATGTTTTACAGCCCAGCTGCCGGTCCTTATTTTAGTCTGAAGATTTTCAGGATCATAGATGAAAAATCTATCTTTCTTCAAAGTCCTTGTTTATAAGGATTGACAACCTTTTTCAAACTATCCGTAAACAGCACCAAACCTCCGGCCATCATGATAATATCTTTCAGTACAAGGCGGCCCGCGCCTGACAAATAAGGGAAACCATGTTGCGGAGAAGGAAAATCCCCACCAAGATCAGGAACATAAACTTCCGGAGTTGTTATGAGAAATGATAGCGTAACCAATGACATGAGGAACGTCAACGCTCCCCCAACAGCTCCCGTTTTGGGAAACCATATTCCCAATACCACAAGAATTCCGATGGTTATAATCATAAGACCAAGGCCATATGCGAAACCGTAAGTCCCGTTTTCTTTGTGCCAGTCAATATTTTTCTGTACCACTTTTCCCTCAGGGTTTTTGTACAGTGTATATTCGGAAACGGGCTTCTGATCTTCGTTAAGCACTTTATGTCCGGCATTTTTATAGAAAAAGCTCATCAAAGGACTGTTGGCAACAAAAGGAACAATTCCGTCGGCTTCGTACTGAAAAGCCTTAAGACCGCCAATCCAGGCCATCACAATAAAGATTGAAATTCTGAGAAAATTGAGTGCATAGACATCCAATTGCTGAAGACTGCTGAATAATTTAGTGTTTTGCATATGTTTTACTTTTGTACAAAGGTATTCACATGCCTCAGGCAGCGACATAGATATTTAAGGACATTACATGGACATTTTCGCCACCACGGAAATCCCAACCTTTTCTCTGTAATTTTTCGGGGAGCAACTTACCGATTTTTTAAAGTATCTGCTGAAATAAAACTCATCTTCGAATCCCAGTTCCGAAGCTATTTCTTTCACAGACCGATAGGTTAAATGCAGTAATTTTTTAGATTCCAAAATTATTCTTTCGTTGATGAGCTGAGTAGGTGTTTTGGCAAATTCTTTTTTAACAATCTTACTTAAGGTATTGTTGGTAATATTTAACCGGTCACTGTAGAATGACAATTCTTTTTCCTTTTTATAATACATCTCAAGTAATTTCTGAAATTCTGTTGCTTTTTTGTTCGGGATCTTCTCATGACCGGACGCACTGGATTCAAAGCCGCTTTTTTGTTTGCTGCAGATCGCCAAAATGAGCTGTATATAGGTTTTGATAATTGATTCGGAGAACTGATGTTTTTCGGATTCTTCCTTTCTGATATGGTTAAAAAGTTCGAGAATATACCGGTAGTTCTCTTCGGCAAGTTCAATGGCGGGATCTAAGTAAATATTGTTAAAAAGAAGCCCGTTACAGGCTACTTCTTCTTTGTGATATTCTATACAGTAGTAATCACCATGAAACAAAAGAACAGAAATATGCTCACCTGACTGCGCCAGAAACTTTAGCTTTTGATAGGGTGAAATAAATAAAATATGGCATCCCTTGTAGGCATAATTGATATCATCCACAGAAAAAACACCTGAACCTTTCCAAACAACTACAGTATAATTTTCACTAGTCAATTCTGACGGAAAGTCTGAGGGGTGATAGGATTGTATTTTTGCTTCCATAATGAATGATATTTTTTAAACATTAAGGATTGTTTAGAAGATAAGTAAAAGTTAAGAGTACAGCTAAAGCTCTTTATTAGGCTAATTTTATGTCTGATGAGGCTTCCCTTAAAACTTACTTTTTTATTAGTGATTCAATATTTTCCGAAAACGAAAAAAGCCGGATTGCTCCAGCTCTTTTTATTTATTTTTCATCTTACAATCCGATAACCGGCATTGAAAGCATTAAGATATTTTCGTTTTCTTCAAGACCGTCAAGAGGCTCGATGATCCCCGGTCTGTTGGGCTGAGACATTTTCATTGTAATATCATCAGATCCTAAGATTGTCAACATTTCAGTTAAGAATTTTGAGCTGAATCCGATATTGATATCTTCTCCGTTATAGTCACAAGGAATCTGCATATCTGCTTTGTTTGCATATTCAGTATCTTCTGCATGAAGGTGAAGAATATTTCCGGAAAGCTTAAATCTTACCTGGTTGGTCGATTTATTAGACATGATCGATGCTCTTTTGATGGCTCCCAACAAAAGGTTTCTGTTGATCGTCAATACATTTGGATTTTCTTTTGGAATTACCGCTGTATAGTTTGGATATTTACCATCAATCAGTCTACAGATCCAGATATGTTTATCAAAAGTAAACTTAGCCATGTTTTCATTGAAGTCGATTTTCACTTCTTCATTTGAGCTTGCCAGGATATTTTTGAAAATATTCAAAGGTTTTTTAGGCATGATGAATTCCATAGGTTCAGCATTCATCAGGTCTGCCCTCTTGTAAACTACTAATCTGTGAGAGTCTGTAGAAACGAAATTGGTTTCATTTTCTCCAAACTGGAACAAAACACCGGTCATCACTGGGCGAAGAGAGTCGTTACTTGTAGCAAAAAGTGTGTTTGTAAGAGCTTCTGACAATACTCCTGCCGGCATTACAACGCTTTGGGAAGCATCAAATTCAGGTAACTCGGGATAGTCATCAGCATTATCTAATGCCACTGCGAAATTGTCTTTTTCATCTAAAATCTCAAGCTGACTTCCAGTTCCTTCCGCATTGTCTTTTACAACAAACGTAAGGGGTTGTTCGCCATATGTCTTGATAAAATCTTGAAAAATTTTAGCAGGAACAGCAAATTTACCTGAGTCATCAGACTTTACTTCAAGAGAAGTTACAAGAGTCGTCTCGCCGTCAGATGCTGTAATGGTAACATTATTTCCGTCTAGTTCAAAAAGATAGTTTTCTAAAATCGGTCTCGATTGAGAGCTTGATATTACGCCACTTACAGTTTGCAAAGCCTTCTGCAGTTCACCACTTGAAATAATAAATTTCATAGATTTAAAAATAAGTTTCTACAAATATAATAAATTGATATAACAAAGAAAAAAATAATCTCTAGGAGTTTTTAACAAACATCATTAATCTGTTTTAAGACTTGATATTACGTTTAAAGTTCTGTAGTCTTTTAATTTTACACGAAAAATATCGGCATTATAATAATTTATCGTCGCTTTTTTGTTTAATAATGCGTTGTATTCACTGGTAAGATCGATGTTTGATTCTATGGTAACCCGATTATTTTTTTAAAAATTTTTGTTTTCATCCAGCAGATAAAATACCACAAAATTATTTTTTCAATCTTTACCAGTGTTCCGTGCAAGGTCAAATCTTTTTGTTTATTCTTTCCAGGCTTTCCTTTATCTAAAAAATCAGAAAATGTCTCTGTACATTCAGTGATCATCTGAAATTTAGGGAATACTATCTTACAATCAAAATACAAAACCTATCTTTGTTAAAAATAAAAAAATGCAAAAACCTCCTCTTCATAAAAGTTTTCTGAATGCTTTCCGGGGAGTTTTTTTTATGCTGAAGACGGAGAGAAATTTTCAAATTGAGCTTCTGGCTTTTTTGGTAAATCTGTTTTTAATTTTTTATTTACAACTTTCCGGTATTGATGCTGCTCTGATCCTTTTTGTTTCTTTTGCCGTTTTAAGTGCGGAAATTTTTAATACATCCATTGAAAAGATCTGTGATTTCATACAGCCTGATTTTGATAAAAGAATCGGTTTTATTAAGGATATTGCAGCCGCCGGAGTGGTACTTATGACTACTGCTTCCATTATTGTGGGAATTCTTGTGTACTGGAAATACATTTTTAACTGAATAATAACAACATAGGTCGGGGGCAGTTTTAAAACCATTCACCCGATCTAAAATTCTATGGTTTCCCCCTCCAAGGGAAGGGGAATTTCACACCTTCAATTCAAAAAAATTATGAGGGTAAAGTTTTTCCGGAAAGCTTATTTCACGGCAATGAAAATATCTACTTCTGCATCTGATGGATTTTGTGCTTTTTCTCCATAAACTTCAAAATCAGCTGTAAATGCTCTATCCATATCCATTTCCCAGATTTTTAACCATTCGTTGATCACCAGATCTTTTGCTAGGTCTCCCTTTGTGGTAAACTTTATATAATCTCCGCCATCAAAAGATTTCCCTACCATTCCTTCAGGGATATGATCGAGGTTTTCTACCTTACATCCGAGAATGGTTGTATAAGGTTTTGTATGATCTTTTTCATAATCCGTGTAGATGGAATATATCGTATTATCAGTTTTATTGGGAATACGATTCAGAATATCCTCATTCATCAAATTTTCCCACAATACAGGAATATCTTTTGCGGCCTGATTATTTTCATTTGTAGTTCTTACTGAGATTCCAATGACCTTAAAAGGTTCCATTTTTACGTTATTCATTTCTTTTAGTATTGTTGCAGGACAAAGATAAATACAACTTGTGACAGCTGTTTGTCAGGAGAGATTTCATGATCAATAATAAATAATGACAGATGCATGAAAACGGTCGGTCACAAAATATATTTACCCAAACACAGATTGTATAGATTTCGGGAACACGTGGCGTTTTTATGTTTTGGCTAAAGCCAATGGATGGGTATTTAAATGTTAAACGGCCTAAAGCCCGTTTCTATTGATATAAAGATTCTGTCTGCTAAATTATATCGAGCGATCTTATTTTCCTACATAAATAAAACCGTTTTTCCCTGATGTAAATAAGGTTTCGATTCTTTTATAATCATCCACTTCGTATTCATCTGCCTGCAGGATTTCATCTTCTGTCACTTCGAAAAGTATTCCTTCCACCTGATCTTCGCTACTTCCTGAAAACTGCAGTACCGGATGGTATTTTTGCCCGCTTTTCCGGAGGACTTCAGGATCCGTAATTTCAATCATATCGAGTTGATAGCCTAAAAGCGTGTCTTTTTCACCTTGTAAAATCCGTCCGAAAGTTTCAAGCTGCACCTGCTCTTTCTGCAGGGTTCCGTAAGAGAATAAATAAGGCATTACAAATATTTTTCAATGACAGGTATTGCAATTTCAGCCATCATTCCATAGCCTTTTTCGTTAGGATGTACTCCGTCGGCAGAAAGTAAAATTTCTTTATCTTCAAAAAAAACGCTGTGAAAATCAATATATCCAAGAGAATGGTCTGAAGCGAGTTCTTTGAGAATCCGGTTATAAGCAAGAACTTCGTCATTGGTCCTGAATTTTCCCGAGCTTACTACTACTCCATCTATTTTCTGAGACACCGGAAGAATGCTTACCAGATAAATATCTTTTGAAAATTCTTTTGATTGCTGAATAGCAGCTTCCATATTCTTTTTAAAATCTTCAGGAGAGACAATGTACGATCCTTCTTTTACGGCAAGATCATTAGCGCCGTAAGCGAGAAAAATAAGATTTCCGTCAGCGGAATTACGGGCATTCAATTCATGAGGTAAGCGCTTCATCAATCCTTCGGTACTTTCACCACCGATTCCAAGATTGAAAAGTATTAATTCGTCTCCATTTCCTTCGTGAAATTTTTTGAAGGGCATATCTTTTCAGGATGTCTACCCAGCCTCCAAACACGCCATCATATTCTCCGTAAGTAATACTGTCTCCAAAGAACAGTCCATATACTATTTTCTTCATTTTGCTAATTCTTTTCTTTTTGGTTTTTACTTCTGTTTTAAAGCTTTTAAAATATGATTAAAAGTAAGGTAAATTCTTTCAAATCTGTTTAATTTGTGAGTGTTTTTTTAACGCAAAGATGGTTTGCCTTATGAATATTTTTTAGGAAGCGAAGATGAATCAACAAGTTGATTTGATCACATGAATGGAAAACTTTGAAAAAATGTTGAAAAAGGTCTCTGTTTTAATGGAACTTCTTTGAAACTGTTACTTACTGCTTATCAGCTCAACGTCAAACTAATATTAGTGTGTGATTCTATGATCTCAACCAGAATATCAAACAAAGTTGGTCCTTTTCCGGAAATCAAATCATCAAGTTTCTGCTGAATCAGTTTTATATTGAAAGGCTTTCCCTGTTTGATTTTATTTTCGTAGAATTCCCGGGTAGCGATAAAGCCGAGCTCTTGTTTTGACTTTTCTGATTCTTTCCAGAGGATTTCAATTTCTTCATGGTTTTCAAATACTCCGAAACCGCCGTACAGAATATCATCAAAGCCATCGAGTGTACCCACATTCCAGTCTGTACCTTTCATCAGGACTTTGGAGACTTCTTCGTAGAAACCTCCTAAAGACGAAAAATGACCGCCATGGATGACGATCATTTTTCTTGTATTTTTATTTGAAGTATTCAACACCGTTTTTGAATATATTGTGATAATTCGCGGTTGGTATATTTTTCATGAGACCTTCAGCAAAACGTTCAGGGTGTCCCATTCTTCCGTAGATCTTTCCACACGGGCTGGTAACTCCTTCGATTCCGAACAATGAATTATTAGGATTGAAAGGCATTCCGTGGGCAATGTTTCCATCAAGGTCTATGTACTGGGTAGCAATCTGTCCGTTTTCATACAGTTTCTTGATTTCTTCTTCTGAAGCCATGAAACGGCCTTCGCCATGAGAAATCGGGATGGTGAAAACCTGACCCTTCATTCCTGTTAACCATGGACTTTCGTCATTGACTACTTGTACGTTTACCATCTGAGAAATATGTCTTCTGATAGCATTGTGGGCCAATGTAGGAGAGTTTTCATCCAGATCTTTGATTCTTCCGTATGGTAGCAATCCTGACTTCACCAGCGCCTGGAAACCGTTACAGATTCCGATAATCATTCCGTCCCTGTCCAGTAACTCATGAACGGCATTTTTCATTTTCTCATTTTTCAAAACGTTTACGATGAATTTTGCAGAACCATCCGGCTCGTCACCGGCAGAGAAACCTCCTGAGAATGCAAGAATCTGAGAGGTTCTGATCTCTTCCACCCATGCATCAATGCTTTCATCAAGCAATTGGTGATTGATATTGATTAAAGGCAGGCTGCTTACCACAGCTCCTTCTTTCTGGAATGCATTTAATGTATCGTACTCACAGTTGGTTCCAGGGAAAACCGGAGCAAATACTTTCGGTTGTGCAATTCCGTGTTTTTTAATGATAATATTTCTTGGGTTGACAGAGTTTGATTTCTCATCAATTTCAACCGTGATCTTTTCTTTTTCTACTGTTGGGAAAAGGTTTTCAAATGTATTGGTGTATGCAGCTAAGAGCTCCGTGATACGGGTTTCCAGATTGTTAATCTTTAAAACTCCTGAATCTTTTACTTCCCCGATTAACTGTAGAGATGTGTTGCTGAGCTCTTCTTGGGATTCGATGATTAAGCTTCCGATATTTTTAGCTAACAAAGTCTTTTCATCAGCATTTATTTCTGCTCCTAATCTGTTTCCGAAGCTCATTTTTGCCACAGCCACTGCTACTCCACCTTCTTTAACTGTTTTTACAGAAACAATTTTTCCTGCTTTAATGTTTTCAAAAATCAATTCGAAGACTTCTTTTAAAGCGTTATAGTTTGGAAGTCCGTTTTCCTGTGCCCCATGATTGAAGAAATACAATTTATTTCCCGCATTTTTAAATTCCGGAGAGATAATATTTTCTTTTTCGCCGTTGGCACAAGCAAAAGAGATCAATGTTGGCGGTACATTAAGATCCTGATAGGTTCCACTCATGGAATCTTTTCCTCCGATAGCTGCCAGTCCAAGGTTGATCTGAGCATCATAAGCACCTAATAAAGAAGCAAGAGGTTTACCCCATTTTTCCGGAGCCTGTCCTAGTTTTTCGAAATATTCCTGGAAGCTTAGCCTGATATTTTTGTAATCACCTCCCATAGCCACAATCTTTGCAACACTTTCCACTACGGCATATGAAGCCCCCAACAGTGAGTTTTGCTTTGAAATTCCGGCATCAAATCCCCAGCTTGCCAAAGAAACGGTTTTAATATCTTTAGCTCCAAAGATCGGTAATGTCTGAACACTTCCTTCCATAAGGGTCTGCTGATATTTTCCACCCAGAGGCATTGCCACTGTCGTTCCTCCTACGGAAGAGTCGAACATCTCCAGTAATCCTTTCTGCGAGGCTACGTTTTTATCTTTTAAAATATTCAGGAAGTTTTCTTCCGTGAATGCTTTGGTTTCTTCTTTTACTTCTTCGAGGTGATTGATTTTTACGTCCTGAGATTTTGAACATCCGTTGGTATCAAGGAATGCCCTTGAAAGGTCAACGATCTTGTCACCTTTTCCAGAACATCTGCATTCTTCCTGAATCTGTTACTTTTGCTACTTCAACAGCAACAATGTTTTCAGCTTCACAGAATTTGATGAACTTTTCTTTATCTTCAGGATCTACCACCACAGCCATTCTTTCCTGAGATTCTGAAATAGCGAGTTCGGTTCCGTTTAATCCTTCGTATTTTAAAGGCAGTACGTCAAGGTTTACTTCAAGAGAGTCTGCAATTTCACCGATGGCCACGGAAACACCTCCTGCTCCGAAGTCGTTTGATTTTTTGATCAGCTTCGTTACTTCAGGGTTTCTGAATAGTCTCTGGATTTTACGTTCTTCAACAGCATTTCCCTTCTGAACTTCTGAACTCATCGTATGAATAGAGGTTTCATCCTGTTCTTTTGAACTTCCGCTTGCTCCTCCTACTCCGTCACGACCGGTTGCTCCACCTAAAATAATGATAGAATCGCCGTTTTCAGGTTTTTCACGTCTTACCCAATCTACAGGAACAGCCCCGGTAACGAAACCAACTTCCATTCTTTTGGCTTTATACCCTTCGTCATAAATCTCAGATACCATTGTTGTTGCGAGACCAATCTGGTTACCATAAGATGAATATCCGTTAGCAGCCTGTTTTGTAATGGTTTTTTGCGGCAATTTTCCCGGTAATGTTTTGTCTACTGATTCTAAAACATCAGCAGCACCCGTTAATCTCATCGCCTGGAACACAAAAGATCTTCCGGACAAAGGGTCTCTGATGGCTCCACCGAGACAAGTGGATGCACCTCCGAAAGGTTCAATTTCTGTCGGGTGGTTGTGCGTTTCATTTTTGAATAATAAATACCATGGTTCTTTTTTACCATCATATTCCGCTTCAATCCGGATAGTACATGCATTGATCTCATCGGAAATCACCAGATTATCCAGGTTTCCTGTTTTATGGAAATATTTTCCGCATACTGTTGCCAGGTCCATTAAAGAGATCGGCTTCAGCTCGCGGCCTAAGAATTTTCTTTTTTCGATATAATCATTGAAAATAGTTTCCAATGTATGTTTGAACTGACCTTCAAACTGGATATCTGACAATTCTGTTTCAAACGTCGTGTGGCGGCAGTGGTCACTCCAATATGTGTCTAAAACTTTCAATTCAGTTTCCGTAGGGTTTCTTTGTTCTGTTTTGAAATATTCCTGAATGAATTTTAAATCATCCAGTCCAAGTGCAAAACCATGGGTATTAAAGAAATTTTCAAGTTCAGCATCATTAAAATTGATAAAGTTTTCGTGAACGATTACTTTTGAAGGGATTTCATCGGCAGGAATATCCAGGATGGAAAGGTCTTTTTCCTGAGATTCCACTTTATTGATCAGAAGGTCTTTGATTTTCACCAGGTCAGCTTCGGAAACTCCCTCAAATTCGATCAATGTACCACTTCTTACTTTTGATTTTTCATTTTCTGTTAACAGGGCAATACATTGCTGTGCAGAATCTGCTCTCTGATCGTACTGACCAGGTAAAAACTCCATTGCAAAGTGGATGTTTTTTGCAGGATTTTCTGCGTGCAGGATGTCGGTAACAGGGTCTACAAAAGTATTGTTCACCACTTTTTCAAATTCTCCGTCATTCAAATTGAAAATGTCGTACACATTGTAGACTTTTACCCTTTGAATTCCCGGAACAACCGCTTTTACTTCATCAAAAATTTTTGGACTTTCAACATCGAAAATTCCTCTTTTTTCTACGAAAATTCTTTTGTTTTTAGACATTAGATGTCAGATTTTATTTAATATTAGATTTATTTCTCTTTTTTACTTGGTTTAAGTGTGAGCCTTTCTCTTCAGAGAGAGACCAACTTAAATATCTTTTGCCTCATTTGCGCTGGAAGCGTTTTCAGCATTTATCATCCAACGATTCTTACAGTGTACAAATTTAAAAGAATATGTGTTATCTTTCAATTTTACGTGCACCAATTACCAATATTATCCTAATTACTGAATAAATTTATTGGGATTATCGGGATGTTCTTTTTGATATTGCTCTGTTTGCATTATTTCTTCCTTCAGCCAGCTTTCAAAAGGAAACATTTTACGTTCATAATTTAGAATATAAACATTTTTTCCGTCCTCTGATACAAAGAACTTTAAATCATCAAACGATCCCAGATTACTTTTTTCATAATTATATGTATTGATCTGGTAATAGGGAAAGTTTTCTTTTGGTCTTTCTACAATTTCAAAAAGAAGTTTTTTATCCTTTTCAGACATTTTGCTATATACATTTACATAATAAATTCCTGAAATTGTTTTATTGTGTTGTTCAAAAAACTGAAGGATATTTTTTTCTTTTTCGTTATATTGAAAAGGATCAGGATAATATTTCCCGTCAATCTTCACATCGTTTTCCTTTGGATCAGCAAGGGGCTGAACTTTTTGTCCTTTTGTATTCATCACTCCCCATGTTCCACCTACCATTGCTTTATGTTCATCATCTGTTTTTTCCCAATCACATCCGTCACAAAATACGGCATAACCATAATTGAAAGAGCTCGCAAAATCATGTTCAGGGGCAATGACTGTTTTCCCATTCCGGTCAGCAAAGCCTATTTTACCTTTTTTAACAAATCTTCTCAGTCCTTCGGAGAAATAATCCGGGCCATTATCATATAAGAATGGGGTATACAGAAAGTTTCCTTTTCTGTCATATACGTATCCCCAGCTATTTTTCTGAAGTTTTTCCCCTTCTTTAGTTCCGTCAAAAAAAATGGTTTCTTCTTCTACAGGATCACCATCTTTAAGGTAACCGAAGATTTTAAACTGTGCAGGAATGATAATTTTACCTGCTTTATCTTTTACTCCAACCAGAGAGTCTTTGTTTTTAAAATAATGCAATCCTTCTTTTTGCTGGGCAAAAGAAATAATGGGGATCAATGAAATGGTTAATAGTAGTTTTTTCATAGTAATAGGTTGGAAAAAATATGCAGCCCAAAAGGGCTGCACCATGTTTATACTTTAAGATCAGCTTCCAATCCTATTAAGTCTTTATTCTGATCCAGAATCGGCTGTACTTCATTTTTAATGAATTCTTCCGTCTGAATCGGTGCAAACCCGATAAAGTTCTTAGGATCTAAAACTTCTTTTAATTTTGATTTGTCTAATTTTAAGGAATCGTCATTTAAGATTCTCTCAATAAGATCATTTTCCTTACCTTCTACTTTCACTTTTTTGGAAGCTTCCATAGAATGGACCCTGATCACCTCATGGATTTCCTGACGGTCACCACCGGCCTTCACTTCTTCCATAATGATGTATTCCGTTGCCATGAAAGGAAGCTCTTCCATAATGTGCTTGTTGATTCTGTTCGGATAAACTACGATTCCGTTCATGATATTATTCCAGATCAACAGAATTGCATCAACAGCTAAAAACGCCTGAGGAATTGTTAATCTCTTATTGGCAGAATCATCCAGTGTTCTTTCGAACCATTGTGTGGAAGCTACCATTGCAGAACTCGTCGTCAATGACATTACATATTTTGCCAATGCCCCGATTCTTTCACTTCTCATTGGATTACGTTTGTAAGCCATGGCAGAAGAGCCAATCTGGTTTTTCTCGAATGGTTCTTCAATTTCTTTAAGATTTTGAAGCAAACGTAAATCGTTGGTGAATTTATGGGCAGACTGAGCGATATTTCCTAATAAGGCAACAACTTTAGCATCAATTTTTCTGTCGTACGTCTGTCCTGAAACTCCAAAAAACTTTTTCGAAACCGAATCTTTTTGAAAGTTCTTTATCCAGATGTTTTACTTTCGAATAATCGCCATTGAAAAGCTCAAGGAAACTTGCAGCAGTTCCTGTTGTTCCTTTTACTCCTCTGAAACGAAGGGTTTCCAGGAAGAAATCCAATTCTTCAATATCAAGAACCAAACTTTGTAACCAAAGAGTTGCTCTTTTTCCAACTGTTGTCAACTGAGCCGGCTGGAAGTGTGTAAATCCTAAGGTCGGAAGATCTTTGTACTGAATAGCAAAGTCAGAAAGACCTTTCATAACGTTCACTAACTTCTTCTTCAAGATTAAGAGTCCGTCACGGATCTGGATTAAGTCTGTATTGTCTCCTACAAAAGCTGAAGTTGCTCCTAAGTGGATAATTCCTTTTGCTGAAGGCGCCACATCACCGTACGTGTGAACGTGAGCCATTACATCATGACGGAATTTCTTTTCATACTCTGCTGCTTTCTCATAATCGATATTTTCAGCATTAGCTTTTAACTCAGCGATCTGCTCGTCTGTAATTTCAAGTCCAAGGTCTTTTTCGATTTCAGCAAGAGCTATCCAAAGTTTTCTCCAATTCTGGAATTTGTTATTATGTGAGAAGTTAAATAACATTTCTTCACTGGAGTAGCGCTCTTCCAATGGATTTTTGTAGGAATTCATTCGTTCTTTTACTTTTTAGATGTACAAAAATACGGTTTTTCAGTGAGAGATGAAAATGCTGTTTTTATGATTTTTGAACCTTAAGTATTTATCTTTTCTACTGAGATCAGTTTCTCCTTTATAGCTTAACATTGAATAGACAGCATGGCAAAAGCCACCACTGTTCCTGGTATAGCAATACAACTTCCAAGTATATTTAACATCAAAATAATAAGTTTATCACTCATATTTTTAAAAAATGTGATGATTGCAGGAATCAAAAAAATATTCGAAACCATTAACAGAGCAGATAAAT
Organism: Chryseobacterium indologenes; assembly: GCA_016025055.1. Classification (NCBI taxonomy): domain Bacteria; kingdom Pseudomonadati; phylum Bacteroidota; class Flavobacteriia; order Flavobacteriales; family Weeksellaceae; genus Chryseobacterium; species Chryseobacterium indologenes. The sequence continues at coordinate 4,710,321 of CP065590.1, forward strand.
TCATTTCTCCTTCAAAAGGGGAAGATCCTTTTTTATGACATAGATATTCAGAGAGAATATAATCAGGTTAAGAATGATGATTATAACAGCTAGTGTACGATTTATTCCGGATCGCACAAATATTGTATAAGGGAGTACAAAATAACGAATAAATATTTTATTGCTAATACTTCCTATTGTACTATTCTAAACATTATGAATGTGCATCTGTAGTCTTGTATATTGAATTTCAGGTATGAATCGACCTTGCATACGAAAGGCTATCTCACTTCTGAAACAGCCTTTTTGTATTGGATAAATCTATTATTTAGATGTATGTTAATCAATAAGTCCACATTGTGATCCTACCGGAATACATTTTTTCATAAATGAACACCAGAAGTACCCCGGCAAACACATTGGGATGCCTCCCACAACTGTTTTCAATTCTTTTTTTGATAATTTTCTTAGATTTTTCATAGTTCTATTTTTTTGGTTGTTCCTACTTTGTATGCTTTTCGGATTCTGCTTTGATTTGTAGATCTAAGATACATATTTTCCACATAACAAAATATAAATCAATCATTTAATATCATTTATTAAGTAATTTATTTTTTTCAAATTATATTTCAAAAAATGAAAAGAGACTGTCTATAAGACAGCCTCTCCCTTAGTATATGCTTTTTTCAAAAATAATTCTCCCAAAAGAAACCTGCACCAGGAATTGAATCCAGTTTTTGTTTAATGGGGGATTTTTTTCAATCCATTTTTTCAATTCATCATTAGTTTTTAAAGTACTGTCTGTAACAGGAACGTTAGCGTATAATCTGTTATTATGAACATTACTATTCAAGTAAATCACTAAATACTTTTTATTGACTTTCTTTTCAGCAACTGAATATGATAAGTTTCCTATATCACAATTCGATTCATAGCTTTTACCATTTAAATCAAAGGTATAAATAAACTTAAATCCTGTTCCTCTGCCATATCCTTTAACTTTCTGTATTGTTCCGGTCGTATACAAGCCGTCTTGTTTATATGAGTTTTTAAACTTTTGCAAGAATAAATGATCATAGAAAATGATAGCTCCTATTATAATGACAATAATATAAATATAATATTTTTTCAAAAAAATGATCATGTCAATTACTTTTGTTTTTTCTGAATTTCTGATGCATTTGCTCCCGCAAGTCCATACATTGTTGTCCCAATAAGGAAATTGTTTACTCCAACTACCGTTTTATCGAGACCTTTCGCTCCTGTAGCTGTTGCTCCATTTACTTTCCCTAATCCTTTGCTTATAAAAGCAAATCCAATATTAGAAGCAGCTTCTTCAGGTGCCATTCCACCACCATTGAAGACTGTTCTGAATGCCGGCTGACCTTTTCTGAGTTTGGACCATGAAAGTTCACTAACCCCTCCCAGAATTTCTCCTGTACCGTAGGCTCCAAAAGTATCTCCAACAACACTCATTAAATTAACGTCTCCTGTCCCTACATATTGAGTTGCCCCACTTAAAACAGCTTTCCCAAGCAACGTCTTGGCTGATCCCCCTGAAACAAGATATGGTGAACCTTCCAATAATAAAGGAAATGCTACAAAGGCTGCCATAAATGTACCAAATTGGTCAACAGGTTTCATATCTGTATAGTGGTCAGCATCTTTAAAAGCTTTTCCATCAACCGTATAATTTCCGTCTTCTCCTAAAACGACCTTCTGTTCTACTCCGGTATCCACTCCGTTTCTTGCCAGGGTTGTTGTATAGCTACTATTATCATCTCCTCTTCCATTTGCGTAAGACACAAATCCAGCATCTTTAGCTTCCTGCTCTGAATTAATATCACTTCTATATTCCCAATTGCTATGGCCTGTCCTTCTTACCCAATCATTGACTCCTCTTCCATCAGGATCAATAAACCTTATCGGGTTGTTGACAGCATAATTGTATACAGAATGCCTGCGATACTGCTCAGCTAGTGGATCTGTCACACCCCATCTTCCGATATCAGGCATATAGAATCTTGCGCCATAGTCATACATTCCGCTGTTTTGTAGTTCTTTCCCGTTGTATTTGTAATTCTTATAACTCGCCTCGCCATAGAATGAATTACCCGTCTTCAGGTGGTTCATCCCGAATGGATAATAATCATTGGCATCGGTGATGTCCAAAGCTCCAGCACTGTTTCTTGTAAAACTTATCCGCACATTCCCTAAATGATCTTTGTACTGATAAATATACTGATCTTTAGTGTAATCATAAAATCCTTCTGCGGTTGGGAAAAAGATCAATCCCTGAGTCCTAAAGATTTTAGCAGTCTGATTTCCTCCTCCTACTTTACCATCGGAATCAGGGAATAACTCCATTTCAGGTCTTTCAAGAGTAAAGGCCTGCTGTTCCTGGGCATGTTTCAGCTTCTCGGTATGCATACGTAAGGATTCAACCGGGCCACCCGGAGTGCCCCCTCCGTTTTCCATCTGCTCTCTGAAATACTGGAAGCCATCAAGATAATCTGAAATAGAATTCACCGTGTAACAATTGATAATTCCACACTCAAACCTGGGAATAATCTTCTGGAGTTTTACGCCATCCCCACGGAATAAATAATTATTCGTTGCCAATGACCCTAAATCCCCATATTCTATCCTGCTCGGCAGATTCAGGTAATTGTACTTAATGTTACTGATATTCTTATCAGGCATCTTCCACATATTCCCGTTCAGATCATATTCGATCGTCCCGTTTCCTCCTTCATAACCGGAAGGGTTATTCATATGGTCTTTGATATTGGAAACCTGGTTGCCCTTCGTATAGGTATACTCCAGGTTATCAATAGCAGTGGCAGTGGTATTGTTGTTTTCAATAGCGGTGGTTCTGTAAAGACCGGTAATATTCCCATTCAGGTCATAGGCTAATGATTCTGTATGTTCTTTGCTATATGAATTATTGGGATTCTGATAATATCCTGCCGTCAGCCGGTTCAAAGCATCATACGCATAGCCATATCTTTTAGGAGTTAAAGAGGGATTGGCTCCCAGAGATTCTACGGCTCTCCAGTCTACTTCTGCTATATTACCATTGTACCTGGCTTTTACATCTTTTCCGGGAAACAACGCGGTATCAGGATTGGTAATCCCGTCTTTCTGGGTGTATTTGATTTTGTAGGAAAATAGTTTACCTCCCAAATCTGAGGCTCCCATCTGGTCTTTATTGATATCGGTCATCCAGCCTCTGATGTTATAGGCATAATCGATACTCTGAAGGTTGTTCCCTACTTTTTTATTGGAAAGCTGGGATAATTCATTGTATGTATTTTGTGCCAGCAACTGCTCCGGTTTGCTGTCTACCTGGTGCCAGTGTTCCTTCAACCTGTTTTGGGAATCATACACAAAACGCTCAGAGATCGTTACACCTGCTTCGGTAGCTAATCTTAAGTGACGGGTCACAGTTTTCTTTGGGGCTCCGGAGAAATCAAGCTGGGATTCTACACGGGTATACCCGCCTAAATGGTTAATGGAATGGGTACCCACTATTCGGCCTTTGGTATCGTAATAGGTATAGGTCTTGGTCCAGTTATCATCTTCAATATTTTTCACTACTCCTAGCAATGGAAGCCCTTTTAAGCTGCGACCTTCTGATGAAGGTGTTTCTGTTAGGGTTGGTTCTCCTAAAATACTTGCAGGAAAGGCAGGGTTGAAGGTATAACCAGGATAAGTATCGTAATAATTGATACTGGTGAGCTTAAAATTCGTGGTAGGGTAAGCACCGGTATTGGTGTAAAAGACATCCATCCCGCTGTTATTCCAGCTGGAAGTGCTTCTGGTTTCTGTATTGGCACCTGCTCCTTCTACCGCTGCCACCTGTTGTACTCTCCCGGGAGGACTATCCAGAATACCGGTATAAATTGGACGTGATAGCTGGTCATATTTGGTAAACATCCATTTCCCCTGGGAACGGAGATTGGCATCCTGGGTTAGGACAAGACGGTCGGCCTTATCATACACCATATATTCCCAGCCTTTACCGGGAAGTCTTTTCTCAACCATCCTGCCCTTGCCGTCATAACGGTACTGGTAGCAAAAATTGTTCAGTAATTCATCATTAATAGGCTTGTGAACAGCATTGGGGGAAAGTACAAATGCCAGTTGATTGTATTCATTATACACATAATAGGTATCTGCATGAACGCTGGTGCTCAGAACTTTTCTCACCAGTAAAACCTGCCCTTGCCCATTTTTAAATTCTATCGTTTCATTACCGTCTTCATCTTTTATCGTATTCTTATACAGCTGATTCGCTCCATAGGTGGTGTTGGGTGCCAAACTCAGAACACTTTTGGTTGCTCCGTTTTCCCAGGTTGTAGAGGTAACATATTGATATACCTCTCCGGCTACATTGGCTGCATACCCGAAGCTGACAGGTTTAGCACTCCAGTCATTGCCCACCTGGATCTGCTGCTGAATACGGTCTAAGGGTGAATTTTCCAGGATCTTCTCGGAAAAAATCTTTTCACTGCCATAGATAGAAGGTGCATTCCCTAGCGGAGATGTATAAATAGCTCCGTTCTGAGTCCCGGATTGCGGCACAGGAAGGTAATCTTTAACCTGTCTGCCAAAAGCATCATATTCAATATGGCTTACCACATCTTTACCTTGTGGGGAACCTTTGATATTAATCGTTTGCTTGGCTCGACCCAAACCGTCAAAATACTGAACCGTTTCGGATGACTTGGTAGCCTGGGTGCCCGTATAATCTAAATACGTTTTGGTTTGAACGTAATTTTCTGTATTGGGAAGTGGAGTAACCTGGGCTTTGATATGGCCTGTTACCAGAAGTACTCCTATTGGGATTATTAGTTTTTTCATGGATAGTCTTAGTTTTTATAGTTGTACTTCATCTCTTTCAGAACCTGACCGTTGGCATCTACAACCTTTTCAAGGCGACCGGCTGAATCATATTTGTAACTTTCCCGGATCCCAGAAGGTGGGGTGATGCTGCGAACCCCGATCAAGGGATCATAGGTATACGTGGTCATCTGATATGCTGGATAACTATCCCTGAAAGTTTTTAAGGCACCCAATAATGCCAATTCATCGTTATTAGGCACAGCGGCAGCATCTACATCAGAAGCGTTGACGATCAATGTAATAGCTGATTGCGAAATATCTGATAGTTTTGCATTTTCAATTTTTGCAATAGGTTGGGTATTATTATATCCCCAGATAACAACGGTAGAAACTCCGTCTTTCGTGGTATATTGTTTCACATTCCCATTAACAGGATCATACTGATCATACGTAACTTCGGTAGTAGGAGAAGCATTCTGCAGGTCAAAAGATCTAGCCGATAATGGCAATACAAGATTCCCGGATTGAGAGGTTGGTACCGAAGATGGATAAAGCGTTTCAACTCTCGATAAGGTTTTATTAGCACCATTCGTAGTTTGGGATGTGATTGTTTCCAAAGGAATACCTACCATATTTTTACTGATCATCAGCTGGTTCCCTTTTTCGTGGGCGTAACTGTAATCAGTCTGATTATTAATACCATCAGGAGAAATATTTTTTTGCGTTAATAACTGATGGTGATTAGTTGTACCATAGATATACTGTGTAGATGATGTTACAGGATTATTATTAAAATATTCAATATTTGTAGTTGATATGAGAGGGGTATGATGTGAGTAAATGGTATGTGCCGACATTTTAGAAACAACATGCATCTGTGCAATCATATCATACATTGCCATATTAACAGGCTTTCCATAAACATCTGCTATATAACTGATGGATCGTATTTTATCTGTTAATCTTGAAGGATTTGTATTATAGTTATATACGATTTCTTTCAATAGATTTTTATTACTGTCATAATATCTTTCACTCAAAGGTTTGCCTCTTTCAACTTCTAAATTATTATAGGCAAGTTTATCAAGAGCATTTTTCACAATACTTATATTAGCTGGCTCAAACGTATTTACATATCCAATATTTCCCTGGATAAGCTGATAATTATTTGATTTTAAATCTTTAAATCCATTATCCTGGTTAGAGAAAGTATGTTCAGTAACAGCTCCATTCTCCGATCTTTCATATACTTTAGAATAAGTAACATAATTACCATTAGTATAATTTAACGGAATATAAGATGATGAGGACAATTTCCAGAATTCTAAGTTTCCATTGTTTATATTCGCTTCGTCAAAATAATTTGGCATTCCTCCAAGAACTCCTGACGATGTAGTGGAACCATTGAGATAATCGTCTACATAAAAAAATGATTTACTATAAGTATTTACCAGATCATTGGTGAACATTTTTTTAACTCTTGCTCCACCTGCTATTTTGTTTCCGGTAGCATTTACATCAAACCCACTGATTGTTTTATTTAACAGTTTAGAATAATTATGAGGTTCATATTCAATTAAAGTATATCCTTTGGTTGGATATATGATTTTCTGCAACAATTCAGCAGTACCATAGGTAAAGTCCGGCTCCCTGTATTGAGGATATGTGAGCATCTGAGCTTTTGAATAGGTATAATTAGTCTGCGGAACAGTTGTTTCAAAGTTTTTGTTGTTATAATTTCCCCAGTGATCTGTTTTATTGACATTAAACTCAGGTAATCTTAAAGGGTTATACTCGAAAGAATATTGTTGTTTTGTCTGTTGACTTTTACCAATAGATACATTTAATAATCTCAATCTATAATTCGCAGTGTTTTCATAATTGAATGCTACCGCATTCGTTCGGACATTATTTGCTTTGACTACAATACTATCCAGCTTATACCAATGTTTTCTGTTATTATAATTACCTGGGTAATGAATCATCTCATAATTAGTATTAAGCTGTCCCCATGGTACAGATTGTGTATCATAATCCAATGCATTAGAATATGATTTATAAAAACTAATTTCGTTGTTATCAAATTTTATTTTACTCAAATATTTATAGAAACTTCTATCAAGGGTCAATAAATTGAAATTTCCTGAAGTATTGCTTTGAGATACAGAAGATGATTGGGTCTTATATGTAGAGTAATATGCCGAACTATGAACCACATAGGTTGCTCTGTTATCAAAAGCATATTCAAAAGTCATATTTTTTCCGTTAGCATATTCTATTTTGGTCAGATACCAGCTTTTCACATACATTGCCGGATTATATGCTGTGTCTACAGTTTCTATCCCATTAATTTCAAGTGCATTCGGATCTTTTCCGAAGGTATATTTCGTACCATTCTGATCTGTTAAAACAAATCCGTAAATAATTCTTTTAAGAAACCAGTCTACCTGGTTGGTAGGCCCTCCATTTTCGCGGAAAGTAAAGTCATACTTCAACTCCTCTTTAACATCTATATCTAAATTCTGATTGGCTTTTACAACCCATTTCCCTTCATGGTTTTTAAAAAAGCTTCCGTTTAAACCATTTACATTGAATGCAAATTCGTCCGGTGATGGAAAAGCTTCATTATGTGTTGGGAAAAGCGGTGTCATAAATTGATAATATTGAGTCATCTTTGCATCACTAAACCAGTCAGGAGTATTCAGTCTTGTATAATGATCATAATAGGAAAATACTGTTGGATCGGTAAAACCATTTAAGTAGCATTCATCAATCCCTCCGTTAACCAATCTGGTAATGGCTCCTCCCACTGAAAGATTCCACCCCAATCCTACCCAGGAAGTCTGAAAATCAGGTTTTACAGAGGAAATATTGTAATTCAAACTGATATCTGCATCGTTTCCATAATTGTTATTTGAAAATAACGGGATTCCGATATTAGGCTGACCTGTTGAAAGGTTCATGGGAAACATTCCAAAGGAACCTAACGCAGAGACATTAGGGCTTGACGGGTAATATCTTGGAACAAAAGCATTTCCCTGAACAACCTGAGCGTTGACCCATAAGAAAGCATTTAGTATTAGTGTAAATAAAACTATTTTTTTCATCATCTTTACTTTTTAATCAGTTTGGCATTAGCAGTTTTGTTGGTATCCGTTTTTATGGTAATCAGGTAAGCTCCCTGGATCAAAGCCTGGGTATCTATCTTGGTGACCCGGTTCTTGGTCTTTAGATACTGAAGCTGCCTGCCACTCATATCATACAACAGAATTTCTGCTTCCTTAAAGTCGAAACCAATTTCTACATACGCATAATCAGTAACAGGGTTAGGATAGATCTTCATGTCATACTTTGCAATAAGCTGATCCACCTGCTTATCTCCCAACTTTACGATCTTCCAGTTTTCCTTGCCTAATTCTTTGGCACTTGTCCCGGCCAAAACTATAGAACCATCTTTATTGAGCTTAAGATCAGATAATCTTTCTTCTTTTTGTCGGGATTCCCCACTCACGTATTTTCGCCATTGTTCATTGCCATTCTGGTCCAGATACAGCATCCAGAATGTTTCATCGTCTTTTTCTATTCTACCCTCGGCCTGAGTGTAACCGCCCAACAAAATTCCTTTTGAACTTTGCTCATCACCTGAATAAATGACACTCGTGCTCATCAGCACATCACGGTTTTTAAAATTGTAGGATTTCTGCCATTGCTCCTCTCCTCTATCGTTTAACGAAATCAGCCAAAGATCGGTACCTTCTTCAACTCCTACACTTTTGTTTCCCGACCTTTCCGATCTGGATTCGCCTCCGATAAGGTAACCTGATGAGCTTAATGAGAGTGTTCTTAAGTGATCATCTCCTTTCCCTCCATAATTCTTCTCCCATTCCACTTTGCCGTTTTTATCCAGTTTCACAATCCAGTAATCCCCTTCTCCAAAGTTGCTGCTGGATTTTGCCATCTGGTTAATAGCTACAGGAGATTGATTTCTGGAGGATATAGGGTCTTTACCATTCGTTGCTGAAGGCTTATTGTTATTCGTAGTAGCTCCGCTTCGGGAATAAATCCCCAATAAGGCGCCACCATCTTTCGTGGGAATCATTTTCTCCAATTCATCCAATCCTTTACCGCCTAAGATTAATTGGGAAAGCTCTTTCCCGTCTTTATCCAGTCGTGTGATAAAGACATCTTTGGAACCGTAACCCTTCGAAGAATTTTGGATATTCCCGGCTACAAAGAATCCCAGATCAGTGGTTTGAATCACCGCGCGGGCCTCTTCATCGGAAGTACTGCCCAAAGTCTTTTGCCATAATTCATCGCCCGATTCATTGATTCTGATCAGCCAGATATCGGAACCTCCTTTCAGATCATCTTTTTGTCTAAGCCTTTCCCGGAATAGGAAGTACCGGCCAGTAAAAAACCACCCTCCTGGGTGCTGACTGTAGATGATAAATAGTCGTGGTTTTGACCGGAAAAGTATTTTTCCCAAACCTGTTCGCCTTGCTGGTTGAGTTTCACCAAATGGAAATCGTAGCCGTTGTTTTGTTGTTTGTTGCTCTGAATTGAGCTTCCGGTGATCAGGTATTGCTGATCAATCGTAGTGGTAACCTGGCTTAAGAAATCCTGGGTACTGGATTTAATGTCTTTTTGCCAAACCACTTCCTGAGCAGACAGTACTGATGCAGCACATAAGAGTAATGCGCTCATGTAGAGTTTTTTCATTCTCAAGTAATTTGTCGAGTTAGTATTAGTTTTCGTTTTCACAAATTTAACTTTTTTTATTACATACCAACCGTATATTATAATTTACTTTGAATATTGCTAACGTTTTACTTTTTTTGATAACAAAAACACAATTACAACAGATCAACAAAAAGACCACTCTTCCGAATGGTCTTTTTGTTGATTGTTAAATAACTTATTTTATTGATAGATGACAATATCATCTTTTTTAATCTGATAGCTTTTTTTTATAAGGAACTAAAATGTAAGTTTCTTTGATGTGACTTCCGCTTTTCCAGATTTTAGCCTTCCCTTCCTTATCAAGAATAATACTCTTTGCCATTCCGTCCGGAATGAAAACTTCAGCCCGTTTCATATCTTTACTAAAAATTACCGCTGTCATTGAAGAAGAGCTTTTATCCGGGCTCACTTCTTTTAATTTGATTTTCTGCTCAAAAACTCTCACACAATTATTTCTGATTTGTGAATAGGTATAACCTGCAGAGCCTTTACAGCCATGAACATCTCTATCACCTCCGAGGACAGGAGCAGCCTGTTGGGCAATAGCTAAAGAACCCAGGAACATCGCGCAAAATAAAATTGTTTTTTTCATATTTAAATTATTAAGGTTTTCAGTGGAGTATAAGTATTTTGGAATAAAGATATTAATTTCATTCCTAGTTTACAAAAAACATGACTTTCAGGGAAGCTGAACCTCAGGGCTAGCGTAAGATTTTAAAAATCCCTCATTGCGCACAAAAAAGGCCACTCTTCCGGGTGGCCTCTGTTTTTTTGAAAATTGATATTACTGGTAAATGACTACGTTATCCTTTTTAAGCTGATAGCCGCTTTTTTTGAAAGGAACCAATACATAACCATCTTTTTTCCATGCCTTAGCTTTTCCTGCTCTGTTTAGAATTACGCTTCCGCCTTCCGCATCTTTCACGAAAACTTCAGCTTTTTTCATGTCTTTGCTGAAGATAACGGCAGCCATATAGTCTCCATTAGTAGCAACTTCTTTTAACTTTATTTTCTGTTCAAAAGTTCTTACACAGTCTTTTTTAATCTGCGAATACGTATACCCTGCTGAACCAATACATCCGTGTGCATCTTTATCACCACCTAATACCGGCGTTTTTTGTGCAAATACTAAAGTCCCAAGGAACATTGCGCTAAGTAAAATTGTTTTTCTCATGTTGTTTTGTATTATTTTAATAACTGCTGATGTATTATTAAAAATCGTGCCAAAGCAACATAAAACACATTTCTGTGAATAACTTTGTTTCAGAATCTACTTTGTCCAGGTGATTTTGGAGTGTTTAACATCATCAGAATTGGTACCGATCATGATATCAAACTCACCTGATTCCCAGTCAAATTTCAAATCTCCATTATAGAATTTTAGGTTTTCAGGCGTAATATCAAAAGTTACTTTTTTAGATTCTCCCTTCTTTAAAAATATTTTCTGGAATCCTTTTAATTCTTTTACGGGTCTTGTAATCGTTCCTACAAGGTCCCTGATATACAACTGTACGACTTCAGCTCCGTCATAGTTCCCGTTATTAGTCAATGTTACCGATGCCTGGATGGTTTGATTTCCTTTTGGATTTGTATTCGAAACCGTCATGTCCGAATAATTGAATTTGGTATAACTCAGTCCATACCCGAATGGATACAACGGTGTATTACACTCATCCATATAATTGGAACGGAATCTCTGATATTCGCACTTATCTACCAGTTTCTGATCCAGCGGACGGCCTGTATTTTTTGCATTATAATAAATAGGAACCTGTCCAAGGCTTCTTGGGAAAGTCATCGGAAGCTTTCCTGATGGGTTTACTTTTCCAAAGAGAACGTCTGAGATTGCATTTCCGGCTTCAGAACCCGGGAACCAGGCATTTACAATCGCGTCAGGTGTATCTTTCACATTTGTTAATGCTAGCGGACGGCCTGTGAAAAGTACCATAGCTATTGGTTTTCCTGTTTTCTTCAGTTCATTCAGCAAATCAACCTGGGATTGCGGAATGGTAATTTCACTTCTTGAAGAGGATTCTCCGCTCATCTCTGCAGATTCTCCGATTGCCAGAACAATAACGTCAGCTTTATTGGCTACCTCAACGGCTTCTTTTAATAATTCTTCTTTTGAGCGGTTATCTCTATCTGTTTTTTTACCATGGGCAGCGTAGATTTCTTCTAATTTTGCATCATAGTCGATATTGGCTCCTTTTGCAGAGATGAATTTAACTTCTTTGCCATAATTAGCCTGTAGTCCTTGCATTAAATTCACAGAAACCGCGTGCTTGGTAGCAACACTCCAGGTTCCGCCCATATTCATTGAATTGTTTACCAAGGGGCCGATTACAGCAACTGTTCCGGATTTTTTTAATGGTAGCACCTGGTTTTCATTTTTCATCAAGACCATAGATTGCGCTGCCACATTTCTGGCTATATTGCGGTTTTCCATATTATAAACCTCTTTGGCAGCCAGCTTTGCATCTCCATGTTTATATGGATTATCAAATAAACCTAAATCATATTTTGCCTCAAGAATTCTTCTTGTCGCCATATCGATTTCAGCTTGCGTAACTTTTCCTTCAGATAAAGATTTTTTTAATGTGGTTAAAAAGCCTTCACCTACCATATCCATATCAATTCCTGCTTTTAAAGCCAATGCAGATACTTGCTGAATATCTCCCATTCCATGGTCAACCATTTCATTGATCCCGGTATAGTCGGTTACCACAAAGCCTTTAAATTTCCACTGATTTCTCAGTACTTCAGTCTGAAGCCATCTGTTTCCTGTTGCAGGAACACCGTCCACTTCGTTAAAAGAAGCCATAACGGAAGCTACTCCTGCATCAACTGCAGCTTTATAAGGGGGAAAATACTCGTTGAACATTCTTATATGACTCATGTCCACGGTATTATAATCTTTCCCGGATTCCCCGGCACCGTATAAGGCAAAATGCTTTACACAAGCCAGAATATTTGTTCCGTTGGCCAAATCTTTCCCCTGGTATCCATACACCATATTTTTAGCGATCTCGCTCCCCAGATACGGGTCTTCACCTGAACCTTCGGAAACTCTTCCCCATCGTGGTTCACGGGAAATATCAACCATCGGCGAGAAAGTCCAGTTGATTCCGTCAGATGCCGCTTCTCTCGCTGCTACTTTTGCTGACTGCTGAACCAGATTCATATCCCACGAAGAGGCTAATCCCAAAGGAATCGGGAAAGTAGTTTCATATCCGTGAATAACATCCATTCCGAAAATCATGGGGATTTTAAGACGGCTTTTTTCAACGGCTACTTTCTGAACGGCTTTGATTTTGTCTGCTCCTTTAATATTGAACAATCCGCCTACCAATCCTTGCTCTACTTTCTTTCCAATATCTGAGCTTTGGGCCATTCCTGTAGTAAAATCTCCGGAAGTCGGCAGGTTGAGCTGTCCGATCTTTTCGTCTAGTGTCATTTTAGATAAAAGATTATCTACAAAAGCTTTCTTTTTGCCTGATATTGGGCTGTCTGATAAGACTGTACGGGTTTATCTACCATTTCCTGAGCGGAAAATACCGGTGACAGGGCTAAGGCAGCGAGTACGATTAGTTTTTTCATAAATCTAACTTCTTATTGTTCTATTTTAATCAACGCCATAGCGTTATTTATTTCTAATGAGTATCTATTTGACTTATTTATTATTGTCTCCAAAAAAGACAATATTCAAAAGTAAGGAAAATAATTTTTATTCTTCCACAATTCAGGATATTGATTTTCCGGATTGAAGGACCATTAATTTTTCTTAATGACTATTTCTTTTTCGAAAGCATCCATTCATAAAGCTTAGGATCTGAATATGCAGAATCCCAGGAATTATGGTTATCATTCGGGAAAATAGTCAATTCTGCATCAGGATTAACAGGATGGAGTTTCTGATAAAATTTAAAAGCATTTTCCGGTAATACAATATCATCCATCCCTCCATGGTACATTTTAATATTCAAATTTTTATATTGTTGAATATTAGCGGTCATCACCTGATCGGTTGGTGCACAAACGGATGCTACGGCAGCAAACATTTCCGGATGTTCCATGGCAAGCTTCAAAGTGCCCCAGCCTCCCATGGATAGGCCTGTAAGGTATATCCTGGAAGCATCAATTTTATATTTTTTCTGAATTTCTTTAATTAAATTATATACAGTAACCGTATCCCACCAGGTATCTGCAGGGCATTGCGGAGCAAGTATTGCTACGGGTTCTTTTATCAGGCTTTTATAGGTAAAGGGACTGTGTGCTTTTACCAGATCCAGGTTGTTGCCTCGTTCTCCCGACCCGTGCAAAAAAACGATCAAAGGAACATTTGTTTTGGTTTTTTGAGGATAATCGAGAATGTAGGACATTTTTTCGGTCCTTTTTATTTCTTTATTGAGCTCAGCTTTTATTTCCTGTCCATTTAATTGTAATGAAATTGGCAGCAGTAAAAATGAGATATATTTTAATTTAAATTTCATACTGTATTTAGGTTTTGGCTAAAGCCATTGAATATTTTATAATGTAATTAAACGGGTTAAGCCGGTTTCTATTGAATGTGATCTGTTTTTAAAGACTATCCCGACCTTCTATTTGATTCCGTATTTAGAGGATTGGAAACTTAATTTTTTCAATCCCTGCTGAATTTCCGGGGCATTCATAAATAGTTTCCAAAGAAATCCTGTTCTGTAATTTTCAATCATCGGCGCTATGGTTCCCTGATCGATAGCCAGATATCTTGGGGTAAACCAATTGTTGTAATGGATGGAAGTAGCGTCATAAGGTCCCGCAGTGCCTATAAATTCCGGTTTTTGAGTATAGATAAACCGTAAGAAATCCATAGATTCTTTAGGAGTATAAGGGAAACTGCTTAAGGCGGCAGTAGGTGTTATCACTCCGTTATCATTAGCAGGCATGTGAGCTGTATATCCTGTGCTTCCGTCGTTATTTCTGGTATACCCTGCCGTTAATCCCCAGTAATTTTTCCCGTAGCCTTTCCATTGTTTTGGATTTTCAACACAATATTTATAATCGATAAGGGTTTGATTTTTATTGACATCAAAGTAGTTGTTAACCAATTTATCTGAAAGTCCTGTCGGATCAAGTCCGATATATGAATATTGAGCCCAGAATAAGGGTCCCCCATATTCTTCGGCATAATTGTGTTTAACGTATAAAGGCAGTCCGTATTTCTTTTTGTCTGTAAGATAGCTTCCGTTTCTCGTCCATCCTTTATAATAGGTTTCCGCATCGATAGGATATGTTGGTGAGGATGCTGCCATGATATAGGTGATCAAGCATTCGTTGTAGCCTTCAAGCGGAAAATTCATTTCCCACTGGTATTCAGGCGACCAATGCCAGTACAGTACTTTTTCACCACCTTTGGTGTACCAGTTCCATTGAATACCTTTCCATAGCATATCACATTTACTGGCCAATACCTGTTCATCGGGACTTCCATTTTTAAAATATTCACGAACCATGAGAATTCCTGAAGCCAGGAATGCTGTTTCCACCAAATCGCCTCCGTTATCCTTTTTACCAAAGGGGACTGTTTTTCCGGTTTCACCGTTAATCCAGTGTGACCAGGCTCCTTTATACCGATCTGCCTTTGCCAGAAAACTCATGATGTGGGAAAGTCTCCTTACAGCTTCCTCTCTTGAAATAAATCCCCGGTCTACCCCCACAAGAATTGTTGCCAATCCAAATCCGGAACCTCCGGTAGTGATCACATGTTTATCATTATCGGGATACACATTATCTTCATGATAACGTTCCCGCCCCATAAAAGAGTTTGGCTCAGCATAATCCCAGAAATACTTCAAAGCATCTTTCTGCACTTTGTCCATAAGCTGTTCGTCTGTCATTGAACTTTTAATGGTTGTATTTTGAGCTGTTTCGTGATTGGCTAATTGGTTATTTTTACAGGAATAGGTAAAAAATAAAGCTGTTACGGCGATGGAGAAAAGGGTCTTTTTCATCGGTACAATTGTTTACAGGTTTATAAAAGTAGAGGAGAATTTTCACTCTCCTCTAGCTTACGGTTATATGTTAATATCCTGGGTTTTGTTGGGATAATCCTCCGGCTTCCATGATGAAGTCCTGAGGTAACGGGAACAGTTCATGTTTCCCTACTTTGAAGACTTTCCCACCGTCAGCAGCCATAGCTGCTTCTGCCTGTCCTGTTCTTACCAGATCAAACCATCTGTCATGTTCGAATGCCAGTTCCAGTCTTCTTTCTTTCCAGATTGCTGTTCTTACATCTGCCTGGCTGGTTGCTGTGGTAGCTGGTACTTTGGCTCTCTGTCTTACCTGATTCAGGAAAGGAACAGCTGCAGAAGTTTGCCCCAGCTCATTCATCGCTTCGGCTTTGATGAGCAGAATTTCTGCATATCGCAAATAGCGGATATTTACATCCGTTGAAGCCTGGTCTCTGTAATTAGATGAATAAGCTTTATAGTTGTAAAATTTATTTTCGGTATTAGGGCCGACATAGTATCCGTCGTATAAGGTCATATCTCGGTGGATAATGGTAGCGTCTCTTCTGGTGTCTGTTGCTGAATAGGCATCATACAGGCTTTGAGTTGGAGTCGCAAAGCCCCAGCCCCAACCGGTAGTTCCTCTTGCACCTTGTACCTGGCTGTATTGCTGAATTGCTCTTCCCGCAGTTCCTCCGCTACCATTTATTTCGAATATAGATTCTGCATTATTTTCTCCTGAAACTTTATAAATATCCTGGAAATTTTCTGTCAGGGAATACCCTGTCACCTTATTACATTCATCAATTGCGAGCTGCCATTTCTTCTGGTAAAGATAGACTTTAGCTAATAAAGCATGAGCTGCTCCTACGGAAGCTCTGCCCACATTATTTCCTGTATATGCTGATTTTTCGGGTAATATTTCGATAGCTTCCTTCAGATCTTTTTCAATAAAAGCGTAAATATCTTCTTTTGACCTTCTGGTAAGAGCCATTATTTTATCTGCTTCAACACCTGTTACTGAAACATGATCTACTAAAGGAACTCCTCCAAATGATTTCACCAAAGTAAAATACATGAATGCCCTTAGAAATTTAGCTTCACCGGCGAGTCTTGCACGCAATTCAGGGTTGGCTTTATCCAGCAAGGGAAGATATTTCAATGCCTGATTACATCTGTTGATTCCCTGGTAATTGGAGGCAAATAATTCTTTGAATGAGGGTGTCGCTGCTGTGAAATTCAGAGCGTCCAGAATATCTTTATCTGATCCGGAATCACTTGAGCTTGATCCTTTGTCGGCGTCATCTGAAACAATGGAGGTCACACCAATCCAGGCAAATGTACTCATATTCCAGTCTAAAAACTTAGCATAGATAGCGGTCACTAAACTATTAGCACCCTCATCATTATTATATATTTCACCAAGTGCGGCTTCCGGGATTGCTTCTGTAGGCGACACATCGATGAAGTCATTACTACAACTCTGGTTTACAGCTCCTAAAATCAGGAATGCAGCTGCTATGATATATTTCTTATTCATTTTTTTAAAAGTTTAGATTAACACCAAATACAAAAGATCTTAAGGTAGGATAAGCATCAAGTTCGATACCTGCTCTTTTATACGGATCTCCTTCTGCGGTAGTATCTGTAGGGTTATATCCTGATAATTCTGATGTGTATCCTGAATATTTCTGGAATACAAAAGGATTAATTGCACTTACATAGAGTTTAATCGATTTCATGTAATCCGTTACATTTTTAAATGTATATCCTACTGAAATATTATTAATTCTGAAGAAATCTCCGTCTTCAAGATAGAATGTTGATGCTACCGGAATACTTGAAGGATTTACAGGATTGGCAGCATTTCTGTTGTTTGGTGTCCAGAAATTATTAGCTACCGAAGCTTCTACATTCTCTCCACCGTTTCTCTGAGCCTTTTTACCATTGTATACTTTGAAGCCGAAAGCCCCATACCCATTAAGGGCAAAATCCCAGTTTTTGTATGACATTGAAACGTTTACTCCCAGAGTAGATTTTGGGATATAGGAATCGAAAAAGCGTTTGTCTTTTGCATCTATAGTTCCGTCACCATTTAAATCTTTGAACTTAAGTTCTCCTTTATCATTATAACCATCTGCTTCGTATAAATAGAAACTTCCCAAAGCATACCCTACTGCGGAAGGATTGAATAGTTTTGTATCTATTCCGTTGCCCAGGTTTCCTCCTACTATTTGAGAAACGGGCTTAGAAGTATCCATGCTGGCAAGTTTATTCTTGTTGTATGAATAATTGGCCCCTACGGAATAAGAGAAATCTTCTCCTACTTTATCAGCCCAATTTAAGCCAACTTCAAAACCTTTATTCACAACACTTCCCATGTGAGAGTAGTTTAACTCAGAAATACCTGTAGCCATATAGGGTACAACACCTAAAATAAGATTTTTTGTCTTTCTGTTATAAATGTCAAAAGTACCCGTTAATCTGTTTTTCAGGACACCAAAATCCAGTCCCAAAGAAGATTCTTCCGTAACCTCCCAGCCTAAATCCGGATCATAGCCTTTATTTACAGTAACTCCGTTGCTTACAGGAGAGCTTCCAAATCCATAATTATAAGAAGACCCAAGTGACAATGGTAAATAGTTCAGTGGTACGGTTTGGTTACCAATCTTACCCCATCCTCCTCTAAGCTTCAGCATATCAAAGAATCCGTCCTGCATAAAGCTCTCCTGAGAGATGATCCATCCTGCACCAAATGATGGAAATGTTCCCCATCTCTGTCCGGCGGCAAATTGTGAAGAACCGTCTCGTCTGATTGTTGCGCTTAACAGATAACGGTTCATGAATTTATACTGAAGCCTACCGAAGTAAGAGATCGTAGTATTTCTGTTTCCTTTTATCGATTCAAGGGCCTTTGTATCACCTTCACTGAATAAGTTTCCGTAGTAATCTACTCCGCTAAGATTCCAGTAATCCTCCGAAACAGGAACGTTTTTTCTATTGATAATGAGTGTTTCCAGGCCACTTTTTACAGAGGCTTCTGTACCGGCAACCAATTCAATATCATGCTCTCCTACTTTTTTAGTATATGTCAGGTAGTTATTAAGTAACCAGTTTGAATAATTTTGGCTTTTATTTGTCAACCTTGTGAGTGGAGAGGTTGCAGAATACTGACTTTCTGTTCTCATCGGATCACTATCCAGCCAGAATCTTCTTGAATCGACAAAATTATATGATTTATAATTACCATATTCTCCACTAAACTGGGAGGTAAATTTTAAATCTCTAAAAATATCAATATCTAATTTTAAACCTCCTTGTAATAAGAAATTTTTTGCTCTCTGATTGTCATGAGCAAGTTTCATTACAGGATTTCCCACATCATTAAACCTTCCTCCCACATAACCGATATCTCCGGTAGATTTATCAAAAATTGGCTGACCATATTTTCCATTAGGATAATAAACAGGAACTAATGAAGATTGTTTATAAGCACTTGTAAATGCTCCGAATGATTTAGGAGTTTCATTTGTAAATGTGGCACTTAAAGTTTGTGCTAATCTTATTCCCTTGGTAATTCTGAACTCGTTATTGGTTCTTATCGTAGTTCTGTTATAGTTTGTTCCTTTGAGGATCGACTGCTCATCATAATTTCCTAAACTTAAAAAGTATTTTGCTGATTCTGAAGAACCGGAAATGGATAGATTATGTTGGTTATAAATACCTGTTCTGGTAATTTCTTTAAACCAGTCGGTATTGTATGGCTGATCCGGGTTCAGGTAGTCACTTTTAGCCCCTGCATTATTATAATTGGCAAACTCAGAACCACTGGCCATTTTTATCGTTTTCAGAGGATTTCTTATTCCAACCAGACCATCATAGGAAACGCTTAATTTTCCTCTTCCTGATTTAGTCGTAATGATGATTACCCCATTGGCAGCTCTGTTACCATAGATCGCCAATGCTGCAGCATCTTTCAGTACATCATAGGTCAGGATATCATTTGAGTTAATATTGTTTATGTTATCCGTAAACATTCCGTCAACAACATATAATGGAGTTCTTCCTCCCAATACCGTACCCAGACCTCTGATCATTACTGTAGGGGTAGAACCTGGCGCATCCGATGCAATTACCTGCACCCCTGCCGCTTTCCCTTGAATAGCTTGTGAAGCATTTAATACTTTTGTTTTCGTTACTTCTTCTGCGCTGATAGAGCTGATAGAAGTGGTATTATCTACTTTCTTGCGACTCCCGTATCCGATCATGACCACTTCGTCAATTTTCTGAACTTTAGCTGAGTCTGACGTAACCTGCGCATCCACGTTCATCCCGAAGTACAATACGGCGATGAGACAAGAATACTTTAAATTACTTTGTTTCATATAGTTTCAATTTTATTCGTACAATCAAATTCGGTCAATGCCCTGTTTAAGACAAAATCAATTTCTCAAAAAAAGACATTAGCCAAAAATATAAAAAATATTGAACCATGTTAAAACATCATAAAAATTTAAAAAAATTCACATTTAAACATACAAAACATGAAAACAAACTAAATTTTATGATTTTATATTAAAAATTATCATCAATTTACCATCATATCAGTAACGTTAAAATAGCGTTTTATTAAAAAAAAATCACCAAATACAGCCTTGAATTAATATTTTGTTAAATAAAGAATAGTATTTACCTTTGGTGCAGTTTTTGAAAAAAGCAATTAAAAGATCAATGAAAAAAATATATCGTTGCAGCCGCTCTTATTATCGGAACCGGTGCATTAATCACCACCACCGTACAGTCATGTACTACTATTGCCACTTCGGACATGGGGCTATCTATCATCAAGAGAATGCTGCTCAACGGTATTGATAAAGGCGTAGGCGTCTACACCAATAAAGAGGCTTTTCTTCAAAATAATATGGTAGACAGGGCACTTCCTAAGCAATTGAGAGAAATCAATTCTATGCTGGAAAAGGTCGCACCATCGATTGTTGCCAAAGAAAGAGATTATATTGCTCAGGCAGCAGCGTATACTGTCAATACGTCAAAACCAATCCTGCAGGGCGCTGTGAACAGTTTAAATGCACAGGATGTTACAAGGATCATCCAGGGAACCACTGCCACACAGATTTTAAAAGAAAAAACATCCGGGCAACTGATCGCAGCTATTGCGCCAAAGGTAGATGAGAAACTGAATGAATTTGGAATCGTCAAGACGATCAATACGGCTTTATCCGGAAGTAATTTTCTGGGGAATCTTCTGGGTGGGAATACCAACACGGTCAACGCAGGCGGACTGAGCCAATTGGCTTCTGAACAGCTTGTTGCCGGCCTTTTCAATATTATCGAAGATTATGAACAGCAGAACTCCAAAGCACTGCTTGGCCCATTTGGAAAATAGGAAAATTTTCGTTATATTTATATTATATTAATAATTGCAGATGGATATATTACAAGGAAATCAACACGCAAATCCAGAAGATTTTTATAAGTCTTTGAGCGAGAAACTGGAAGATCATCATGATTTTCCTGAGGATTATTTATTCAAGTTTATCATTCCTACCGACGAGACAAAACTTACTGAAATTTACAAAGTTTTTGATGGTGTCAAATTTACATTAGGAAACCGCGAAAGCAAAAATGGAAAATACACAGCCTGCAATATCAGTGCATTCGTTTTAGATGCCAATCAGGTGGTGAATATTTATAAAGAAGTAGCAAAAATAGAAGGCGTTATTCTATTGTAAAAAACTAAAGGCTGTCAGCAATGGCAGTCTTTTATTTTGCGCTGTACTTGTTGAAACTGACAGACTAAAATTCATACCTTTTGTCATCGAACAAGTTTCAGATAAAATCAATCGACCGGTTCAGTTCCTGAACCGGTCGATTGATTTGTATATTATTTTTCAATAAAGAACTTTACATTTTCAATGGGTCTTCCCAGCATGGCTACTGAACCTTTTACAATAATCGGCCTCTGTATCAGCGAAGGGTTTTCAGATAAAATTTTTATCCATTCTTCCTCGGAATAATTTTTATCCGCATAATTTTCCAGGTACAGTTTATCGGTCTTCCGGATGATATGAAAAACGCTTTGATTGAGCTTTTTCAGAACTGTTTTAATTTCGAGTATACTAAGCGGATCTTCAATAATATTGATGATTTCAAAAGTCACCCCGTTCTCATCCAGATACTCCAACACGGCATTTGATTTCGAACAGTTTCCGTTATGTAAAACCTTAACTACCATTTTTATTATTTAAAAATTAAACTTGTATAAGACAAATGTACCAAGAAATTGACTGATCTTGTCTTAATCTTCTGATAAATCTTTGTTAAAACAAACCATGCAATTCTGCTTCAATCTTCTCCAGGATAAGACCGAAATCTTCGGGTTTTTCAACAAAGTCAAGATCGTCAACTTCGATAACAAGAAGTTTTCCTTCTGTATAATTTGAGATCCATTTCTCGTATTTCTGGTTCAGCTTTGAAAGGTACTCAATACTGATAGACGCTTCGTATTCACGACCTCTTTTATAGATTTTCTTTACAAGATTCGGAACGTCTGATTTCAGGTAAATCAATAAATCCGGTGCTGAAACAAAAGACTTCATCAAATCAAAAACCGATGAATAATTATTGAAATCTCTGTCAGAAAGGAGATTCATATCATTTAAGTTTTCTGCAAAAATATGGGCATCTTCATAAATAGTACGATCCTGAATAATATTTTTACCGCTTTCTCTGATCTCCTTCACCTGACGGAATCTGCTTCCCAGGAAATATACCTGCAGGGCAAAACTCCACTTGCTCATATCTGAATAAAAGTCTTCCAGATAAGGGTTATGATCTACGTCCTCAAATTGTGCATCCCATCCGTAATGCTTGGAAAGCATCGTCGTTAAAGTTGTTTTTCCCGCCCCGATGTTTCCTGTAACCGCAATGTGCATATTCTTTTCCTTGTATTTACTGATTATTTGATCAATTTTTTTACAGCTTCAGTCTGAACTTCAGAAACATCTTCTATCAATTTTCCTAAGGTATTTTCTGAAGATGTCCCTTTCATCTCTGTCTCAACGGTTTTTTCTTCTGCTTTATCCAAAGGTTTTTCTGTAGATTGCTGCGGAGTTTCCGGTTGAGGTGCCGGTTCATTTGACTGTTTGTGTTTCTTTACTTTTTCAAGGCTGTAAAGATAGAGTTTGTTACCCTTGATTTCAAAATAAGAAAGGATGTTTTTATCCACAATTTGCGCATCCTCATCTTCAAAAAGACTTGTCATTCCTTTTTCAGGAATATATTGCAAAATCGAATTTCCGGTGATCACAAGAATGGTATCATTTTCTCTCCGGAAACGTTTCCCATTGCTAACCGGGGTTTCAAAGAGCTTTTCGAATTTAAGATTATAGATTCTGATATGGTTTCTGGTGAGAATGTAGACTTTATTTTCATACACGAGAAGATCCGTCAAATCTTCAAAACTGATATCAAAAGGATACGAGTTGATCGTGGTATCATTTCTGAAATTATATTGTATGAGTCTCTTTGTACTGTCGTCCAGCAGCCATAACTGCTGTAAATCTTCCACATAGGCCATTCTTATAAATCCAAATTTCTGTTTAAAATCGATTCTCTGGATTTCATTCATATTCTGATCTACAAATTTCATTTCCTGGGCATTTTCAGAAAACAAAGGAACGTTCAACGGATTTTGTACTGTCTGAACTTTATAAGGGACGGTAAGCATCATTTTCCCGATCTGTTTGCCTAGAGAATCATATTTGGTAAAACTGAAATCTTTATTCTTATAGATGTACAGGCTTCCATAGTCGTCGGCTAGCATATCTTTGGCTTCCTTTAATTTAAGGGTATCCAAAGGGAGTACTTTCTGCGCTGAAAACGGGCAGAAAATAAAAAAACATAGTAAATATAATAATCTCAAATTGTCTGTTGTTAGATAAAAATATTCTGTGAGAACTCTCAGCAATTTACATACTTTTATTTGAAAAATAGCGCTCCCATGGAACGCTATTTTTATCTGTAAATTATGATGATCATTATTTTATCTGAACTTCATAGATCTTTGGCCAGTTCTTCCCTGTTACCAGCATATTTTCACCTTTAAAAGCAATTCCGTTCAGGACATCATCGCTTCCTTTGGTATTTTGTTTTGCTATTTCTGTAAAATCAAAAGTTCCTACCACTTCCCCGTTTTCCGGATTGATCTTCAGGATGATCGGTTTTTGCCATACATTGGCATAGATGAATCCGTTGTGATATTCCAGTTCGTTCAGCTGATCGTAGGCCTGTGAGCTTCCTGCAACGGCTATATATTTGATCAGTTTTGAAGGGTTATTTACATCCAGGAAATATAATAACTTACTTCCGTCGGAGGCAATCAGGTTTTTCCCATCATAAGTCAAGCCCCAGCCTTCACCCAGCACATTTGGATATGCAAATTCTGAAAGCAGTTTTAGGGAGCTTTTATCATAAATATATCCTTTTTTACTTTGCCATGTCAGCTGATATACTTTATCACCAACGATGGTACTTCCCTCGGAAAAATCTTCCGGTGCCTGCTTGGTGGAAGCTAACGGAGTTGTAGTACCCAATGTGTATTTTAGGACCTGGGAAGATCCGTTCTGGCCATCACTTTCATAAATAGTATTTCCTTCTATCTGAAAACCCTGTACGAAATTTTTAGGGTCATGCGGATATTCAGCTACAATCTGGTAAGCCAGATTTTTTTCAGGATTTTTTGCAAATACATTGATGGTAGCATCCTGATTAAGCACTTCACCTCCCTTCGTCTTGATATTGAATGTTACTGCGTTATCTCCCAATGTAAAGAATTTGGGATCAATCGTTAAATCCGTTGTTTCTTTATCTCCAAAGCTAATGGTTACGCTTTCTGCATTTTCCGTTACCTCTTTTGGAAGCTGTAGTTTATCTCCAAAATGATATCCTTTTGCTTCCATTGAATTATTATAAGTATTCAATGTATTAAGAATTTCTTTATCCTTATTACAAGATGCCAGTAATAAAATCGCTGCGAAACCTGCTATTATACTTTTTTTCATTGACTTTCTAAATATTTCCCCAAAAATAGCAAATTTTATTCCGTATTGCCAACATTATCCACAGGTTGGCCAAATTGCAGGATATATCCGTTGTTATCATAGATGGCAAATTCTCTCATTTTCCATTCAAAAGTTTCAATTTCGTAGCAGATTCTAGCTTTTGTTTTAAGGTCTTCCCACAAATCATCTACCCGGTCTACATTAAAATAAAACGAGCCTGTAAACCCACTCTCCCGGAAATCTTCTTCTTTATCAGGTTGTGATACCATAATATACACGTCATCTTTACGAAGTGAAGCCCATTGCCACTCATCATTTCTGGCTAACAACTCAAAGCCGAGAACAAGCATGTAAAAACTTATGGTTTCATCAAGATTTTTTGTCCAAAGTAATGGACGAAGTCCTGTAAATTTCATGATTGCTGCAATTCAAAAGTTTTCCGCCGGATTTTCATATTCAATGAAACCCATGTTTCCTGGCCAATCTTCGCTTCACTCTTAACGTTGGGATCGAAAGTGAAACCTACCTTTTTATAGCATTCAATAGCACCGGTATTCCAGTCGTATACGTTAAGCTCTGCTGTCTCTTTATCAAAATGAAAGAAGCCATAGTTCAGAAGTTCCTGCATTATTTTCTTTCCATACCCTTTTCCTCTGTTGTTTTCATCCCAGATCAGAATTCTTCCCAGCAGGAATGTTTCTTCTTTTAAAAACATCTGGGCATGACCAATGGTATTACCGTTTGTTTTATCGATGATTTTAAACAATCTTCTCTTTTCATTCAGTAAATCAGCTTCCAATTGATGATCAGTTAGAGGAAAATGGTATGCCGGCCCTGCAAACTGAAGCAGCATCCTTTCATCTTTGATCTTTGAAATCAATGTCTGAGCATCTTCTATCCTAAAAGGTTGTAGCTCTATCATATTTTATTTTTCTAAATATCCTTTTAAATTTTTCCCCAAAATGGTGTTCCACCCTTCAGTAAAGCTTTCTCTTGAAAAATTATCTCCCAATCCTTTAAAATTTTCAATTCCTTCATGAGTCAGCCTGACTAAAGTTTCATCCTTTTCAGGAATAAGCTCCCAGGTCACTGTCGTTTTCACGCTTGAATAATCCGGATAAGACCAGGTATGTTTTAATTTTTGGTTGGGAAGTATGTCCAGAATTTCACCCTGGTGATGGTATTTATTTTCTCCTCCGGGTTCAAAAAAATTAAATATTTGTCCAGCTTCAGCTACAAAATCCGGAATATCAAAATACCAGAATTTCATCTCATTTTTATCGGTAAGAGCTTTCCAGACCTTGTCAACGGGAGCCTCTATTTCATATTGTACGATGATCGGTGTATTCATACTTTAAAGTTTTTAACAGAACGTAGGATTATTTAAATACAAAAATCACAAAAGAAGCTGCTAACAAAGTATTTACCATTAACATTCTTACTGTTTAAAGAACACTTACGTTTGAAAATATTCAATTCTTACTTTGTGATCTTATGCAAGTTAACCTTAATTTCAGACTTAGCCTACATCCTTTTGTGACTTTTATGTTGTATAACGTTTCAGCTATTATCCGTGAGAGAATCCGGTAATCTTCGCTTCGTCAAAATCCAGCTGCATCTCGATAGCCCTCATCACATGATCATCAAATATTTTCTCCCTTTTCATTCTATGCAGCTCGTTTCTCTGAGCCTGGATAATCTGTCTTTGAACATCCTTGTTCTCATTGATAGCAGTTACATAATCTCCGGTGGATGCCATACACTGGGCCTTATCTGCCATCAGCATCATTTCGTTTTCCAGCTTATGTTTTTGATGACGTACCAGACTGTTTCTTTCAGTGAGTTCAGAAAAATCATGATCAAGTTTATGTAAGGCCGTTTCTTTCAGTTTACGCATCAGGATCACTTCCTGTTTTTCTTCCGGCAGCTCACTTCCTGCGTCTTTTATTTTTAACAATTTGAGGATCGGACTTAATAATAATCCCTGACCGACCAGTGTAATCAATATGATAACAAAAGTTACGAATAAAATAATATTTCGGTGCGGAAAAGCCTCCCCATTAGGCAAAAATGCGGGAATTGACAATGCTGCGGCCAAAGAGACCACCCCCGCATTGCAGCAAAACTAATGACAAAAGGCTCGCGCCAATCGGGCTTAGGAACTTTTAACCTCAGTTCTTTTGAACAAATTCTCGGAAAGTACATCAATGCATAGCTGTATAGTATCCTGGTTCCGATAATAGCTCCTCCAATGACAACACTATAAAAAATACCTTCTGAAATGGTATAATCTTTCATCGCTTCAACGACCACCGGAAGTTCAAGACCGATCAGGATAAAAATGATCGTGTTCATGAGGAAAATCAATACACTCCATACATTTCCGGACTGAATTCTTGAAGTATGGCTCAGATAACAATGTGAGTTGTAAGACATCAGCAATCCGCCTGCTACGACCGCCAATACTCCTGAAAAGTGAAAATGCTCCGCTCCCACATACATAATGTAGGGAACGATCAGGGTAATCACCGTATCTATATTTGAATTGGAAGGTATGATTTTTAATAATGCACCAAAAAGGAAGCCTACAGCAGCGCCCACAGCGACTCCTCCCACAGCCATCATAAAGAAATCCTGTATAGCATCTCTCCAGATAAACTGCCCTGAAATCACTGCTGCCAAAGCAAACTTAAATACAATTAAACTGGAAGCATCATTAATAAGACTTTCTCCTTCTAAAATGCTGGTAATCTTTTTGGGAATTTTCATATGCTTCAATACGGAGGTCGCAGCTACGGCATCGGGAGGAGAATTCACTCCACCTAAAAGAAATCCCATGGCTACGGTAAGCCCCGGAATAATGGAAGATGAAAGGTAGGCAACGACTATTGAAGTGAGAAATACTAACCCAAAGGCCATAGAAAAAATCTGTTTTCGCCATTTATGAAAGTCCTGCCAGGAAGTAAACCAGGCGGCTTCAAATAAAATAGGAGGTAAAAAAATAAGAAAAACAAGGTCCGGTTCTATTTCTATAGTAGGTATTCCCGGAACAAAGCTTATCAAAAGGCCTGCAATCACAAGAAAAATCGGGTAAGCAACCCGTAATTTCTGTCCGATCATCACTAATATCATCACAGACAGAAGTACTGCAATGGATATTATAACATAGCTGTGAATCATTTTTTATTAATTTTTTTAAGTAATATTTTTAAATACAATTCCCGCAGATGACCGGCATCAAATTTGAATCTACGGGACTGGGGTTAAAGAACGATATTATTCTTAGGTGCAATAGCCGGTGGAAGATCTGATTCATCCAGCATATCCCGCATATCAATTTCGATGGTACGACTAATCTGTGTGATGGGAACATCATTGGGACTTCCTTCAAAAGGGTTTACAGAAGCCTCTCCTACACTGTCTAACGTATGAAAACACCAGGTTACCAATAAAGAAAACGGAATATTAAACCACACCGTCCAGCCTTCAAGGGCCGTTCCGTCGCCTAGTTTATCGAGCTCTTTTATTAATCCGAACGGTACGAAAAGAATAAACAGCAACAAAAGATATGTCGTAATTGAAGAAAAGTTCCTTGGATAAGGAAAATTTTTGATTCTTTCGGCTTTTCCCTGATCATCCGTGAATTTTACCAGTTGCTGGTTAATTTGTGTCCACTGAAAGTCGTTGATTTCCCCCTTTTTATAAGCTTCAGACAATTCTTTGCTTTGGCATGCCATAAGCTGTGTTGCCCTGTTTTTTTTGCTTATAATATATTGAAGCTCATCTTCCGGCAGATATTTTTTCAATTCGTCTTCTAGCTTGGTAAGCCTTTCCGGAATCTCGTACTTTTTTGAATATTCGTCGAATTGTGCCGTTCCCATATTTTCCCAGGCTCTCGGTTCTCTGAGCTGAAAGCGAAGTGCGGTAAGCCATGCGTAGTGACGCAGAAACATCTCTTTTACTTTCACCGGATTGGTACCCACCAAGGCATCCCTGAGAATATATCCAAAGCTGCGGCTGTCATTGATAATAGAACCGTAAATCTGCCTTGCTTCCCAAAGCCTGCTGTAACTGGCATTATTCTTAAATCCGACAATGAAAGCCACAGCTGTCCCCAGAATAGCAATCGGCTGCCAGGGGATAGATAAAAATTTCCATCCTAGGCAGTACAATATCGTAGGAATTGCCGAAAATACTGTTAAAACGTAAATACTTCGCCTGGTCCATTTCATGAACTCACGCGCCCCAAATCTTTTCCTGAATGCATATGTGTCTGTTTTTTATTTTTTTGTTATGATTAGTCTCTCATGATACAAAATAACGGTTTTCAATCTCATCAGGGCATTCAGCAGAAACGGTCATTTTAGTTTTTGGTAAATGGGATATTGTTATAGAAGCCAATCTGAATCTGTCCCCTGTTTTTATTTTCCTGTAGTTGATTCATATATCCGGCTTCAATCCTCATATTTTTATTGATAACATAGCCTAAAGCTCCGTAGACCCTGTTTCTGTCGAAAACCGGGCTGTTGAAATGCAGAAAAATCTCATTATATACTGAAGCATACAGGGTTTTAGGCAGCATTTCTTTTTGGGTAATAGGAATAGTCAGTCCCAACATATAACGGAATCTCATTCTAAAATCGTCTTCGAGAAAACGTTCTTCCAACCGGTAGCGATGCTGAAGATTAAAACGTCCGAATTTCTGTTTGGTAATAAACTGCTGGAAAATCCTGTGCTCAACATTTTCTTTTTTCTCCCCGTTCACATAAGGCTGACTCAATATAAAACCATATCCCAATAAAACATTGTTATTATTTTCTGTCAGGTCATATCCTATCCCGGTACGAATTAACAGCTGCTCCAGATCTCCGACTGCATCAAAATTCCTGTACTGGATTTCGTTATGCCAGTTGAGCTTTTTACTGATCTTATTATTTCCAAAATACATATACCAGGCACCCAGATCACTCTTTTGTGCCCAAGCGGATATTGATCCTAAGCTTACGAGTGTAAAAGCCAACTTCGTGAAAATCTTTCTCATGTTCATTTATTACTATTATCTATCGTTTTAAACAAAATTAATATTTTAAATCAATAATAACAAACAATATTTTGTCATGCAACTATCGTAAACGGGAAATTAACTTGTTTCAAATCTGATACTTTTATAAAATCCAGAGAAATATCTTAGATTTCTAAATTCCTTTATGTTTTGGTAAACTGCTTTTTCGTTTTTTTTAAACGCTGTTATTTCTAGGATAAATTTTATCTTTTATTTCTTTATAAATAATTGCTTAAGGCATGTATTTTAAAGTCTGAATTGTCCAAATCAATTAACAAAAAAAACCAACAGGATAACTGCGGGTTTTTATATCAATTTTATTTCAGATAGAACACGATTAGGGATGTTGTTGCATTTTCGCAGGATCATCATAATTTATCATCCAGTTGATCCCGAATTTATCAGAAAACATTCCGAAATAGGCACCCCAGAAAGTATCTGCCATTGGCATGGTAACCTGTCCTCCTTCAGAAAGGCCACGGAACAGTTTATCTGCTTCTTCTTTTGAATCTGCATTCACGGAGATCGAAAAGTTATTTCCGGCTTTAAACTGAGAGGCCCATTCTCCTCCGGTATCGCTTCCCATCAATATAGTTTCTTTGGAAATCGGAAGGGCCACATGCATGATTTTATCTTTATCTTCTTCAGGTGTTTCTTTACCTTCTGCGGGAGGCATTTCTCCAAAAGTTCCGATATAAGGGTACTCGCCACCGAAAACTGATTTATAGAAGTCGAACGCTTCCCTGTAGTTTCCGTTAAATATTAAATAAACGTTTACTGATGCCATGATTGTTTTTATTTAGTTAAAGTTTTAATAAGCTCTTCAGTTCTTTACTATCGATGTTGATCAATTAAGATCATATTACCATCAGGATCCTTCAGATAGATATGTTCAGGACCTGAAGTTGTTTCATCAGCTTCTTTTTCAATCTCAACACCCCCATCTTTTAAGCGCTTCTGAATCTCACGTACATCTTCAAACGATTCAAGGTTCTGGGCATTTTCGTCCCATCCGGGATTAAAGGTCAGCATATTACCATCAAACATAGCCTGGAACAGACCTATCACGGTACTGCCATTTTTCATGATCAGATAATTGTGTTCCATATTTCCTCCCATGGCTGAAAAACCAAGTTTTTCATAGAAATCTTTAGATTTTTGAAGGTCTTTCACACTTAAGCTTAATGAGAATACTCCTAGTTTCATATATTGATGTTAAGGTTAAGGTTTTATTGGTTTTTCAGATTTGTTTTAAAATCCATAGTGCCATCATAACTTTTCCAGTCTCCTGTAAATTCGATGTACTGGCCTTCTATTTTTTCGGTTTTCCTGTTCCATTTGAAATTATAGACGAATTTCCCTTTAAAAAGTCCGGAGTGCTTGCCTTTATTTTCCTCTGCCAGCTCATATTCCCCGAATATTGTCCCCTGTCTTTTGGAATCTTTATATTTTGAAATGGTCAGTTTTCCTTCAAATTTTGCATAATTGGTATCCACAAGAGAATATCCTGAAACAAAATACTCCTGATCGTTCTTTTTGTTCTGTTCTGAAGTATTGATTTTAAGTTTCAGTTCCTGTTCGTTTTTTCCGATAGTTCCTGTATAAGGTTTACTGCCGTTAAGCCAGACACTTGAGATATCCGGCATTTGGTTTTGTCCAAAAACAAAATTAGCCGCAAAGAGGAATAGTAATAAAAGTTTTTTCATAGGTGTTGTTTTTA
Source organism: Chryseobacterium indologenes (assembly GCA_016025055.1). Lineage (NCBI taxonomy): Bacteria > Pseudomonadati > Bacteroidota > Flavobacteriia > Flavobacteriales > Weeksellaceae > Chryseobacterium > Chryseobacterium indologenes. The sequence goes on from CP065590.1 coordinate 4,741,737, forward strand.
AACGCCAAATTGTGACAAATGGTGGTTCAGGTGTTTTGCGAACATATTATTCCATTCCTGAGCATTTAATTTTCCAAAAGAAAACGATTCTTTCCCATCAAAAGCTTCTGCTCCCAACTGCTGAGTTTTTTGGATAAAACCAATAAGCCTGGTTTTTTCTTCATGAAAATTTTTTCTACCGGTTATCAAAAACTGCGGAGCGGTAGGGGAATCTCTGGGATAAGCCTTCTCACCCACTACTTTAGGTTTTACAAAAGTTTTCAGAATAAATTTAGCAATCGCGCCCGGTTTCTTGTGCTTTTCCGGCTCATACACCATCTCATAAGTTATGCTGCAATGCGCCAGCATCTGATCAACGGTCATTTTCCCCCACAATCCGTGAGTATCTTCCACTAATTTATTGATTCTATCGATGTAATTCTGAGCATCTTTTGCGTCAAATACATTTTCCATATTATTTCTATTTTACCAGAAACAAATATATCAGTTTTTTCTTTTGATTTGATCAATGATTGAATATTTCGTTGCAAGCCGATGCGATAACTTACCGTTACGAATTGTAATCGGGACGGGAGGATTTTGTTGTGGTATTCGGGATGCCAGATCCGGATTCTATTGTTTAAAACTATCGAATATGATTATTCAAGCTCTTTAGGGGAACTCTGCTCTGCAATCTCCCGGGGAACAGCTTTTTTAAAGATGAACCACAGTTTGATCTTTAAGGCGATCCATCCTAAAACAGCATAGATGATCAATAGAATACTTAAATGTTTCAGGTAAGGAAAAGTAAGTTCTACAGAACCTTTTTGAATTAATAAAATTTTAAAGGCCTGCAAGAAGGGAGTCAAAGGAATAATATTAGCAATAAACTGTACAAATGCAGGCATTGCACTTAAAGGCCATGTAAAACCACTGATGATAAAGGCCGGCGAAGCAATCACCATCAGGATCTGCGTCGCCTTTAAGGCATCCGGGATCAGTATACTGATGAATACTCCGAGGAATGAAACAGAGCCTACAAAAACGGCGGTCAGCAATATGAAATTGAGTATTCCTTCCGGCATCGGAACCCTGAAAATCATATGCATAAAGTAGTAAATACTTACAATCAAAATCGAGAATACCCAGATAGGAATGACTTTAATCAACATGGTCGGGAAAGCCCACCTCTTCATTTTAAGGTATTCTTTCACAAATGATCCTCTTTCAAATTCTGCAGCAAAACTCACGGCCATAGCCAGTAAGATTACCTGTTGCAGAACGACTGCCAGCATGGCCGGCCACATAAAGATCAGATAGTTTCCGGTAGTATTAAATAGGGTTATATAATTAGCCTTGAAAGGTTCGTATTGTGTTGCCGCTTTTACTGCCGGCATTCCAGCCTTTTGTAAAGCCTTGATGGAAGCTCCGGCGGAAAAAGTTCCGATGGTAAGCTGAAGGGCTTTCGAAGCAAAATTAGCCGTCAAGACATTTCCTGTATTGATGTAGACATTCAGTTCAGGATATTTTTTCTGAAGCATATCTCCTTCGAAACGGGAAGGAATAATAACAACAGCAGCAGCTTCATGCCTGATCACCTCATCTTTAATACTCAAAGGCTCCTGCAGGTATTTAATAATTTTAATGCTTTTATTATCATCCAGCATTTCTGTCAATTGATTGGACAAGGGCGTATTATCCCGATCCACAACCAGTACAGGTGTATTTTCAACTTTTCCGCTTTTGTAAACGAACCCAAGCAAGGTTGCATAGAAAATAGGGGCCACAAAGAACACAGTCCTTAGGGTAGAATTGCCGATAAAAAGCTTGAATTCGCGGGCCAGAAGGCGGAAAAATTCTTTCATCTGTTTGTTTTATTTCAGGATAACATTAGCATTGACTAAAATACTTTTAGCCTTATTCATATCTTTAGGTTTCACTTTGATCTCGTAGATCGCGTCCTGCAGCTGGTAGTCTGGATATGCAGTGGTAATATCAGCATATTTTGTCAGCTGCTTGATGTAGACAATATTTCCTGTCAGTTCTTCTTTATTGTAAACAATCTGCATGCTGACTTCCTGTCCTTTTTTATATTTTGAAATTGCACTTTCAGGAATGGTAAATCTGAAGTAGGTACTTTCAGGGATATATCCGTTGAATAACGCAAAACCTGCTGTTGCGAGTTCTCCTGTATTTAGACTGATGGTTTCAATTTCCATGTCATTGGTAGCAATGATATATCTTTCAGAATAGGCTACATTAGCTTCCTGTAAGGCCCCTTTAGCCTGTGAAGCCTGCCCTGCTGCCATTTCCACTTTTTCGAAACGGGTTCCTCTTTTTACATCATCCAATTCTGCTACTACGGCATCATACTGCGCTTTTGCCCCCTGAAGTTTTGCGTATACCTCATCATGTGCCTGTGGAGACATCAGACTGTCGCGAAACATATTGTTGGCTCTGCGATAAGATTTCTGGGCAAATTCATACTGCTCTTTCAATCCTTTATATTTGGCATTAAGTTGTCTCAACTGATCTGCCGTGGCTCCGTTTTTAGCCATTTGCTCCTGCGCAGTCGCCGCATTTACAGCTCCCTGAGCCTGTGCTATTTTTGCAGAAACTTCCGGAACGTCGAGCTGTGCAAGAGTATCTCCTTTTTTTACGGTCTGCCCTTCCGAGACATATATTTTCAGAATTCTCCCGGTCACTTTCGGAGCAAAAGAGATCACGTCTTTTTTGGTTTTTCCTTCAGTCTCCCTGAGTTTTTCATTTTTCTGACCGCAGCTTCCCAGCATAAAGAGAGCGGCAAAGATTAAAGATATATTTTTATGCATCATTTCAATTTTTAAGGGATTAAATAAAATTTGGTGATATCCAGCTCCTGGGTAGATCTCATCAGTTCTATTCCCGCTCTTCTCTGGTTAAAAATCGCATTCTGGTATTCGAGTTCAGCTGCTTCCAGATCATTTTCTGCGTCGATCAACTGTGAAGATTTGCTCATTCCGTATCTGAATTCCTTTTCAGCTTGTACGAGCGCATTTTTTGCCAGTTCTTTTTCTTTAGCTTTCAAGGTAATCTGGGCAGTTGCGATATCATAATTCGTCTGATTGTTGGCAAGATTCAGCGTTAATTTTTTCAAAGCATCCTCCTTCTGATTCAACAGGACTTCTTTTCCCACTTTAGCTGTTTCCTCTGCATGTTTTCCTTCTTTTCCGTCAAAAATCTCCCATTTAAAACCAACACCAGCGGTAATCAGGGGTAATATATTGACATTATTAGGACTCCAGTCCAGTTTTCTTCCTTCATATCCAAGAAGTGGTACGGCCGGGATGATGTTTTCAGAGCTTTTGATTCTGTTTCCGTACAGTCCGATATAATAGGCAGATGCCATGAGCTGCACTTTGGGAATCATCCATGTTTTTTCTGCTTTTATTTTGTAATCGGCGGCACTGATCCCGTGTTCGAGTGCTCTGATCTCAGCTCTCTGGTCGATTCCTTTTTCTGCTGCCAATAATTCCACAGGTGATAAGACAGGATCTATCATTCTGAGACGTTCCCTGTTGATTCCGGTTAAAATATAAAGCTGGGTAAGAAGAAGTTCTTTTTTCCCTTCATATTCTACAACTTTTGCGTTCAAAGTAGCCTGAGCCAATTCAATTTTTTTGTGATCATAAGGAGTGATCAAGCCGTATCCCAAGGCTTTGTCGGCTGTCTTCTTGTTGATATCAAGTCTTTTTTGCTTTCATCAAGCACTTTTTTAGACTGATGAATGAGTGCGAGTTGATCATAGGCTTTAGAAATACTGGCGACTACTTCATCCCTGGTTTTTTCCAACATGATATCTTCGGATTTTTTCTTTTCTTCCACTGCTTTTTTCAGGTATTTAACTTTCCCTCCGGAATACAGGAGCATTTTGGCATCTGCCTTGGCAACACCGGAAAATCCTGATACATTGAAGTTATTATTAAAAGCGCCTTCAGGGATGTTGATAAAGGGAGCGAGGTTAATTTCAGAGGAAGTCAATCTTGCAGTTCCGTTCATGTAGCCTACTTTACCGCTTAATTCCAGGGTAGGAAGGAAAAGATCTTTCAGCTTATGTTCGTCAAGATCAGTAAGTTTATTCTGGGTAATCTGCATTTTGAGATTAGAATCTCTAACCATTGCACTATCAAGCAGTTCTTTAAAATCCGGCGCAGACTGAGCCCAGCCCAACACAGGAAAAGCAAAAAAACTAAACGTAAAAATCAATAAATTGTTTTTCATGGTTTATGTTTATAACAAATATAATGCAAAAATGTTTACATTTTCACAGATCAGCAATTGAATTGAATGAATTTAAAATTGGTTTAAAATAAGTTTAACCATAATCCATTATTTATCATTACCGTAGCAAAACTGTTTAGTTTTAATTTAAGGAATGTTTTAAATTAAAAAATTTCAGATTTTGTTTTGATTTATAGCTTCTACCGGCAGCAATTTCTTTTACTTTATCAGAATTTAAAACGAAAAGAACTCCGAGGTATTGTCGGAGTTCTTTATTATTGATATGAAGTATGCTTCTTGTATACTTCTTCATTTAATGGCTACATGCAGGTGATTTTACTTCTGAACGGCTTTTTTCATGGCATTGTCCGGACGTAAAATTCTGTAACGAACTTCAACATCTTTAGGAACGTAAAATACAAGTGGTAATTTGCTATTGTATCCTACGACTTCCGGTTTCAGTGTTACAAACTTCTTTGTTGGTTTCTGTCCCGGGCATCCCATTAAGGTTCCCGCCGTCTCACCGTTAGATTCCACTTCGTAATAGTTGTATCCCCATCCCTGAAGATCCTGGCTTTTCATGATTCCCATTAAGAAATAGTTGTTACAATCTACCGTTTTTTCAATTCCGGCAAAAACCTCGACTTTTAAATCTCTTTCGTTTTTTTCTATCGGAAGCTGAATATATACCTGTTTAAATCCTTCTTTAGCTTTGGGGAACATTTCAATCTGCAGTTTTTCAAACTTTTCAGCTTTCTTTTGAGCGAAAGCATTTACCCCTGCCATTAATATCAATCCTGTAATTAAAGTTTTTGAAAATTTCATTTTATTTGGTTTACAATTTTAATTACTTCCCTATAGCCAAAAATCATTCCAAAATCTGAACACCGCTTCCTTTTGTGTGAGCATTCATCTGTGGTGCGTAGTAATTCTGCATAGTGGTAATTACATTAGAGAATTTCCCTGAGGCATTCGCTACGACATCATACTCAAATACATATTTCCCTTTCGGCATATACTGAATATAGAAATTGGTAGAAGCGTCTTTTGCCGACTGATAATAGCCCAGGTTATTTTTCCATTGATATCCGGATAACGCATCAAGAGGTTCAAATCCTGCCGCACGCATATCTTTAATATGAATAAACTCCATAGGTCTGTCGGTATTCAAAATCATTCTTACCGTTACTTTATCCCCTACTTTCAGTGGTGTTTCCGGTGAAATTTTCTGCAGTTCTTCTCCGTTTACTGTTTTTATTTTTTTGTAAAGCTCTTTGGTTACAGCAATATAATTTTCAGAAGATTTGATTTTATCCAGATCTTCATAATACTGCCAGAACAATCCTCCCTGAACAATACCAGGGCCTGGTTTGGTAACCGTAACAGTTCCCAGGTTCTTGTCTATCACATCAGTTTTCAGAGTAGATTTTACATACCCTGAAGCCTGGGTTTGAGGGGTCAGTTCTTTTCCTCCCCAAACGATAGTTGCTTTATCACTTTCTGCGCCCGTCCATGATTTTCCGGAATTCAGGATCGTAAAGATTACTTCTGAAGTTCCTCTTGAGCTTCCCCATGAATTCACTTCTTTCTGAGTCACCAGCCAGATTTTCATATCTTCTATAAAGTTCTGGTCGTTTGGTTTAAGCTTATTAAATGCTTCCAAAGCTCCTGCATGATTCACTACTTTTGAGCTGAACCATCCCCAGTCATTCAGATTCTGTTTCCAGTATACTCCTTGTGTTTTGGTATCGGTAGAAGTTTCTTTCAGGTAGGTCATCAGTTTATCTGAAACATCTTTTATTCCATAATCGTTCATCAGCAATGCTGCACGATGCAATCCGAAGAATGTGAAATCCGTTATTTTAGCTGTTTTGGCTTTTTGTTTTACCAACGTTTTCAATGTAGCTCCTTTACCTTTCAAAGGGTATTGTTTTTCCCAATAATTACGGGTATCAAGGAAATCAAGCACCCAATTGTTCCAGATATTTTTATCTTTCACCTCCCAGTATTTGTCAATTTCGTTATCAACATACTGAATAAGTCTGGTTACTAATTCTTTCTGATCTGAACTTTGATAATCTTTCACGTTATCTTTTAACCAGGTGTTTATTTTACCGAGATTCTTAAGGATATATAATGAAGTTCCGTAAGAACTCGGGTATCCGGCATACCATGAGAAACCACCGTCCGGATTCTGCAATTTTTTAAAGTCATCCCAGTCCTGATTGATTGAATTTTTCATCGTATTGGCATCAAACAATAATGCCAGTTTTTGCATCTGCTCATCCTCGTTCTTACTTTGCAGTACCCAAGGAGTTTCTTCCAGCAATACCTGTTTCAGTTCCTGATTTTTCTCTAGATTTGAATTCAGCAGTCCTTTATTCTGATATTCTTCAAAAATGGTTTTCATTTTTGGATTGGCTTTAAATACTTCCGAAGCGAGTACATCAGCAAACCATTTATTAAAAATGACATCTGCTGAATTGTTCTGGTCATTTTTAAGGCTTGGAAGGGCAAACATGATCTCCCATATCGGATTGGTAGTCAGTTCCAGCGTATTGGAAACATTGGAGGCTGTAGTGGATGTATTATTTGTAAGGTTATCCAGTACAAATGTTTTGGTTTCTCCTTCTTTTACAAAAACAGGCACCGCATCGGTCACCAGCATTCTGTTGGGCAGTATAGCCACCGCCTGTTGTTCTCCGTCAGAAAACGCTCCTGCTTTCGCCACAACTTTCAGAATAACAGATGATACGTTATTCGGAACTTTTAATTTCCAGGTTAAAGCTCCGTTACCGTTTTCATTTACATTGAAATTTTGTGTAGCAGAAGTTAATCCGAATTTTGAGGAAATATCCTCATTAGTGAACGCATCCAGGATTCTAAGTTCTGCAGAACCATTCATTTTTTTATCGGTAAGGTTTGATAGTTTTGACTGTAAATTCAGTTCATCACCTTCTCTTAAAAATCTTGGATAATTTGGTGTTACCGAGAATTCTTTCTGAGTTACAACCTGCTTTTCCAGGGTTGTAGCTCTGGCATCTTTAGTATGCGCGAGGAACATCAGTTTCCATTTTGTCAATGCTTCCGGAGAAGTAAATTCGAAGTTCACATTTCCTTCGGCATCTGTTTTCAGGTCCGGATAGAAGAATGCTGTTTCGTTAAGATTCTGACGTACGGGAACTTTTTCAAGATCCTCTTTTTGTTCTGCCTGATCGGCTACAGCATCAGCCTGCTCTGCCACAACTTCTGATGCTACTTTTGAAACAGCTTTTTTACTTCTGGCGTAGCCTGTCATTACCACTTCCTCAACTCTGCTTTCTCTTGCGATCGCAGACGGAGCCGGCAAGGCTGTATTATAAACAGATACTCCTCTGACACTACCGGCAAGGTTTGAATATATATCACCGTCAAACCAGTTAAAGTTCGGTACATCTACATAATTTCCATTGAAATACTGTAGTCTTTTCTGATAACTTCTTTGGGTCAGGAAGCTTCTCAGAACATAAGAACTCACGATGTTAAAAGGCACATAAAGTCTGTTCCAGCTATACGTATTTACGGCAAACTGATCCAGAGACATATCATACATATTGGCAAGCACTTCTGCGTTGATCTTTTCTTTTTCATTACCCGTTACTTTTACCGTCCACTTTTCCTTTGAATTCGGCTCAAGCTTATCCCTGAAAGTTACCGTTTCAATTTTTAAAGGCTGTTCTGTATCTTTTATTTTTAAGGTGACAGATTCAGTACTGATATCATTAAAAGCCACCACCTGGAACTGAATGTTCAATTGGGATACACTTTTATCTTTAGGAATATCAGCCGTATACTCCAGAATACCTTTTTTCAACTGATAGGTTTCTGTAAGCGTTTTTCCTGAACCATCCTGAACAAAAACATTCACCAAAGCATCCGGAATAGCAGAATACACATACATTTTCACTTTCTCTCCTCTTGATACTTCCTCTTTTGGTGCAATAACCGTCAGGAATGGTTTTTGGGTCGGTTTCAAGGAGTTTTTATCCCAGACACTGAAATACTGAGCCGATTTGATGGTGTCTTTTCCTTCGATATTGAAAAGCTCCAGCTGATAGTCTCCGGCTTCCAACTTTCCAAGTTCCAGAGCAGGAGAAGGTTGTTGCTGTCTTTCCACAACAACTTTTTCTGTTTTCCAGTTTTTGATTTCATCATTTTTATCAAACAGATCATGCGGAAACTTAGTGATGAATTCTTCTTTTGAATACTTTGGCAGATTCTGAACATCCATTTTAAAGTTGCTTCTGAAGACCCTATCAGGAGCGCTCAGTTTTGAAAGTTTAACCTGATAAGGTTTTTTCAGATCCTGCTCGTTGTAATTCTTGGTTTCAACCTTTAGTTTTACATTTTGATCACTGAAGGTATTGTTGATATCGTCAGCTTTAATATAGTGAGAGACCGAAGCTACTTTCAGTTGCGTATTTCCGGATTGGGTTTCTCCGTTGATGTCTGTAACAGAGGCATTGATCTCATAATTATCAATCTGAATTCCTTCAAGTTTTTCATCTTTCTTAAGATCTAAACGGATGACAAACTCTCCTTTTTCGTTGGTTTTAACTTCTCCCAGAATTGAATTCTCATTATCATCACCCTGTGGGTACCACCAGAAATAACGCCATCTGATATTATGTTTTTTAATTTCATAATTTACGGAGGTATTGCTAAGGGCTACGCCTGAAAACATCATGGCTTTCGCCTTCAGCTCTATGGTCTGTCCATATTTATATTCATCTTTTACAGGATCAAAGGTAACTTCGAATTTAGGTCGTTTGTATTCTTCTACCCTGATATCTTTGTATCCGCTGTTGCTATCTGTTTGAAGGTAAAAAGTACCATTCAGTTTACCTTTGGGAAGGATAAAGCTTCCGTGATAAGAACCGAATTCATTGGTGGTAAAGTTTTGAGAAGAAACTTCCTGATTATTGGCATCTATCAACGTTATTTTTTGTTTTAATCCTGAAAGTACAGATTCTACTTCTTTATTGATTGTGGTATTGACTACCTTAAAGTAGACTGTTTGCCCAGGACGATAAATGGCTCTGTCTGTAAAGATCTGAGAGGTTGAGCGGGCTTCTTTATTAGAATTATAATCTTCTGCATATCCTGACGTTCCGTATACCTGCATGATTTGAAAATCATTGCTTTTAGGCTGCTGAATAAGGAAGGTTCTGTAATACTCGTTGCTCTTACCTGAAGGAAATTTAAACACTCCTTTTTCATTGGTTTTTCCATCAAGTTTAGTTAATGTTTTGTTGCTTACAAACTCATAGAATACTAGATTCTCATTGGTTACCGGCTTTCCGTTTTCGCTATTGACTAATTTGAGTTCGTTTAAAAGGGGATTTCTGTCAGCTTTAGATTGATACACAATTTTATTTCCGGAAACCAGCATATGGAAATTCTGTCGGGAATCATTGTCTTTCGGATCTGATCCTGCTACAGAATATTCTACAACATAAATTCCTGCCGGAAGGGGTTTAATTTCCAGTGAAGTTTTATGAGTCTGATAGTCTTTCGGATCTGTAAGCTGGTAGGATTCTTTTCTGACCAGGTTTTTTTTACCTTTCCGTAGGTATTGCTGTATGAATTCTGAACATACTGCATGAATGACAGATAATCCTCTTTTACTTCATAAATATTCAAAGAAAAGTCACTGACATTTTTGTATTCTGCAACTAAATGGATAGGCAGATTACTCTGAGTCTGCTGTTCATATTTAAGATTCAGCAAAGGATTGGTAATCAAATCTTCTTTGTACTTTATATTTTCTACAAAAGGAGATTTCGGATATTGAGTTTTTGCCTGGGCAGCAATAGCAATCGCTTCTTTTTCTTTCTTTTTGGCAATAAGCTCATTCATGATATCTTCCATGATAAGCACTTTATAATCTCCTTCAACATTGGTTTTCAAAAGATCCTGAAGTTGCTCAAGCTTATCTTTACACTGGCTGAAATTGCAATTATCAACCAATTTATCTTTCATAAAATACAACTTTGAATTTCCGGTATTCTGCGCAATCAGTTCATCATAAATGCCATTGATTACCTTTCGGTTTTCTGTCAGTTCATTTTTTGTAAATAAATTATTTTCTGAAAAGAAACTTATCTTTTTGATCCCGTACCAATCAAATAAAGACGGGAAATACGCAATGTCTTTGGCATCGGAAAACGCATCTTTATATTTGGCTAAAGAGACTTTTTTCATCTCCGACTTCTGCTGATCGAGTTCCTGGTAATTTTTAATCAGGTAGTTTTTAAAATCAAGCTTACTCCATGTTTCTATCTGGGCAACGTCCTGAGAGTTCACATTGGTTCTTCCATTGATTTTCCATGAATTCTGATTATAATAATCCATGAAGAAGCCATTCAACAGGACATCATACACCAGTTTTTCTTCGCCTTTAAGTTTTGCCTTTGCGGTCTGAAGCTTGGTGAAGAATTTTGAAGCTGCATCATTCTGATCATCATCTACTGTTTGGTTTACAATACTGAATTCCGCCTTTAAGGTGCGGATCAGCTGAAGGGTGTTGTTTTCTTTCATTGCTTGGTTTTGTATATCTAAAATTATAGGAAGATTAGATTTATAGGCACCTTTTTTACTGTTTTCAGCAATTTTTTTCCATTGGTCGTCGTAATATTTTTGCGCGAAAACCGTTGAAAAGCTCAGCAATAAAAGCAAAAGCATAAAAATCTTGGAAAATCTTTTCATATATATTAATTTTGATAAATGAACATTTTAAAAATACTGAAAAAATCCGTTATAGACAGTCAACTTTATGTATCCTTAACGGGAACTCTTTTTGCAGTATTTTTTATGAAGGAGCAAAACACATTCCGTTTCCCTACCATACTCCTTATTTTCATTACTTATTTCAGTGGGTATCTATATACCAAATATCAATACACAAAACATTTTTTTAAAATCCTGGTTTTAAACGCAGTGGCCGGAATTGTTTGTGCCTTTCTCATCATTCATAACCATAATGAAGTGAGGCTTCTGAAATGGTTTATTATTGTAGTGCTGGGACTGCTTTACAACAGTTTTTTTCTGGATGTCTATATCCGGAAGATCCCTCTTCTTAAAGTCTTTTATGTAGGATTGGTATGGGCTCTGGTCAATTGCTGGCTCACCCTTCCGGAATTCAGCCTTCCTATTTTTCTGATCAGTTTTTTCTTCATCACCGCACTGGTTCTTCCTTTTGACATCCGTGATATGAACGATGATACGGTAAAGACTTTTCCTATGCTGATCGGGGTTCAGAATACCAAATACATTGCTTATGCCTTAGTTTTTATCAGCAGTATAACCGGAATATTTTACCTCAAAACGTTCTATGCAATTTCTTTTTTCTTTCCAGTATTATCACCTATATTTTAATTTATTTCGCTGATAATAAAAGAGATGATGCATATTTTTCATTCGGAGTGGAAACTTGTTCTGCACTTCCTTTTTTATTTTTACTAATAATGGAGTATTTTTGACGAATGATTATCAAGAAGCTTTCTCTTTACAATTTCAAAAATCACTCAGAAAAAAAGTTTGAATTCTCTCCACAGATCAACTGTTTTGTAGGCAATAACGGAGTAGGAAAAACCAATATTCTGGATGCCCTTCATTATTTGTCTGTAGGAAAAAGCTTTTTGGGAAATACAGATATCAATAATATCAAAAAGGAAGAAGATTTTTTCATGATTGATTCTGAAATTCAGAATGAAGACAGTGAGGATATCATCAGAATCACCCAACCTAAAGAAGCCAAAAAAGTCATTAAAAAAAATGATAAAAGCTATGACCGGCTGGCAGACCACATCGGCTATCTGCCGAGTGTGATGATTTCACCGTATGATTCCAATTTAATTTCAGATTCCGGAGAAAGCAGAAGGAAGTTTCTGGATGCGATGATTTCCCAGACCGATTCTGAATATCTTTTTGATCTGATACAGTATCAGAAAACGGTACAGCAGAGAAATGCCTTATTAAAATATTTCGCTAAAAACAGAACCTGGGATAAAGATTCTTTAGAGATCTATGATGAGCCGATCACCAGATCCGGAACAAAAATCTTTAATAAAAGAAAAGAATTTGTAAAGCAACTGAATCCTATTGTTCAGAATTTCTATCAAATTATTTCAGGGGGCAAAGAAACGGTATCGGTTATCTATGAATCTCATTTACTGGAAAACTCTTTTGAGGAACTTTTAAAAGAAAGCCTTGAAAGAGACCGCATGCTGACCTATACATCTAAAGGAATTCATAAAGATGATCTTCTTTTCGAGATGGACCAGGTTCTTATCAAAAAAATAGGTTCACAGGGGCAACAAAAGTCTTTCCTTATTTCATTAAAACTCGCTCAGATGAGCCTTGTTAAAGAACTTACCAATAAGACCCCTATCCTGTTGTTAGACGATATTTTTGATAAGCTGGACGACACCAGAGTTTCACAGCTTATCGAACTGGTGAATAAAGAAAGTTTCGGGCAGATTTTCATTACCGACACGCACAGAGAACGCACAGAAAGTGTAGTGAAGAAAATTAATGAGGAAAGTTTCATTTTTGATGTATAAATTTCACAACACGACTATGAAAAAGAAAAAACGCGAATATCAATCCTCCGAACTGGTAAAATCTTTTGCCAGGATTTATGGATTTGAAGATAAACTGGTGGCATTCGACATCAAAGATTTTCTTGAAGATTATCTTGACGAAAGTCTTTTTAAAGAGATCAGAAGTGTCAATATAGACAACGGATGTATTATGATCAGAATAGATTCCCCTTTGCTGAAACATGATTTTAATATGCGCAAAAGCTTTTATCTGAAAAAGTTTCAGGATAAGTTTGGGGCAGACAAATTCCACGATCTGCAAATCCTATAGTTTTAAAAATAATAAATGCTCCTTACGTGGAGCATTTTTAATTATATATTCTAAGAAAATTTTTAATGTTCTTCGGATTTATTAGAGATTGTACTGCTCATTAAATCATCTGCCTGTTTGTCTAAGCCTGATCGTAGAGGCAGGAAAAACTTCAATGGATGTTTTGTAAAATATCGGAAAATTTCTTTATAAATCTCACTCACTTGTCCAAAGTTCATTTTCCTTGATCTGAAAGCGAGGAACATGGATAAACTGAAACTTACGAGGAAGTTAAAGAACCCTATTAAAAACACCGTAAAGAAAGATATCCAGAATGTATAGGAATCTACAGAAAAGTCTTTCCCATATAATCCTAGCGCAAAGTTTCCGGCTGCGAAGGTGATGTGCCTGATGTCCAGATCCAGTCCGAAAAACATCCCTACAGGAGCCGTTGCTCCCAAGAAAACACCAAACCAGAAGTTGGAAACGATTCCCGGCCAGTTTTTAGCATAATATTTTGAAAGTCCCTTGGCAAATTTCTTTCCAAAGAAGCTTCTGATTGACAGGTTTTTTGCAATCCTTTCCGGAATCTGATAAAACACGGAATTGTTCCCGATATTTCCCGATATAATCCCGGAAATGAACAGGTAAAAACCAGCAATACTGGCATGAAGAATAGCTTTAGATTTGAAAGGATCAAGATCTTTCAATAATTTATCTGAGCGCTCAACCGCCAGATTCTGTGAGAAAAATACATCTAACCCGTAAATAATAGCCAACGCTATCGGGAAAGCCAGCAATACATTCCCTACAAAGGCAATAAACTGACTTCTGAACAGCTTTGATACTAAATGGGCAAACTCTGTATTATTTCTTTTGTTGTTTCCTTCTTCAGACAATACTTTGGTCATTGTTGCAGCAGTCATTGCCGGCTGTTTTGTGGCCAATGTAAATCCCATCAGGTAAATCATCACGAATCCCATCGCATAGTTCATGGAATATAAAAATGCATGGGAAAAATCACTTCCCGGAATATATCCGTACAGCATTTTCAGGACACAGAGAGCGCCTACAATAATCCCACCACCGCTCGCTTTGTAGAACATTGTCATATATTCTTTACGGGTAGAAGTGATATAATGGGCCCCTGCTTCTGCAGTGTGGTTCGTAATAAGATGCGAAATCAGTCTTGTACTGTCATTGATGAGATCTGCAATATTATTCTTATGAGATTTATAACTCAAAATATTAAAAACCAACTGCTTGGATCTAATCAAAATATCTTCATCACTGTCTATCACCAGCAGTTGCACAATCTCGTAAATTCTTTCAGTCTGTTGGCGAATTTTCAGCAATGATTGGTTGATCTTGCCTGAGATACCGTATTTAGCTGAATTTTTGAAGGCGATATTTACAAATTCAAGACATTGCTCGGTATAGATTTTTATTTGCTTGTACCTGCTGTCCTTAGAATGCAACTGTAATTCCGGATCTTTTACAAGATCTTCTGCCAGGGTTTCCAGCTCGTTCTGAAGGGCTAAAAACGGGTTATCCAGGTTTCGGTATTGCGGAGCCATTCTCACGACTTCCACTTCCATCGCCATTCCCGTTACCCTCCATGAGAGGATGTTCATCGAGAAGATAAGTTCTTTTTTAACATTGGGTCTGATGATAAAATCAGAAGCACCGATAAGTGTTAAAAACTCATCAATCTCGTTTTCGGGAAGATTATGCAAATATCTCAGATCTTTCTTCGGCCGTAAGCTCACGTTGTCGATCATAAACCATACGGTCTTTTCGTTTTCAACGGGAGGTAAAACCTTGTTCAGGATCCTTTTTTTAAGTTCCGGGAAGAAAGCATTTTCAGAAAGAATATTCGCTTCCGTCAGGGAAAGGTTGAAAGGTCTTCCTCTAAAAATATTATGAATATAGTGCTTAAAGTTTTCTGCAAAATTCGGATTGCTTCTGAGAAAATTGAGCACATCTGTAAAATCTGCTGTTTTTACAGACTCCAAAAACTCTGCAAATGGCTCCAAAGAAAGAGTTTCGTTCTTAAAAGAAAAGTATTTTTTAAGAACTGACTCAAAATTTGTGCTGGAATTAAAGAATTTCATTAGTACAAAGATACTATTTCAAACTCACATTCCTCATCTGTCTGATGATCCAATTGTGTTTCTTTCTCAAATAAGGGGATGGGTTTTTCGGATCGTACTTCTTTGGATTGGGCAATACGGCTGCAATCCAGGCTGCATCTGAAGCACTTAGGTCTTTGGATGATTTTCCAAAATAATATTGAGCTGCAGCTTCTACCCCAAATACTCCCTGCCCCATTTCAATGGAATTCAGGTATCTTTCAAGGATAATATCTTTGCTCCATACTTTTTCAATGATAAAAGTATAGACGGCTTCCAGACCTTTTCTTAGCCAGCTTCTTCCCTGCCAAAGGAAAACATTTTTTGCCGTCTGCTGAGAAATGGTGCTTCCCCCTCTTATCTTTTTTCCCTGTTCATTATGCTTCATTGCCTTTTCAATCGCCGTATAATCAAATCCGTCATGGTCGAAAAATTTCTGGTCTTCTGAGGCTATCACTGCCTTTTTCACATTATTTCCCATTTCATCATAAGAAATATAATCTCTATGAAGTTTTCCATATTCAAAAAGACCGCCTATCTGCGTGATGGTAATCGGAGGATTAAAAAAACGTCCCCAGATAATGAATACCACATTCAGCACTAGAATAATGAAAATAAGCTGTTTAATTTTTTTCCACATAATTTTTATAAAAAGGAAAGGCAAAAATAAGCAATAGTCCGAGTTACTGCAACTCTTTCATGTAAGTCAGCTGATAATTCGGCAAAAGCTCAGGGTGAAAGATTTTGATGTAATCTTTAAGGATGAGGTCTGCCCTTACGGCACCACTTTCAAAGAAATCATTAGCCTTTTGTCTCTCCTTCCCTCCCATTGTGTAAATTTTCCCTTTATTGAAGACTTCAAGTTTTCCGTAAAAACCGTTCATTTTCAGCATTTCACTTTTAGAGGTATGATTTCCTGCGTTCACCCAATACTGAACACCTCCCGTTTTTGCATATACTTCCTCAAAGGTCATGGTCAAAGCTTTTTCATCTTTATTATCTTTCAGGATATAAGAGGCATTGGCATCTGCTATATAATGAGCTACCGAAGTATTTCCTCCGGGGAGATACCAGATATCTCCATACATTTCATTGGCTAGAACCACTGGCTTTTCTTTTGCACTTAAAGCCAGTTTTTTAAGCTCGGTATAATTTTTCTCAATTTCCCGATAGCTGCCGGCTGCTTCTTTCTCTTTTCCTAAAAGCTGTCCGAAAAGTTTTATATACGCTGTTTTTTCCAATGGCTGCTGTTCCATATACTCATCCAGAAATACTACATGGATTCCATTATTCTTCAATAATTCGTAGGTATTGTCAAAACTGGCAATATGGTTGGTAAAAACAGCATCCGGTTTCAGAGAGATAATCTTCTCTACATCATATTTCTGATCACTTCCCACATTCTGGATTTTCCCTTCTTTTAAAAGATTCTGAATTTTTTCAGAGTAAATATATTCAGGACTTGACACTCCCACAATCAGGTTTTCTGCTCCCAGCTCTGAAATATACCCTGCCATACTCGCGTTTAAAAGAATAATTTTCTTAAATGGGATCTGGTTTTGCTTAAAACTATAGGTGAAATTTCCCGATTTAAGGTCCATCGCGCCATCATGTTCTTTAAACTGAGTACGGGATGAGATATTTGTCCAGTCAGTGGACGAAATTTTTGATTCTCTTTTACAGGCAATTAGAGAAAATACCGTAAATAAAAGTAAAATTTTCTGTTTCATCTTTCAAAGAACGGAAAAAAGTGCTATATTTGCAAACCTTTAAACAACAAGGTAACACAAGGCCTCGTGGCGCAACTGAATAGCGCATCTGATTACGGCTCAGAAGGTTACAGGTTTGAATCCTGTCGAGGTCACACACAACAGAAATCGCTACTTTTTAAGTAGCGATTTTTTTATTATTAACCTTCTTATTCTGAATGGGTATCAGCCATATTCTTTTCTCTCCTTCTTTGAAGTATAAGATGTGCGGCATCCAGCATTTTTATCGTATGAATGTAGGGCATCACGATATTCCTTTCCGGGAGATTTTCATAGACGCCCATTGAGAAATAGACAATTCCGGACATAAAATAATCAAATTCTTTGAGGGTGTATTCTCTGAATGCTTTTTTGAAAACCAGCAGCGGATTCCGGTATTCCTTCTCCGAAAGCAGGCCAAGAACCCAAGGAGAAATCTTTTCAGTCTTGGTATAGACTGCCTGCTCTCCGAAGTCTCCCGACCCTGCTCTCCGAAGTCTCCCGACTTCGGATTGAAATAATAATGTTGCTGCTCTTCCTAGGCCGGTTGATGCGCCTGTAATTAATATTGTTTTCATTATTTTTTACTCTTTTTATATGAATCAAATTTAGATACAAACCTTACAAGCATTAGAAAACAGATTACGTTTAAAAGGATACTTTTTACGGTTTCTTCAGGCGTATCTTTTGGTATATAAAAAAGACCATCTCAAAATATGAGAATGGTCTTTTTTCTAACCTGTTTAACAATTTATACCTGAATCAGGTACCTTGTTTTTCACTACATAACAGGATTTTTATTTCCCGTTATAATCTTCATCTGAAACCGGTTCCATCCAGTTCACCAGTCCTTTTTCGGCATTGATTCCAATCGCTGTATGGATCATTACGCTATCAGGAGAAGCTCCGTGCCAATGCTTAATTCCAGGCAGAATGTTTACAAAGCCTCCTGCTTCTATTTGTTGTACGGGACCATCTTCTTCCTGATAATAACAAATCCCTTCCCGAATCAAAAGAATCTGATTACTTCCATGGGTGTGCCAATTATTACGAGTACCCGGTGCAAACATCACTTCTCCTACGTAAGCATCTGTTTGAGCATCCGGAAACACATAATTTTTCAGCCATGCTTTTCCTGTAAAATATTCTTCAGGTGCGGGTAAAAATCCCATGATTTCAATTTCTTGGTCTGAATACATGATTCTATTTTTTACTTTAACAAAACTGTTCTTGTACAAAATATACAAGAACAATGATTAAAACTTTATTTTATTTTTATGCCAGATTTTCTTTAAAGAAAGGGATTGCTTTTTCCAAAGCTTGTCTTACGGGTTCCGGCTGATCGTATAAATCATAATGGGAATATCCTTTTACCACAACCAGTTCTTTCTTTTCAGAGGCTGCACGGCGAACAATTTCATACCCGTCTCTGAATGCTCCGAAACCTCCAGGCTTATCTCCGATCACCACTAAAATAGGTTGTGTTAACAGAGTTTCAGCAAGGTAGAAAGCATCCCAACCCATTCCAACACCCATACGGGAATATACTGCACTGGTGGCTCCGCCTACGGTTTGACCTCTTGATGTTTTGTAATAATCTGTTGCTTCCAACACATCAATATCTTCAATGCCTGCTGATTTACCTGCTTCAACAGATTCAGGAAGCATATTGATGGTTAGCATATCTCCACCTTTTGCTTCAGCGCTTCTCTGTGCTGCCACCTGATTCAATACTTCCATAGGGCTTCCGCCGGCAAATCCGTCTCTTAATAATCGTCCAAAGTTTACTCCGGTAATAGAAACGACTGCTTTGATACGTCGCTCCGTCATCGCGATATTCAATGAATAGGCACCACCACCGCAAACGCCAAGGATTCCGATTTTATCAGCGTCTACATAAGGAAGGGTTTCAAGATAATCGATTGCATAACGTACATCATCGGTACGCTGGTAAGGGTTTTCAATATATCTTGGTGTACCACCACTTTCTCCCTGGAAAGAGGCATCAAATGAAAGTACAACAAAACCTGCTTCTGCCAATGCTTTACCATAAACATTTCCCGCAGTTTGTTCTTTACAGCTCCCAATGGGATGCATGGTTACAACGGTCGGATATTTTTTATTTTCATCAAAATCATTTGGAAATTGCAGAATACCGGCATTATCCCATGCTACGTTTTTGAATGTTATTTTTTGTGTGTTCATTTTGTTCTTTTTAAATTTTATTTTGTGAATTGTTGCTATCGTATTGATGAATTTTGCCAAGTCTGTTTAGAATTGCGTTTTGATTTTCAGATCATATTAAAGCTTTGTAAAAATGATGTGTTAATCGATATAATTATCAGGCCGCTCCTACGGAGCTCACCGTGGATCATGGATTAAATTCTATGAACAGAGCGCTCCTATGGAGCTTTTTGAAAAAAGATCAAATATCCTAAATCGGGTTAAGGGAAATAAATTTTATTTTGTGAATTGTTGCTGTTGTATTGATGAATTTTGCAGAGTCTGTTTAGAATTGAGTTTTGATTTTCAGATCATATTAAAGCTTTGTAAAAATGATATGTTAATCGAAATAATTATCAGGTCGCTCCTACGGAGCTCACCGTGGATCATGGATTAAATTCTATGAACAGAGCGCTCCTATGGAGCTTTTTGAAAAAAGATCAAATATCCTAAATCGGGTTAAGGGAAATAAAATTAAAAGCTGAAAGATGGAAGAAAGAGACTGGAAGTTGATTTCAGTGATCATTACTGACCATCAACGGTAAAATTAATTGTACTTTAAAAGAGTATTAAACAGAAGAGCGTTATTCTTTATAGCCTTCATCACTTCCAGCTACCAGCTTCAAATCTGATGAAATCAGAAATCCTTATTCTAAACTGATGTTAAATAGATTAAAAACAAGCTCTTACAATAGCTTCTATATCAATTATAATGATTAGAACGTTATTTTTTAGACTAATTTTTCTTTAAAGAAAGGAACTAACTGTGAAACAGCTTCGTTAACATAGTTTTCTCGGTCATATAAAGACATGTGGTTGGCTCCTTCTACGATGTATTTCTTTTTATCCGTAGTGGCTGCAATATTCAACAGGTCATCACTCATCCATGCGCTTCCTGCTACGCTTCCTACAATGGCAAGAAGTGGTTGAGTAAAGAATGCTTCCGCTTTGTTATAGGCATCATAAGAGATGATTTGAGTTAAGCTTCTTGCTGTAGCAAACCCTGGAGCTGTAGGATACTGGCAGCGATCAGTGTGGTAGTATTCCCATGCTTCTCTTAGTTCTTCGTTAGGAGCATCTTCTTCTTTCATTGGTGCTAAAGGAAGTGTCTGGGTTCCTTCTTTTGCATCGGCTGTTCTTGCGTTTGATCCAGCGATTAAATAAGGAAGTGCATCTGCATCTTTTACATTATTCTCCCACCCGTTACGGAACATTGAACCGATATTGACAGCACTCACCATTCCCACAGCTTTGATTCTATGGTCGTTGATTGCTGCATTGGCAGTATAACCAGCTCCTGCACAGATCCCCATTGCACCGATATTTTCTGTATCTATATAAGGAAGTGTTGTTAAATAATCGATTACTGCACTTACATCTTCTGTTCTTATATAAGGGTTTTCCAACTGACGTGGTTCTCCCGTACTTTCTCCCTGATACGAAGCATCATATGCAATCGTAATCAATCCGTTTTCAGATAGCTTTTTTGCATATAACCCTGCAGTTTGTTCTTTTACTCCTCCACCCGGGTGAGATACTACTACTGATGGGTACTTTTTGTTCTGGTCAAATCCTTCAGGAAAATATATTACTGCTGATAGGGTAATTCCTTGACCATTTCCGTTTTTAATACTGATTTTTTCTTGTGACATGATTTTAAATTTAAATTTGTTAATTATTATTTTTCCTTTTTGATAGATCAAAGTTACGAACATGTATTGTTCTGGAACGGAGACATTTTACTCAATAAAAGATACATTTTACTGATTGAAGATTTTTAGTACTTATATTATCTTTAAATGAATTTGATTCTTAAAGCCATACTTTAATCTTAGGTAATGCTGATACTATTTCACCTTCGCTTATGGATAATACTTTTAAGACTTTAGCTCCATCAGCAAACTCTCTGATCTCATTTACACTTTTCCCGGTACCATACCCTTTGTGTGTATTGAAGGGAGCTATTGTAATCCCACGAAAGTCTTTTTCTCTGAGAAAGGATCTGACTACCGGAGGAAGACGACTATCCCAAACCGGGTAACCCAAAAATACCGTATCATAACTTTGCATATCTATGTTAATCTTTTTGAAATCAGGAAGTATCTTTCCTTTATTCTGCCTTGACATTTCTTCTATAGCTGCCTGAAATCCTTTTGGATAAGGCACAACGGTTTCTATATTCACAACCTCAGCAGCTATATATTCATTCACCAGCTCTGCAATCTTTCTGGTATTTCCTGAGTGTGAAAAAAGAATGATTAAGTTTTTATCTGTTTTCATTGATATCGGATTGGTTTCTGAATGTTTTAGGTGACAAACCTGTTTTCTTACGGAAAAAACGGGCAAAATAGTTAGGATAATCGAACCCTAAACTATAGGATATTTCACTTATAGATAGGTCTGTGTTTTTTAACCTGTCCTTTGCCTGTACCACAACATAATCGTGAATATGATCAATGGGAGCTTTTCCCGTAAAGTGCTTAATCAGGTCTCCAAAGTAATTGGGAGAAAGAAAGCTTTTCTGAGCAAAAAAGGCTACAGAAGGTAATCCTTTGAGACTTTCGTTCTCAACGAAATACTCCGTCAAATTTTTATGGAACTCGTCGATTACTTTGTGATAAATATCTTTTCTGGTGTCAAACTGTCGATCATAAAAATGTCTTACATAGGTCATGATCAGGCTTACATAGGAAATAATGATGTTTTTCGAGTAATATTTCTTCTGAAATTCGACATCAGCTTTTTTAAACAGATCCCATAAGATGGCAACCTCGTCTTCTGTAAGGAATAAGGCTTCGTGGTTGTTGTAATGTACAAAATTATAATCCTTTGAAAATTTTTCCAGATAGCCGGCACTTATCATGATGGCATATCCACCCATCGGAGATTTTATATCCCATTCCAACGAATTCTGTGGACAGTCTACGTACATATAAGCAGAGTCTGACATATCCTCCAAATGCGGATTGTTTGCTCTTACCGCATCACTTAAATGAGGTTTAATAGACAGCAGGTAGAAATCAATCGCTACTGTTTCAGATTTCAGTCTTATATTTTCTTTACCTTCAAAATTGACAATATGGAGATCGTCACTTTTCAGATCCCCGACATTGAGGTATTCATTAAATTCTTTGATCCCAAATATTTTCATTGCTTCTTTGTATTTCTTTTTCTAAAACAAAAGTATAAATAAAGTGTTTCACAGACCGGATACAAAATACTTTAATACGGATACATTTTACTGATGTAAAAAAGATGATGAATTTTGTATCCAAATTGGATGAATTACGATTCATTATTTGGTCTTTTTCTTCGGCTGGCAATCAGATTTCGTCCTTGGATAACTCTCAGATACCTTTTGTAAGAGATGAATTTTTCCTTTCCGAAACCATGTTTCAGCAAAAGTACCTATATACTTTTATTATTATCAGTAGATGTTATAAGTATTGTTTGTGTGAAAGTTGAGATATGTCTTTTACCTCCAGAATACGTTTTGAAAAGCCTCCGAGTGATGCATCAATCATCGCTTTTCCTACTTCTTCCAACGTCAGGAAGTAAGTTGTACTGAAAAGTCTTAAAAAGGGATAAATAGCATTAATGAATGTATAGAAACCTTTTACATTCTTTGCTCCGGCTGTTGGCTTCATAAAAGCAGGCCAAAAGTTGTATACGTCTAGTGATAGCTTCATCAAGTCATTTTCTGTCTTTCCTTTTACCCTTACCCACATTTGCTTTCCTTTTTCGCTGTTATCCGTTCCGTCTCCTGAAACATAACAGAAAGTCATCCCCGGATTAACCGTTGCAAGTGTTTTAGCAAATCCCAGGGTGAGATCATAAGTCACTTTTTTATAGTCTTCTTCTTTCATTACCAAAACCTACGAAAAATATACTCAACAGGATCCAAACCATATCAAAAACAACACAAAACACTAACCATCAACAAATTACACTAAAAGAGTTTCTATATCAGTAAAAAAGAGTTTGAAAAACATCCTGCCCAGTTAACAAGACCGACATTTGAAGATTTCACTCTTCGCTGTCGGTTTTTTTTATTTCCTAATCCGTTGTTATACTGGCAAATACAAAATGCACTTTTGCCATGTTGCACAATCTTCGTTTATTGGAAGAATTGAGTAGCATTTTGAAATGAAGATATAATGAAGAAAACTGCAAAAATAGATCTTGCAGTTTTTAATTTTATGTTTTTAGAATCGATATTTGATATTACTATTTATTACACAGCAAAATCAATTTTGGAATTTAACAAAATCAAGATAAAAACTTGGGTTTCCCTGATTGAACATTGCAGGAACAATACCATTTGTCTTGCCAGCTAAAACAGTATACGTTCCTGGTGCCGCAAAATATAAAACACGGTTCTGATCTCTCGGAAACATGAATGCAGCAGTATTTGATCCACAGTAGCTTCTCCAAACATCACCAATACCATTAATATAGAAAAAGTAATCATTACAGTCCGAATTAATTGCGACTCCACAACGAAAAAAATACCAGCCTTTCGCAGGAATAGTCACTTGTATGCCTGTTGATAAACCTGACCCTCCTGTACTTCCTGTATACGGATTAATCAGAACACCACTATAAGGAGTCCAGTTATTTGCAAATGCTGTAGTAACAGTGGAAGACCAAGTTGCTAAGCCATTCGAATCACTTGTTAACACATATCCTAACTGCTGTGTTCCATCCTTAATTTGCAGTGCCCCATTCGTACTTCCATTATCGATTACGAATTTTGCCGGTGCACCTCCAGCGGGAGCTGTTGTCGTACCTACCAGAACTTTCCCCGTTCCTGTAATACTTAAATTGTTTCCAGCCGTAATGATATCAGTAGGCTGCGTGAGAGCTCCGCCTATTTTCAGATCTGTACCCGATAATGTAATGCCGTTACTCGCTGTCACTTTTGAAAGTATTTCCCATGTCGAAGCAGAACCTGTGAGCCCGGTACTAATAAGTTCTATACTTTGGTTTGCGGAAACAATAACGTTGGGATTTCCATTAATGGTCTCCGGAGACGTGGAATTTACTGTAATGCTGAAGTTTGTATTATTTTTAATTCTGTAAATACGTCCTTTATAATTTCCAATTCCACTTATAGCAGATGGAAGAGTAAAAACAGCATCGGAACTTCCATTATAAGAAACATGGAAGTCTGATGAGGTTAAATTATAAGAGTTTGTATTGATCATGTTATAATTTGCTGCTAACGATCCGGAGATATCCATGGTGGAACCGGGGTTTGCAGTATTAATACCAACATTGCCTGCCTGAGAAAAGACAATAGCAGGGCTTAAAGCTAACATTGCGAAAAATAATTTTGTATACATTTTACCCATTCATTATTGTTTTATATATCTTAATTGATATGGTTATTACAGGAGTAAAGATATCTGAAGATTGATACAGAAATTTTATCAATGTTGTGGAAATACATTGATAAGCTTGTGGAAAAACATCCACAAATACAAATTCGAAGTATGTAATTACTCTTGTGATATATGTTGACCCATAGAAAATAATGGAAGAGATAAAATTGTTTTAATTCCGAAATTTATCTTCAAGTATCTTTTCATATATTTTTTATTTTGAAACAAAAGCCATATTTTTATTAATGATGTAAATACATCGGTACATATAGGAGTTTATCTGTTTTAATGTATTGAAGTAATTTTATTGTTCTCTTATTAATATGATCATTAATGGCCAATAATCGCAAATCAATTTACAGCGCACTTGCCGCTAATCTATTGATCGCTCTCACCAAGTTTATTGCAGGAGCATTTACCAATAGTTCTTCCATGATATCTGAGGGAATCCATTCAACAGTAGATACCGCAAATCAGCTGCTTCTTTTGTACGGAATCAAAAGAAGCAGGAAACCTGCAGATGAGTACCATCCATTTGGATACGGCAAGGAGCTCTATTTCTGGTCTTTCGTGGTTTCAATTCTTATATTTGGTCTAGGTGGCACTTTATCCATCTATCAGGGGATTTTACACATCATGGAACCCGAGGTAATGAAAGATCCATTCTGGAATTATATTGTATTGATACTTTCCCTTATTTTCGAGGGTACTTCTTTGTATATCGCTGTAAAAGAATTTAACAAGACCCGAAACGGGTTGAGATGGTGGGATGCGATCATCAAAAGCAAAGATCCGGGAAGCTTTCTTGTGGTTTTTGAAGATGGTGCCGCAGTGGCCGGGCTGCTTGTTGTCATGGTATTAATGGGGATCAGCCATTCGTTCCAAATTCCGGAATTGGATGGGCTGGCATCGGTAATTGTAGGATTAATACTTGTTTTTGTATCGCTTATTTTGGCCAGGGAAAGCAGGAGCCTTCTGATGGGCGAAGGAATAGCACCTGAAACAAGAGAAAAAATTGCTAAACTGGCTGAAAAAGATACTGCTGTAGTCAGAACAAAAAGTATACTCTCTACGTACCAGTCACCTGAAGAAGTGGTACTCATGTTGATCATCGATTTCCAAGATCATCTTGATACAGAAGAGATCACTGAAGCCATACATCGTATTCGTAACCATATTAAACATGAATTTCCATTGGTCAGGTTCGTAATGATTCAACCGGAATAATTTAAAATAGTGTGGGATCGTTAGAATTTTCTATCCAAAATTGATCTATTTGTAACGATTTTGTTTTTGATGCTTTTTATAGCCGTTTGAAATAGGACTTTTCCCAACGAAGAAAACATCGTATATATCTCCAGAGCAATTCCTCCAAAATAATATGTGTCTTTCTTGAAAAATTAATATATCCAACCTTTTCCATTATAGGATCCAAAAGTGAAATCAATAAAAACTTTCTAAGATCTGATATTCAATAGAGATTAAGTATCTGGTTAATTCCGGCAAACTGAACATTTAATAGAAGTAATCAAAAATGTGGTATATGTAGTATTCATAGGGGTTTTCAAATAACATTGGCTCACTTTTTGATGTCATTTTCAACAATTTTTTACTAAGAAATTTAATTGTTTAACCAAAATTTCGCAATATGTTAATTAGTGAAGAAATGCTGCTTGCTTATGGTGCAACTTACGAAAATTACAATCCACAGGATATGATTTTCACAGAGGGTTCGATACCGAGATTCTATTTTCAGATTGTAACAGGAACTGTTGAATTAAACAATTATCGTGAAGACGGTAAAGAATTTATTCAGAATATTTTGAGTGACGGCCAGAGTGTCGGCGAGTCCATTCTTTTTGTAAAACAGCCCTATCCTATGAATGCTCAGGCCATATCTCCGTGTACTGTATTAAGGCTTCCAGAAACTGATTTTTTATCACTGTTAGAGAATAATACAGAAGTAGTACGTCAAATATTTGAATTGCTTTCGGAAAGACTTTATTATAAATATACGATGCTCTTTGGTGTGTCTTCCAATGATCCTTCTATTAAAATTAAAAGTCTTTTAGACTATCTAAAGCTAACAAAAGGATCAAAAGAAAACTCATTTGTAGTTCCTTATACCCGTCAACAGATAGCCAATCTTACCGGTCTAAGAGTTGAAACCGTTATACGAACTATTAAGAAAATGCAGGAAGAAAATATAGTGAGAATTCAAAATCGTAAAATAATATATTAATTACTTTATAATTGCGATCATAAAAATTTGTGGTATCAACATATACCTTTGCCTCACCATAATAGTTGTACAATCTCTATGTACAATTGACCCTCTGATACGTTGGAGGGTTTTTCAGGAAATAAAAGCTAAAATCTTTATCTAAAAAAGCCTCCCGAAGGAGGCAAATTGTTAATTTATTATAGCTTGAATAATGCTCTGTGGACATACAGAGAGCATTAAATCTTAGTTATAATGCGAATAAAACACATGGCTGATCGTAGCACTTACAGAAGCTCCGGCTGCTCCTACAGCTACTCCCACGGGACCACCTAAGATTCCTCCGAAGACTCCGCCTACCCAATCCTGTACACCAATATATCCGACAACCTGTTCTCTTGTTGGAGGTCTTCTTGCTACAATGTCAGTGTCAGTATTAAGAAGGTCAAAATATCCTGAACCTTCTTCCGAAGACCAAAGCTCCACTGAGCTGATCAGGATAGAAGAAGAATCCTTATATAACTGAAGCTCTCTCTCGTCCAGCTTTACTTCTTCAAACCTCTTGGTTAAGAATTCTCGGTAATCAACATTGTCATTTTTAAGCAGATAATCTATATCTTCTCTCAAGACAGCATCAAATTCTCCCGATATCCTGCCTTTTATTGAATCAACGATTTCAAAAGGACTGTTGAAATTTAAACCCTGTACAAAAAGATCTATATTGTCCTTTCCGTAAGTGTCCGCAAATCCCTGAATAACAGTCTCCTTTTTCTGTCCGGCAGTCATGTCCGGAGACAGTTTAATGGTGTTCATAATAGTTTTAATCATCTCATTGTGTGTCTGTCCATAATTTTCCATAATCTTTTTTTTACTTGTTTTTACTATTAATTTTTATGATTTATCTGTAGTAACCGTGAGTATAAAGTGCCTAGGATTATTCCCTTGATTACTGAAGCAAAGATAGAGGCGTATAGCGTCAAAACTCGGCGCATTATATTTTCTTTAAAAAATATTGAAAAAAAACAACCGCCATAATGACGGTTGCTTTTAAAAACTTTAAAGTCTATTGATCTTAATTATAATGCGAATAAAACACATGGCTGATCGTAGCACTTACAGAAGCTCCGGCTGCTCCTACAGCTACTCCCACGGGACCACCTAAGATTCCTCCGAAGACTCCGCCTACCCAATCCTGTACACCAATATATCCGACAACCTGTTCTCTTGTTGGAGGTCTTCTTGCTACAATGTCAGTGTCAGTATTAAGAAGGTCAAAATATCCTGAACCTTCTTCCGAAGACCAAAGCTCCACTGAGCTGATCAGGATAGAAGAAGAATCTTTATATAACTGAAGCTCTCTCTCGTCCAGCTTTACTTCTTCAAACCTCTTGGTTAAGAATTCTCGGTAATCAACATTGTCATTTTTAAGCAGATAATCTATATCTTCTCTCAAGACAGCATCAAATTCTCCCGATATCCTGCCTTTTATTGAATCAACGATTTCAAAAGGACTGTTGAAATTTAAACCCTGTACAAAAAGATCTATATTGTCCTTTCCGTAAGTGTCCGCAAATCCCTGAATAACAGTCTCCTTTTTCTGTTCGGCAGTCATGTCCGGAGACAGTTTAATGGTGTTCATAATAGTTTTAATCATCTCATTGTGTGTCTGTCCATAATTTTCCATAATCTTTTTTTTACTTGTTTTTACTATTAATTTTTATGATTTATCTGTAGTAATCGTGAGTATAAAGTGCCTAGGATTATCCCCTTGATTACTGAAGCAAAGATAGAGGCGCATAGCGTCAAAACTCGGCGCATTATATTTTCTTTAAAAAAATATTGAAAAAAGTTATCTTACATTTTGGAAATGACCGAAAGGTCATTTATATTTGTTGCGTAAAAAATAATAATAAGATGAATAAAGGTGAACGTACGAGGCAGATGATCATTGAAAAATCTGCTCCACTTTTTAACAAAAAGGGATGGCAGCAACAGCAATGAGTGATATTATGGATGTTACCAAGCTTTCCAAAGGCAGCCTGTATGTTCATTTTGACAATAAAGACGTATTAGTAGAAGCTGCTGTAGATTATAATATGGATCAATTACAAAGGAAAGTAATAGCATCAATAAATAAATTTCAACATCCGAAGGATAAATTATTTGCCTATATAGATGCATTTAAGAACCCCTTAAATCCTCCGGTAGCCGGAGGTTGTCCGATGCTGAACTTTGGAATGGAAGCTGATGACCAAAATGAGGTAATACTTAAGAAAGTAGCGGATCTGGTGAATAAAAGTCAGCACCTGATCAGTGAAATTATTGTAGAAGGCATTGAAAAGGGCATTTTTAAAGCCGACTGGAATCACGAAGAATTTTCTACCATAATGTTTGCCATGCTGGAAGGAGGCATTTTTATAAGTAATACCACTAAGAAAATTGATAAAATGAGTATTATCAATAAAAGTCTGAAAAAAATGATTGAGGCACAGTTGCCTTAATTTTTTTAAAACAAAAATGACCGATAGGTCATATATATAATATTAATATTCTAAAATAGAAATTATGTCAAAAACCATTTTTATTACCGGAGCATCCCGCGGATTTGGGAGACTTTGGGCAGAAGCATTTTTAAAACGTGGCGATAAAGTCATTGCCACAGCACGCAACAAAGAAACGTTACATGATCTTGTTGAGAAATACGGGGACAACGTATTTCCCCTTCAACTTGATGTCAATAGCCGTAAAGATTCTTTTGAGGCCGTTGAAAAAGCCTATGCACAGTTTGGAAAGATCGATGTACTGATTAATAATGCCGGATACGGTCTGTTCGGAGCCATTGAAGAAACTTCCGAAAAAGAAGCACGTGACCAGATGGAAACTAACTTTTTTGGAACACTATGGATGACCCAGGCAGTACTGCCTATCATGAGAGCCCAGCAAAGCGGTCATATTATACAGGTTTCCAGCTTTCTGGGGTTGGTTACTTTACCTATATTAGGATTGTACAATGCCTCCAAATTTGCGGTGGAAGGATTTAGCGAAACACTGGCAAGTGAAGTGAAGCAAATGGGGATCAATATTTCTTTGGTTGAACCCAATGGTTATGCCACGGATTGGGCAGGAGCATCAGCTTTTCAAACTGAACCGATGGAAATATATCATCCGGTGAAAGAAGCCTTCATAAAAAGTGCAACACCCGATATTTACGGAAACCCCGAAGCCACAGTAACGGCCATAGAGAAGCTGATTGACTCTCCTAACCCACCCTTACGACTGCTACTTGGAAAGATTGCGTATCCAGCGGTCAAGAACACTTATGAACAGCGTTTGGCCAGTTTTGAAGAATGGAAAGATATTTCCGAGAAGGCACATGGATAATCTTCACTTCAAAGTATTGAACCACTGTAATTTTTTCTTTATTTGGCTTACACGAAACAAATCATCAATAAAAGTGTTTGAAAAAATTTATTAAGAATGCTGAAGGAGACAACTATAAATTGGTTGTCTCTCTTTTTGACCATTAAAATAATTCATACATCTAATTTTAACGACTGCTATTTTTTGGAAAAACCTGAGACAGATATTGATATATGTACAGTATTTAAGCTGCTCTTTAAAGATTAATAACAAACATCACTAATGCAATAAATGCATACTCAATATTCCGATCAGTACTTTGCCATTCTTTGAATTTCAAACAGCTACAATTGAATTGTGGGCTTTTGGGTGATAGTATCAATAAGACAAAAATAAACGAAGTAGATATTTTTTCCCACATATGAGAAATAAAGAGTGATCCTGTGAAATATTGAGAGGACTAAAAGTTTTTTTAAGAACTCTGTCACAGTAATTTTGATCGTGTCATCATTACCAACAGGCTAAAGTCAAGACGGTATTAAATTGAGCTATTTAAGTACAAAATCAGGAAAAATAAATGTATATGAATAACTGAAGAACAGGTAATTGGTCTGGACGATAGATAATGGATGAATTGAATACAGCCAGGTACTTTAGTTATCAGGAAGCAGTTTAATTGAGTTTATGCAAATTATGAGAATAAATAATAAAGATTATAACATTGGCATGACAAAAGAGGAATTTATCGAACAGAATGGTATAGGCGAAAACGTATTTGAAGATCATGTGTGGTATTATACATTTAAAAAGAATTATTTATTTGGAAAAGAAGTTGTTTTTATCGAATTTGATAATGATATAGCAGTATTTATCTCTTTCAGATTCGTCTATGGAAAAATTAGAAGACCCCAATCTACATTGATAAGCAATCTATGATGCGAAATGATTAGTGTGATAATATGAGTCACATTAAATGCCTGAGTAGATAAGCTACGCGGGTATAAATATATGCGATTCAATATTTTTTCCTCAGAAACCAATAAGCAATGAACTAGTAACTCTTTTATATTTTTTTATTAATGTAACCGCACAGTATTTTTTGTGCGGTTTTTTATTTCTGCAAGAAATCGGGAGTTACTCTGTGAAATATTGAGAGTATTGAAAGTCTTTAAAAGAATACTGTTATAGTAATTTTGAATTAACAAATCTAATCACTCTAAAATAATATGTATTTAAAAAAGTAACCATATGATAAAGAATGCTAATGTAATTATATTGTGGGTCAGTCTATTGGCTATAAAATGGTTGCTATTTTAAATATTGATGAAAAGAAGACTTTACATGAAAACATATTACTAAACTAAAGACCGATGGAAAATATAACACTTGTATTTCAACACCTAAAAAATAAGCTAAATGAATATTGATTTTAAGAATCTGAATATCGGGCAGTTAATCCAGACGAGAGTAGATGAATTGAACATTAAGATGAGTCGTATTTGCAATTTTTTAGATGCACAGAAACTGACATTAATGAAATGTATAAACGCGTTGATCTCCCCTCCGATTTGCTGTTAAAATGGAGCAAACTTCTTGAATATGATTTTTTCAGGCTTTATTCCCAACATTTGATATTGTTTAGTCCTCCCAGAAGTAATGAATACAGCAGCGCAACGGTAACTGCCAAATCCCAGTTACCTCAATTTCGAAAACATGTTTACACAAAGGAGATTATTGAATTTATATTAGAGACTATAACAGCTGGTGAGAAAACTAAAAATGAGGTAATGCAGGATTATAAAATACCAAAAGCAACACTCTACAAATGGATTGATAAATATCAAAAATAACAATAATGAATAGTTTACAACCTGATTATCATAGAATTTTCAACGATATTCTTTCTAAAAAAAATCCTGTCAATAAAATTGCATGCCTTAAAATTCTTGAAAAGAAAGACTTATCAGCTTTAGATGTGATTAAATTGAATACTCTTATTTTTAGTTACACAGAGAGAAACACTCCTTCAGGCATAGGTGAAAATAAGCATAGAAGCTATAACAAGACTGATATACTCTACATGTTGGATTTTCAGAAGGAGAACGGGTATAACAACAGCCAAATTTCTCTGTATTTTAGAGTAAGCCGCAATTCCATAGCCAAATGGCGGAAAATTTTTGGATATTAGGTGGTTGAAAATAGCACAATAATGCTTTGATGGTAGGTTCTACAACATAAATAATTCCCATGCTACAAAGATTTGAAATTTAGCTGCAATTTGATTGACAGCCGGTTATTAAGGTTTGACATGTGGTCGTTTAAATCATAATACCTATTTGACCTCTTGTTTTACAAGAGGTTTTTTATGCATAATTATCCGGTAAGCTCAATACAAAAATGGTCTCGGTAACTTAATTCTTAATGTCAATGATGGAGGAATCCATGCTATTAAAGACATCATTTTTAGAGTCTATAATGAGGTTAAGATGAAAAATAATTCTTTTACAGTATATCATGGAACATACATATAAAAAAGTACTATTCGTGAGATATTGTGAGACTTTAGTGTATCATTGAGAGATTACTTATTCTTTAAAATTCTATAGTAGAAAGTAGTTTTGTACAGGAAATACATCAATAACAAAAAAGCATTATATTATTTATGAAAAAAAAAATTATTTTCGGACTTGCACTCTCTTGTATGTGCCTGTTCCCAAAAGCCCAGGTCGGGGTAAATACAAATACACCCAATAGCACATTAGTGGTTAATGGTTCCTTTGAAGCAGACTATAAGGAAATTAAGGTTAATAATTATTTAATGTCTGTTAATGACTTTTATCTTACATATAATGGTACGGGTGACTCTAATTTTCAACTTCCGTCTATCCAAACCGCTAATAAAAGTTTTACAGGAAGAATTTACAAGATTAAAAACATTTCAACTTCTGCTATCGTGCTGGGGCCTTCAGACGGGAATGCCTTAAGAGTGGATAATAACTTGGTGACCCAATTTAGAATTCCTGCAGGCAGTTATGTCGAGGTAGTGAATAATGCCAATGCGACCGGAGGAACCTGGGATCTTTCTTTTACCGGCATCTCAAAACCGAGTCAGCTAGAAGTATACGGCGCTCAATTAACTATTCCTCCACATGGGTCAGGGATACCGAATGTGCCAGACTGGACGGGTCATAGTAATACGAATTATGATTCAGGAACGGGAAGTGATCGTTGGTGGATTATAAGTAAGTCTTCCAGCGCTTATTCATATAACAGTTCTTATAACAACGCCAGTAGAATGACCCTTGTCTATGAATATCAGGGAACTCCTTTTAACCTTCAGAATATGAATCCTATTATTACCTGTGGAAATAATTCCAGCTATCCCGATGTATTTATAGGTTCCTTTGTAAAATTGGCTAATAACGGAACGAATGGAAAAACCAGGTTGACAGTTTCAGTAGCAAGAGTAGATTTTATAGGAGACGATGGTTCTAATGCAAGTAACTGGACGGGAACGTTTCTGATGAATGTTCTACTAGCGCGTTCATTATAAATTTAAATGGTAAATCTAAGATTCTAAAAACACTATAAAGAGATTTTGTAACATATTTAAAATAACACATATTGTTTTGTTCAATAATTATTTTGCTATAAAGCCCGTTACTTTTAACTGGCTTTTTTGTGAAAAAATACTTGGCAGTATGATTGACTTTCAGAAACAATTATTTATTCTTTGAGTCAACAGATGTAATGTACTCACTCTCTGATCATAAGTAATAATAGATGATAAAATTATGGTAAACATATTAAAAGATAAGAAACTATGAAAATTGGTGTACAAGTTGGTATTAGAATATTTGTGTTAACAGATATGAATTTCTACAATTTACTAATGGATTATAGAACAATTTGTAATTTTAAAATAGATCTTATTTGAAACGATGAAAACATTTTTATTTATTTTGTTTTTGCCAATTTTTGTTTCTTCTCAAAACTTCCTTAAGCAGAATATTGACAGCAGAATCAAGCAAATTAATGATGAAAAATTTCAGAATACTTATGGTGATGATAAAGTGCTTGCCATATGTCAGGAGCTGTATGATCTGTCAAAGGAAGATGACAACAAGATGGGAATGTTAATAGCAATAAGCAAGCGTGCACAGATTTTTGTCAACAGATCAGACAATAATGCGTGCCTGAAACTCATGCCTGAAGCCTTATCCCTTTCTGAATCTCTTAACGACTATTATTACAAAACAGCCTTGTATGAATCTAAGGGGACAGCCTTAACGATGGCCGCTGATTATGATAATGCCAGAAAAAGTTTTAGTAATGCGCTGGCAGCAAGTAATTCTATAAAGGATAAGGATCAGTTACATTTTAAAAAAAGCTCAGTATACCTTTTTTTAGTGGATTATTGCCATTATGCATTTGAAGCCAGTAAAAACAAAATCTATAAGGATTCCATGACTTATTTCGCTAAAAATGCCTATAGTGAGGCAATAAAGATTTCAGATAAGTATAGGTCAAAAAATAAACGCATTGGTCAATCTTTAAGGATAATGGGGTCTATTGCTGCCTTTAATAATAAATTGGCAGACGCTGAGAAATACCTTGATCAGGCAGAGCAAATCATCCTTAAAGAAAATGATCAAAACTCTATTTTTGCTTTATATATGGAACGAGGAAGGATGGAGATCGATCATAAAAAGGATCCGCAAAAAGCTTTGGAATACTATAATAAAGGATTAGTCATTGCAAAGCAGCTTAATCGTCCACGATTTTATCTTCCTATTTATGAATTTATGGCAGATTATTACCAAAAAACCAAAAATCCTGATATGGAGCTTTACTATGTAAAAAAAAATAAAAGATTAAATGACAGCCTAGTTATTATTAATCAATCAGCACTCTTAAGTCAAAATAGGATCAGTAAAAAAGAGGCTTTGGAAGAATATAAGGAAATACATACCAACACAAAAAAAATACTCCTTATCGGCGTGATGGTCATTATCATTTTTACAGGTTTTCTTATGTATTATGTAAAGAAAAGAAAAAAGACACCTCCTGTTTTATTTCGCGAGAAGTCTGAAAATGGCTCTGCCAATAAAAATATGGATGAAACACTACAAAAAAATCTTCCGGACCAGTCACAAATCTCTACTCTTTTTGAATCGGCAAAAACCAACGATAAAAATTTCCTGATAACCTTTCAACAAACCTTCCCGGAATTGTACCAAAAGCTTCTTAAGTTGAACACAGAACTAACACCCAATGATATAGAATTATGTGCTTTTCTAAAACTCAATATTCAGACAAAGGAGATTGCCCTTTATAAAAAATCTTCGATAGGA
Source organism: Chryseobacterium indologenes (assembly GCA_016025055.1). Classification (NCBI taxonomy): domain Bacteria; kingdom Pseudomonadati; phylum Bacteroidota; class Flavobacteriia; order Flavobacteriales; family Weeksellaceae; genus Chryseobacterium; species Chryseobacterium indologenes. The sequence goes on from CP065590.1 coordinate 4,777,290, forward strand.
TCAGTAGATAATCGTAAATACAGATTGCGTAAGAAGTTGAATCTTACTTCGGAAACCAATTTATATATATGGATTAATGAATTGTAATAAAATCATTCTATCAATTCAAGGATCAGCTTTTTATAAAAAGACTGAATCATCATGACACCTGTTACAAAAATATAACCTGTCTCTCAATACAACTATCCACAGATAATAACATTCACATATAGCGCCCCTTGAAAGGTGTGTCTAAAACGGTCAAAAACTATAAAAGGTTTAAAGGACAATCATGCAATAACTCGTAATTAATTCAAATTAAAGTGATTTATTTCAATCATATGAAAGTTAAAATAATTGCATCTGAACCCATCCTATAAATTAAATAGTTACTTATCACATGAAAAAACAATTTATAGAAGTAAAATTTTTAAAATCATAACACAAATCATGAATTCCATTAAAAACAACCCCCACTTTAATAATTACCAAATTGATCTGCATATCAGTAATCAATTTGAAAAAATTGTTGATACTATTCCCAATGACATTGCGCTTATTTATGAAGATCAACATCTGAGTTATGAAATGCTGAACAAAAAGAGTAATCAGCTCGCCCGGCAAATCAGGAAAGAATATCTATTGAAAACCGGGCAGGAACTTACTCCGGATACAATGATAGCACTCTATCTTGACAGAAGCTTAGAGATGATAATTTCGATATTGGCCGTATTGAAAGCCGGAGCTGCATATGTACCTATAGATTTGTCTTATCCACAACAAAGAGTGGACCATATCCTGACGGATACCCGTGCAGAGATAATACTTTGTCAGCAAAACGATAAACAAATAGAGTTTCCTGCAGGAAAAATAATGTTTGTTGACTTACAAGAGAAATTTTATTTATCTGAAGACGCTTCAAACCTACTAAAGCATAGTCAGCCTCACGATCTTGCCTACGTAATTTATACGTCCGGAAGTTCAGGAAAACCGAAAGGGGTAATGGTAGAACATCAACAGGTGGTTTCATTTTCAAAAGGGAATAATTTCATTGATTATGAAAAGGTTCAAATGGTAGCAGGTATTTCTAATTATGCTTTTGACGGTAGTGTATTCGATATTTTTCTTCCTTTGTTAAATGGCAAACAGCTCGTTTTATTTGATCGCCACTGTCTTTTTGATCTAGAGCTTTTCAGCAGTCAATTTATAAGATACAATATAGATACGGTGTTTTTAACAACTGCATTATTTAATTCGGCAGTAATCAATAATTTGGAATGTCTGAAAGTTTTAAAACAGCTATTATTTGGAGGGGAAGCAGTTAATATAACAATTGTTAATACATTCAAATCTTTATTCAAAGAGACTGATTTGATCCATGTTTACGGGCCTACGGAAACTATAGTATATACGAGTTATTGTAACTTAACAGACTATAATACTACTAGTATAGTCCCTATAGGAACTGCTCTGGCAGACAAAGAACTATATGTGTTAAATGATATGCTAGAGCCGGTTGCATATGGAGAAATAGGAGAATTATATATCGGAGGAGCTGGATTGGCAAGGGGATATATGAATAACGAGTATTTAACGAAAGAAAAATTCATAGAACTGTCTCTAGTTTGCGGAGAATCAGATGCGGTAGCTTCCGTTCGGCTATACAAGACTGGTGATCTTGTGAAAAGGCTTCCAGATGAAAACTTAGAATTTATTGGAAGAAATGATGAGCAAGTGAAGATCAGAGGGTTCCGAATAGAATTATCAGAGATCGAGCAGACGCTTCAGCAGATTCCCGGGATAAAGGATTGTAAGGTTTTAGTAAAAGAAAGATGCACTGACTCAGGATTACATAAAAATATTGTTGCCTACTATATTTTGGATCAGAATAACACTGCGGGAAACGATAATATGGTGCTTGACAGTTGGGAAGATCTTTATGACTCTTCGGTTTATGATAAAACGAGCGGAGAAGTTGAAATGGGCTCCGATTTCTCAGGATGGAATAGCTACATAACGGGACAGCCGATTCCTTTACCAGAAATGGAAGCATGGAGAGAGAATATACTCTCAATAATTCTGCGTTTAAATCCTATCAATGTGTTGGAAATTGGAGTAGGTTCAGGTCTATTCATGTATCCATTGTTAAAAAAAGTTAAAACTTTTACCGGCATCGACCTCTCCAATGCTGTTATTAAAAGGCATTTGGAATTTCTAAAAGACACGAATGATTTTATTAGACTCTACCATTTAAAAGCGCATGAAATTGACCAATTACCTGATAACAAAACTTATGATACGATTATCATTAATTCAGTAGCACAGCATTTTCCAAATATTGATTATTTTGAAGAGGTTTTGCAGAAGTCTTTAGATCAACTGTCCTCCAATGGTTCATTATTTATTGGAGATATAAGCAATTATGATGTACATAAAGAAATGATAAGGGAAAAACTTACTTACAACAAGGTAACCTATGTTGAAGAAGATCTAAGAAAGCTCTTACTAAAAGAAACTCATCTCTTAATTAGCCCTAGGTATTTTAATTCTGTACAAGAAAAATACAAAAATATAAAAATCAAGGTTTTAAAAAGAGAAACCACTTATACCAATGAATTAAGCAAATATCGATATGATGTAGTCATTACAAAGGAGAAGGAGGCTGTTATTAGAAAACCGATGAGCCACTATATTGCGAAGCATAATACAGATCTATATAATATTCCATTTCTTAATCAGCTTACTAAAGATGGCATCATCCAGCAACTCTCAAAAGAGTTACCTGAATATATGATTCCTAACAGTTATATTGTTTTAGAATCGTTTCCTTTAACAGCTAATGGTAAATTGGATAAAATACAACTGCCCGAGCCAGACCTAAATCATTCAGATGAATATATACCTCCTACAACAGATATGGAAAAAAGTATTTGCAGGATTTGGCAGGAAGTATTAGGAGTTAATAATATAGGAATTTCGGATGACTTCTTTAAATTAGGCGGAAATTCTATACTAGCTATTAGAACTTCACATAGGATGAGTCATGCTTTACGTATAGAATTAAAAGCGGCTGATATTTTCAAATACCGAACAGTTTCTCAGTTATTATCTAATAAATCTAACCATAGCCGAGATATTATATCACGATATCCTTACAATCAGGCACCCCTATCGCTAACTCAAGAAGGGCTCTGGCTTGTTGAAGAGTTTGAAGGAGGGACGAATGCTTATCATGTGCCTGCAGTCTATGAACTTACTGCAGATACAGATCCTGAAGGAATTAAATATGCGCTCCGTCAGATTGTTGCTAGACATGAAATACTAAGAAGTACAATACAAGGAGACACTAAACGAGCTTTTCAGACAGTGCATCAAGAACCTCTTATGATTAAAGAGATCATGCTATCTTCTAAGAAAGAGATGAGATCGATTCTTATGGAAGATATCAATAAACCTTTTAATTTGCGAAAGGAATATCCATTACGTGCTACACTTTACAAAGTACCTTCATCTGGGAGTGAACAATACACAACAATTCTCTTGATTAATATGCATCACATCGTTACCGACGGTTGGTCTGTTCAAATTTTTTACAAGGAGCTTTTTGCATATTACAACGCCTATAAAGAGAATAACACCAACTTCAGTTTCCCGGAATTAGATATTCAATATAAGGACTATGCGATCTGGCAAAGACAACAACTTACTGGAGAAAAGCTGGACGATCATGTAAACTACTGGAGGGAAAGACTTTCTGGCTACCAAGTCTTGGCATTTCCTACAGATTTCCCCAGACCGAACCGTAAAGATTATACAGGTTCTAGTGAGCCATTCACCCTAACAAAAGAAATCAGTAACAGAATTAGAGACTTAGCCAGGAAGTACGGCACCACTGTGCATAGTATAATGTTAGCCAGTGTCAATATCTTACTTAGCAAGTATACAGGACAGGATGATATTGTATTGGGAGGACATATATCTAATCGCCAGCACAGTCAGACTCAGGACCTAATTGGTTTTTTTGTAAATCTGCAAGTTAACAGGACCAAGTTAAGGAAGGGGCAAAGTTACGAGGAACTTATTCAGGAAGTTCATCAACAACAGATAAAAGTACAGGACTATCAAAATCTTCCGTTTGAAAGATTAGTGGAAGAACTTGAAATAGACCTAGATTTTTCAAAACCCATTATTTTCCAAATAGTATTTGTTGTGCAAAATTTCGATATATGTGCACCAGAGGAATACAATAGTTTTTTACCTCCATTCAAAGAAATTCCTCCATATGAAAAGGAAGAATTCGATATAACCATTCTCGTTAATGACAATAAAGAAGAGATCTCCGGAAAATTCAGATTTGCAACGGCCTTGTTCAAAGTACAAACAATAGTAACTTTAATTGAGAATTATATGAAACTCATTGATATACTTACCTTAAATCCCCAAAGAATATATGATGAAATAAGTTTAGCAAAACTAAAATAAATGTAATGAACCTTAACCCGCCCGGCAAATCAGGAAAGAATATCTGTTGAAAACCGGGCTGGAACTTACTCATGATATAATGATAGAAGTTTATCCTGACAGAAGTTTAGAGATGATAATTTTGGATACGCGCCTGAATAAGTTCTTTTATCTGTAAGAATATTCCGGTATAAGTAAGCTTAACATTATATTTCACAAAAAAGATGAAATCCAAACTCATTTTCTAATGATTGAATGCTTCGGGTTATAGCCGATTGAATGATATTCATTTCAGAGACTGTAATCAGAAATGTAACTCTTTAGCTAGAGCAAGAAGATATTTTAACTGACATAAACCAGTAATACCATTTAAGAAAATGCAAAAGAAAAATATATATTATATACTGCTTATTATAGGTACAGCGTTCTGGGGCATCTCTTTCCCAGTTACAAAGAATGCGATAACAAGCTCAAAACCAGCTTTATTCTTATCCTATAGATTCCTGATGGCAACGGTTGCTTTAGCAATTTCTTTTTCAAAATATTTAAAATTAATCAATCTGAACACCTTAAAAGCAAGCTCTAAACTCGCTATTCCGTTAATGCTGGGTGTCGTCTTTCAAACTTTAGGTTTAAAATATATTGAAGCATCACAATGTACGTTTATAGCGGGTTTAGGTGTAGTTGTAGTACCCGTTATGAAATGGATATTTTACAAAATAAGAATTCCAAGTAAAATTTGGACAACCTCACTAATAGCATTAACAGGCTTATGTATTATTGCATTGACGAATGATTTAAAAATCAACAAAGGTTCAATGTATACAATGCTTGGGACATTGGGTTTTAGCTTATACCTGATACAAGTAGAAAGAGAAAATAAAAATATTGATATTGCAGGAACAATAATACCCATGTTTGCAATCTGTTCATTATTATCCTTCTGTTATACCGGTACGGAAGTTATTAAAAATTGGTTTCCAACAGATAGAAACTTCTGGTTCTCAGTAATATTTTGTGCTCTGTTCTCAACCACATATATGTATACTGTTTCTATGTTAGCACAAAAATATATCAACGCTGAGAAAGTTGCAATCATATATTTATTTGAACCGATTTTTGGAACTATTGCATCCTACTTTATTCTTGATGAACTTATTACAATACGCTTATTATTGGGTGGAGCCTTTATCATGTTAGCAACATTTTATTCAGAAATTACTTTAATAAAAAATTCCGTCAGGGCTAAAGATTTTAGTGAATTTAATTAATGGTACTCATCCTCATGTTTTTTACAACCGCTCTTCAACCATGAGCAATCATAGACCGGCTATGCCAGCTCCAGCTTTTTATTTGAAGTCTGAATTTAGATGAAAAACAAACCATAGTAATACAGATATATGCAACGGCAACAGTAATGCAACTGTTCTGAAAGCACCCTTTCTAAGCGATCAATACATACCACAAAACATCATATTATCTCCTTGTGGTCCTATACTTGCAGTGTGTACCATTATCAACCACAAAAATATATTGTTATGGAAACTAAAAAATCCACCAGAAAAAGGACAACTACAACATCATCAAACAGCAAGGTTTCTTCCAAAAAAGTAACACCTAAAACACCGGCAAAGAAAGATGCTGCCAAAGACTTGAAGGATCTCTTCGAAGATTCTTTAAAGGATATTTACTGGGCAGAAAAGGCATTGGTTAAAGCATTACCGGTAATGATGAAAAATGCCACGGATAAAAAACTGAAGGATGCTATTGAGAAGCATCTTGAGGAAACCAAAGGGCATGTTCAGAGACTTGAGGATTGTTTTAAAGCCATTGGTAAAAAACCACAAGCAAAAAAATGTGATGCCATGCAGGGATTGCTGGATGAAGGAAAAAGCATTATAAAAGAAACTAAAGCAGGTTCAGTAAGAGATGCCGGAATTATTGCTGCATCGCAAAAAGTAGAGCATTATGAAATAGCTACTTACGGGACTTTAGCTGCATTTGCGAAAGTGCTGAAGGAAAAACAATGTCTCAAAAACTTCCTTGACACACTCAGCGAAGAGAAAAAAATGTGACAGTCTTCTCACCAAAGTGGCTGATACTACCCTCAACAGCAAAGCAAAATAATACATGATGGTAAAAAGAGGCTTAGGCCTCTTTTTACGTCTTTAGCCTAAAGTATTATTGTACTCTATATAAGAATAAATAAATTCTAAAGACAAATTTTCCCGTTGAGTATACATAAATGATTTTCCTGTTCCAACTTTTTCACTGTTCTGACAACTGTTTCCAAACGAAGTCCGGTAATATCCGCTATCTGTTGCCTGCTGAATGGCACGATATACATAAAGGGCTCTTCCACTTTATCATGATTTTTCAGAAAATGTAAAACGCCTAAAACCCTTTTTGCGGAACTGCTCGTCGAGAGCAAATCAAGCATTTTATAACGATAGAACATTCTTTCTGCAGTATAAGCCATTACATTATTGAGTAATGAAGAATTTGAGTTGATCAAATGCATAAAGTCTGGCTTTGGCAGTTTAATGATTTTTGCTTCGGTAATTGCTACTGCATTTATACAATATGGCGTCTCATGCCATAGAAAGGTTTCTGCAAAACAGTGTCCTTCTGATGGCAGACTGTAGATGATTTCGCTACCGTCATCTCTGTATGTATTGAGTTTAACAATTCCCGAAATAATCTGAAAATAAAACTTAGGTAAAGAACCGTCCAGCAGTATTGATTCTTTTGCACCATATATTTGAACTTCACCACCATTTCCAAGTAGTACCTCTTCATCAATTACCATTATAATTTATATAAAATTCTTACAACTGAAATCCCGCCAGACTGTTCTCAAAAGCTGATAATATTCAGAAAACACCATCCCTGATTGCTGGCCGGGATCAAATAGTATCCACTGATTTTCTATGCGATACAGCACCACCGTAAAATATACCACATTTTAACTATTGGCAAAATAATTGTAATTATATTAACAAATATCTATCGCATGAATAATACAGTAAAAATAGCATTAATATTCGTAACCGGAGGTTATTTACTTTATCTGGGTTCACGAAAAAAAAGCCGGAAGAAAAAATCATTCATCGCTCCAGATGGAGTTACTTATACAGAAGATACGATTTATCGTTCCTATGATAATAAATTGTATAAAAATGGCAAGGAAATTCATTTTAAAACTCCGGAACTTTATGACGTTTCTTATCAACATTGGTATGATAATGCAGGTGAAAAGATTCCTGTAAAGCAAAGAAAAATAAGTAAGGAGGTAATCTACCACCATAAAGGACTACGGCACCAATAATTCTATCCTGACATCACAAACAATCACCCACAAAAAATATTATTATGAGAAGTATATTATGGCTTATTGCAGTGATCTGCATCATCACCTGGCTATTAGGAATCCTGGGAATCATTCCTGGTATGGACACCGGAAATCTGGTTCATACTCTTCTGGTTATTGCTATTATCGTTATTGTCATTAATCTCTTAACGGGAAGGAAGCCCCTTAATTAATGAAGTAAAATTATAAAAAATAGATATAGAGTTCTTTCAGGTATTCTATATCTATTTTTTTGTTATTAAAAGAATGCTCATGAAGCGTTTTCTCGACTAAGTTTTGTTTTTTTTCCAAGCCCAGCTACTATCTAAGAGGAATTTTCACCTTATCTATGCTTATCAAGTTCAAGCTTAAAACATCCCAGTATAAATTCACTGTAATACAACTGAGCATTGATTGGTTTTGTTCTTGAATGAAGATCCAGCTTTTCGGAAAGAATGATGTTTCCTCTGTAGGAAATGGCAAAATAAGCAAACAGCTTCCCATTAGATTCTTCTACAGGAGTAGCATATCCGGTTACTCCAATTCCCCAATCTGTATTAAACCGTTCCGCGGCATGTAGCGCCATGGTTTCGGCAATATGGGGTGAAACACAGTTATGCTCTTTCGCTTCGTGAGGATTTACCTGAAGCAGGTTCACTTTTTCTTCTAATGTATAAGCGGTAAGTCCTCCCTTAAAAAACCGGGAAGCATCTTTCATCTGAGAGAAGGAAAACTGCAAAAAATCTGAGGTTACACTTTCAGCTGTTGAAACCGTTTCATTAGCAGAAAGGAGACATTCCCCGATACGTTTAAACAATTTTTCAAGCTCAATAATAAAATATACCAGAGATTTTACTGACAGCTCATCAGCCTGACCGATTTGAGAAGGTTTTACAATCATAATAAAAACGCTATGTATTAGTTACGGGTGAAGATTGATCAGCGTCACCTGAATTTTTGTTTGATTTATCCTTTGCTAAAGTGCTTAACCTTTCGTAATAAGCATGGAGCTTATCCAGTTCCTCTTCCGTCAGATCTTCAATAGCAACCAATCGGTTACTTGCTTTCTCATAGGAAGCAATTAACTCATTGAGTTTAATCTGAATTGCTTTAGAATCTTTATTCTGAGTCTTTTGGATCAGGAAAACCATTAAAAAAGTCACAATAGTCGTTCCTGTATTGATGACAAGCTGCCACGTTTCAGAGTAATTGAAAACAGGACCTGTAATAGCCCAAATAATAACAAGTGCGCTTGCTGTTATAAATGCTTCTGCACTTCCGGTCATACATACGGCACGATCCGAAAACCGTTCAAAAAAGTTTTTTTTCATAAAATAAATACCACTTACAATATAGATTCTAATGTATCAAAATAATGGCTTAAACATTATGATCACGATCATCTTGCTTCTGTTTTTAAATCAAATATTGAAATAAATCTTAATAAAAAAACATTTAGATACCACATTTTATCTCAGTTATTTGGAAAATTTAAACATATGTTTTAATTTTGTACCGATTCTCATGTTTAATTTGAGTTTTCATGGTTATTAGTTTTTATCCCCCTTTATTGGGGGATTTTTATTTTATTCCTTTAGCATTATATTTTCATCCATTCAATTAGCATCATGGAAATCATAAAAATAGGAGCCCTACTGTATCGTAACGCCCCTTATATAGTATATTAATATACCAAAAAAAACAAAAAAGGCCATTGCTTTATCAGCTCCGGCCTTTTCGTGACTAACTTAATTTGTTTTTTTTCTCCATTCAGCTTTCACATCTTCGGCAGCATCCTTTGTACCTTCCCATGCTTCATCAGCTTTATCTTTAATATCTTCCCAGGCATCTGAAATATTTGATTTTACTCTTTCCAACCAGTCTTCCTGAGTAGCTTCTTCATCGTTATTTCTTTTTTCATTGATATAATCTTTAGCTTTATCCGCTAAATCACTGATCTTCCACTTCGCATTATCTGCTGCATTTTTTAAAGAGTTTTCAGTTTCATTGACTGCATTTTCCGCTTTGTTATAATCTGAATTGTTCATAATATAATATTTAATAATTTGGTATATAAATATACAATGACCATGCCTAAAAAAAATTCTGAAACGTTAAAATTTCTTAAAACTGCAATATACGACCAGCGATTCCATTTCTAATTTCATGTATACACTTAACAATCAAATATATACTCATTTTTCGCGGCATTTATCATTTTGAAAATGTGTGGTATCTATTTTTTATAAGATGTATTTACGGGAATCTAAATTTTTTCCAGCATATGACCGAAATACCCTTTTTTCGTCTCCAGATAGCTTTGATTCATTTCATTGGAATCAATTTCCAAGGGAATCCGTTCATTAAGGATAATGGAAGTATTCTCAAGAGATTTAAGTTTATCCGGATTGTTGGTCAGCAGGTTGATCGTTTTGACCCTTAAAATCTCCAGTATTTCAACTGCTACGTTAAAATTTCTTCCATCTGCAGGCAGTCCCAGTTTCAGATTAGCTTCAACCGTATCAAAGCCCTGTTCCTGAAGCTGATACGCTTTAAGTTTATTAATAATTCCTATATTTCTTCCTTCTTGTCTGAGATAAATGATCATTCCTCCGTTTTCAGACATATATTTCATAGCTGCATCCAGTTGTTGCCCGCATTCGCACTTTTGTGAATGAAAAACCTCTCCTGTAATGCATTCGGAATGGAATCTTACATTGACGGTCCCGGCAAAGTCAGTATGTTCCGCAACCCAAGCCAGATGAGGACTCCAGTCATCATCGGTTTCTGAGAATGCATACACCGTGAATATACCATAATCTGTAGGTATGGTTGATTGTGCCTGTATCTTTTGCATTGTACTTATTTTAGATTGTTTATTTATGGTCAAACGGACTTTTCTTATCCTGTTTCACCCAGATGAGCTTTGAGGTATCATAGCCTATTTCCTTTGCTTTGAGGAGGAAGCGCTGTTTAATATTTTCAGGTATATTTTTTTCACGGGAAAGAATCCACAAATAGTCGAGATTCTTTCCTGCAACCAGGGCGTAGGTATAGTCTTCGAGAGCTACTATATTATATCCGGAATAAAAAGGTCCAAAAAAACTCACCTTCAGGGCGGCCGTATTTTTATCTCCTCTGAACTTTGCAGTACCGTTAACAGATACCCATTTATTCTTTTTAAAATTATATCCGCTGTTGACCACATCAACGCTTCCATCTGTATTCAGACTGTACTGTGCCATGGCATTATCAAGATCTTTTTCAAACCTGTAATCAAATCTTGCCAGCTCATACCATGTACCCATATATCTGTTGACATCAAACTGATTCACAGGCTGTGCTTTTTCAGGTATAGAAGAACATGAAGCCAAGACTGATACCAATCCGAGCATACTTAAAAATCCAATAATTCTTTTATGTATCATTTTTAGTTATTTTTTTAAAAACGTAAATATTTAACAAGAACTGGCTGTAGCCGTAAACAGCATCTTCAATGGGAATGGTTCCCATTCTAATGCCTAAAAAATCATGAGGATTATAATTCACAACAGGTGAAGGGATGACAGATCCTGTCAGAATTCCGTTTACTGCGAAAAAGCCGGGCATTAAAATCAGGTAAATCAGGCTCGCCTTAGCAATCCATTCCTTTTTTGCAATCCAATGGAGGTACCCCAGTGTGAGTATGGTTACGATAACGGTAAGCAGCGTATATATTCTTTCGTAATAAAGAAGTCCCACCACACTCAGAACAATGAGGGAGGTAAATACAATAAGATTATTAAAAGCATTAGTCCATTGCAGGGTAAAAAACTTTTCAAAGCAATAATAGGTAAAAACGCAGGCAAAAGGAATACAGTAGAAAAACAGCCATTCTTCCAGAGGAAGACCCGCTATTTTATATCCTAAAGTATAGGAGTGATCAAACCACCACACTCCTTTATGCGTGAACCATATATCCCAAATTATAAAGGGAATCGCCACGATGGTAGATGAGATCAGAAATTTGACAAAGAGCTTATTAAATTGTATCCGTCTGTCAAAAGATGCTAAAAAGCAAATAATGACCGTAAAAAAGTTAATAAGTATGTAGGTGTAAGGCATCATTTATTGAAATACATTTTAAAATATTTAACAGGAACCCATAAAAAACCAAAGCACTCGCCCTCTTCCTTTCCCAGATGTTTGTGATGTTGCTTATGGGCACGTCTTATAGCCAGGAAATAAGGATTCGTGGTTTTTGTCAAGATCTTTGTCCTTTGATGGATAAAAATATCATGAACAAAGAAGTACGCCATCCCGTAAAGACTTATTCCGAGACCGATATAGAACCAATGGCTGAAATCCTGCTTCACACCCAGATATAACAAGGCAATAGCAGGGGTTGCAAAAATGAAAAAAAACAGATCATTCCGCTCAAGCTTTCCTTCATGGCTATGATCATGGTGATCTCTGTGCAGGCCCCACAAAAACCCATGCATAATGTAGCGATGGATGAGCCATGTGGCTCCCTCCATAGAAATAAACACTGCCAAAACGATCAGAAAATTCATATCAATCATCTTTTAGCTTTGTTATTAAAAAGATCGTTCAATACGCGGTATCGGAAATCAAAAATATTTTTGAGTTTCTTCTTTACCAGGATTGTATGGGCCAGTCGTCCCAAAATTCCCAGAGGAAGCTGATAATCTACTGTATCTTTCATCAGTACGCCTTTATCATTGGCAATGAACTCATGATGATGATTCCAGTACTTATAAGGTCCTTGTTTTTGAAAGTCTGTAAAACTTTTTAAATCTTCTACCTGGCTGATCACAGTCTTCCACTTCATCGGGATTCCCAATATGGGAGAAACGGTATAATCTATTTCCATTCCTTTAAAAATCGGCTGATCCGCATCTTTTGAGTGAACCACAAAATTCATGCTCTCGGGCGTTATCTCTGATAAATTATTTGGAGATGAAAAAAAATTCCCAAGCTCTTTCAATACTGCAGTTGAGCTGCTGTTCTCTGTATAATCTGTACATCATATTATTTTTTATGCTTATTTACCTTTCCGAACAATACATCCGGCGCCGCTGTTACAGACTAGAAATAAGCGGATTTATATCGTATATAACTTTTCAATGCCACCAATATCTTTTGTGAATTGGCAATTCTGATCCTTCGCTGCAACATATGCTGTGAGCTGGTCTTTTTTATTTTTTTCAAACAGCGATAAATAATACCTGTACGCCAGGTACACCCCGAAAATGGAAGACCCAGGCAGTTTTTTTATCCCCTGTAATGCTTCTTTAAATTCTTCTTCAATTTCTTTTTCAATCCGGAGTTTAACGGTATTATTGAATACGGACATATTCAGGGAAGGAAAATAAGTACGACCCAGCACCTGGTAATCATCTTTCAGATCGCGTAAGAAATTAACTTTCTGAAAAGCGGATCCCAGCTTCATGGCAAAAGGTTTAAGCTTCTCATACTGCTGCTTATTGCCTTCTGTAAAAATCTGCAGACACATCAGCCCTACCACTTCTGCAGACCCATGGATATACTCATTGTACAGTGTTGAATTGTAATCAATTTGATGCAGGTCCATTTCCATACTATGCAGAAACTGACGGATCAGTTGTTGATCAATCGCATACTGTCGGACCACTTCCTGAAATGAATGCAGAATAGGATTAAGAGATATTCCTTCCTGAATGGCCTCATCAGTCTCCATCTGTAATCTCTTCAAAAGTTTCTCCTTATCATAACCGTGAAAACTATCTACAATTTCATCAGCAAGACGCACATATCCATACACGGCATAGATGGCAGGTCTGATGGATGGCTTTAAGGCCAGTATTCCTAATGAAAAACTGGTACTGTATTTTTGTGTCGTGCACTTACTGACTTCGTAAGACAATTCATCAAACAATTTTTTCATTTTTTTCTATTTTTAGTTTACTGACTTCAGATGCTACAATTTTTCCTGAAATTAATGATGGAGGAACTCCAGGTCCCGGTACCGTTAATTGTCCTGTATAAAAAAGATTCCTGATCTTTTTGTTTCTTATCTTGGGTTTTAATACTGCCGTTTGGGATAAAGTATTGGATAATCCGTAGGCATTTCCTTTATACGCATTATAATCTGCCATGAAATCACTTACACAATAACTTTTTTTATACTCTATTCTGGACATAAGATCAACTTCACCGGTGTGCTTTTCGATCCTTTCCAGCATTTCTACCAGATATTTTTCCCTTACCGCTTCTTCGTCGTGTATTCCCGGTGTAAGGGGAAGCAATAAAAAGAGGTTTTCACAGGATTCGGGCGCAACACCGGGATCTGTTTTTGAAGGACAGCATGAATAAAAAAGAGGTCTGGAAGGCCATTTTTTATGTTTATAAATACAGTCAATATGATCATCCAGCTCGTTTTCAAAAAACAGGGTATGATGTTTTAAATTTGCTATTTTCCCTTTGACTCCCAGATAATAGATTAAACATGAAGGTGCAAAGGTTCTGGATTCCCAATAGGTATTGTTGTAATTTCTCAGGGACTTGGGAATTAAAGTCTCTGTGTGATGGTAATCTGCAGAAGCAATCACCGCATCAAACTCGTAGTCTTTACCATCAATCCGTATGGAGTGGATCCTGTCATCTTCCGTATTGAGTTTCTGGACGTCCTTGTTAAAATGAAAAACTACCCCCTGTTTTTCAGCTACTTTCTGCATCGCTAATACAAGCTGATAAAAACCTCCCATCGGATATTTGGTTCCCAAAACATAGCCTCCATAATTCATCAGGCTATAGAGAGCGGGAATATTCTGAGGGGCCGCCCCCAGGAAAATTACAGGAAACTCCATCAGGGATCTTAATTTCAGATCAGAAAAATAACCGGACACATATTTCCTGAAATTGCTGAGAAGATCCAGTTGAAAGATACTACCTGCTATTTTTAAAGAGGCAAATTCAAACCAATTATAGCATGGTTTGGTCACAAAATCCTGCATACCTACCTCATACTTGTATTTTGCGGACTTCATAAATTGATCATACTGCTTAGCAGCGCCCGGCTCTATCTTTTCGAATAATTCGCGGATGTCATTACTTTTCTCAGGAACCATAATTTTTTCTTCTGAAAAAACCATCTCAAACTGAGGATCCAAGGAAACCAATTCATAGAAATCAGCTACTTTATACCCAAAATCACGGAAAAAACCTTCGATAATATCCGGCATCCAATACCAACTTGGGCCCATATCAAAAACATATCCCTCGTCGGTTGTAAATTGCCTTGCACGCCCTCCAGGTTGTGAATGTCTCTCAAATACATGCACCTCATCCCCTGCTTTCGCAGCGTACGCAGCAGCGGAGAGTCCCGAAAACCCGGATCCTATCACCGCAATTCTCTTTCTTGCCTTTCCCGTATTCATTGTTATTTATTTTCTTGTTTTAACTGGTATCTTCAATATGCTCAGTTTAATTTTTTATATGCCTCATCCAACAGATCCTTTACTTCCAGATTCATACGATACAAGGAATCATGGAATTCGTCCAATTTCGAGAGGATTATAATGAGCAGCATCTGTTCGGAGTGGCTAAGATTTCCTACAACCACGCGGGAAGCCTTGCGGATATCCTTCATATGCTCTTCCAGCACCGCAAGCCCCTTCTCCGTTATGTTAATATATTTTGCTCTTTTATCAGTTTCAGAAACACTTTGTGCCACCCATCCATGGTGAATCAATCGGTTAATAATCAGAATGCCTGCTGATTTCTCATGGGCATTATGATGAATCAGTTCCATTTTAGTCATCGCCCCTTTCGTTTTGAGCCCTATGAGATATATAAAATCATCCTGACTGGAGAAAACTGAGTTTCCCACTGCCGACTTTGAATACGATTTGGCATATCTTCCCATCCTTATCAATAAAGTATTGATCATGCTCTCCGGACTCCTTCCTGATTCCTTACCTATCCAATTCGGATCATGCGCCTCAGAGCGGGACTCACTGATCCATCTCATAAACCCCCTGCAAATCGTTATTGTATACCGATTTACCTTCATTTTGCTGTGTGAATTGCTGAACAAGTTCAACAACAGCTTTTATAAGATGAAAATTCATAACCTATAAATTAGTATACAAATATACTTAATTAAGTGTATAAATAAACTTTTTTTTTTTTTTATTTTATTTTATCAATATTTGTACTCATTTATTTCAATACAGGAAACAGATAATTTATCAATCAAGCTATATGTATAAAGGGTTATTGCTGAAAAAACGTCATGGAATAATGTAGAGGTACAGAAGTACTGGAAAGTATATTTATCAACCAAAAACTAATTACAATCAAATAAAGAAAATGCGGGATCAAAATGAAGCAGAGAATCTATTTACTATGTAACATGTAAAAAAGAGCAAATTTTCCATGTTATTTTTAGTATTACAACACGAAGTTTACAAACCGGGAAAATCTCCAATAAAATAAACTATGGATGTTATTTTTTTATTTAAAGCCCCCCGATTAAACCGTCACATTTTTAATTAATAATCTATATGAAAAAAATCATTTCACTTTTAGCCTTATTACCTTCTGCCCTGTTATTTTCCCAACAACTTACAGGAGTAGGTTTTCAAAAGGGAGAAAATGAGTCTTGGGCTATTAATGTCGATGTGTCTACAAAACAAAATGTTATAGTTTCTTATCCCGTGCTAGGATGTGCTGGTAAATGGAACCTGATAAAAGATGAAGGAAAAAAATCCTGTTCAAGGAAGTAATTGAAGAAGGTGTTGATCAATGTACACCAACAGGCTTTGTTACTTTAGTAAAAGACGAAATATCTCCATCCGCTTACAGATTTTACATTTATGAAAAGAAGGAAGACAAAACCCCTTATGCTATCGGAATTCTCGAAGGAAAATAGAAACAGGCTCATCTGAACAGATAAATAATCTTTAAGATTAAAATGTAAAAACAAAAAATCCCGCAGTAGCGGGATTTTTTGTTTTTACATTTATTTTATTTCTACAGGAACCGAGATTTTATCCCAATCCATTGTGAAACCATTATTGTTTATCTTATATACCAAGTTTTCCTGTGTTGCCGGTAAAGCTTTTGTTTTTACATCAACACGTAAGGCATCTTTGGCTTGTTCATATTTATAAGCTCCCCATTGCTTTGGCTCTTTGTTAAAAATTGCGGTCCATGTTCCGCTTTCTTTAGGGATCAGGAAAAAACTATATTTACCTGCAGGTAGTTTTTTACCCTGAACGGTAAGGTCTTTATCCGTTTCGAAAGTAGTCGCTTCATTGGCACCTGCCCGCCAGACTTTATCATAAGCTTCCAAACCGCCCCATATGGTACGTCCTTTAACAGAAGGGCTGCTATAGGCGATGGTAATGTTTGCATCTTTAATTTTTCCCGTTGCAGTAGCAGGAGGGCTGGCAGGTTTTTTAGTATCCTGTGCAAAGGCATTCAGGGAGATTGTCATGGTCGCAACAAGTACGGTTGCCGATTTGATGATGGTTTTCATAATATTTTTGTTTATTTGTATGCTTACTGTTGTTTGCTTACGAATTTACTGCTTTATGCTTATAAAACAATACCCCAACGGCAGAAAATATAATGACTGCTGCTGCCCCGATTACATTGAGCCAGAGGAAAGAAACGACATCGAACTGATACACGGCAATAACCGTAATTTCCGATAAAATGGCAGCAATAAATACATTCGGGCCGTCAACTTTTTTATAGTAAAATGCGACCAGGAAAATTCCCAGTATCGGCCCGTAGAAAAGAGAACCCAATACATTAACCGCTTCGATAAGCGATCCCATCTGTGTCGCAAACATCGCAACACCGATTGAAAAGATTCCCCATGCTAAAGTATGCAGCCGGCTATATTTCAATTCAGTCTTATCGTCAGGAATTTCTTTGCTGAATATTAAATGAACATCTTTTAATGAGCATGCAGCAAGGGAATTCAACGCTGCCGAAATGGAACCCCAGCTGGCCAGAAAAATAACGGCGAATAACAAACCTATCATTCCTACAGGCAAGGTATTTTTTACAAAATACAGGAATATATAGTTGGTATCCGTTTTCTCGGCATTATAGTTTGAATTGTTGATCGCTTCCTCTACCCTTCCATGAAGTTCTTTAACCTGAGTCTGGGTATTTTTAAAATCCTGAATTCTTTGTTTGAGTTGGGGAGAATGAATTTCCTTGAGCTTTAGAATTTCTTTTGATTCGGCATTAAATTTTATTTGTAAATCCTGATGATCTTTTTCAAAAATTGCCGCCTGCTCAGGTTGCTTTTCCTTTAAATATTGATAAGACCGTTCATTAAAGTAAATCGGAGCCGGTTTCAGAGAAAAGAATGCGAAAAGTAAAGCACCGATCAGCAGAATAGCAAACTGCATCGGGATTTTAACCAATCCGTTCAGCAACAAGCCCATTTTTGCATTGGTATTGTCTTTCGCTGTAATATACCTCCCCACCTGGCTCTGATCTGTGCCGAAGTAAGATAATGCCAGAAAAAAACCGCCGATTAACCCACTCCAGATATTGTATTTATCTTTCCAATCGAATTCTGTAGTAATGACATTGAGCTTTCCAGATTTCCCGGCGAGATAGAGTGCGTCCTGAAAACCAATTCCATTCGGCATATTCTGAATAAGCAGATATCCCGCAAAAGCCATTGTCCCCAGAATAATAAGAAACTGTAATTTCTGGGTGTGGGCAATTGCTTTTGCACCACCAACATAGGTATAAATCAACAAAATACCTCCTGTTAAAACATTGGTTAAGTAAATATTCCAGTTTAAAACACTTGATAAAATAATACTCGGAGCATAAATGCTGATTCCTGTTGATAAACCTCTGGAAAAAAGAAAAAGCAGCGACGTGAGTACCCTTGTTTTTTTATCAAAACGGTTTTCTAAATATTCGTAAGCTGTATAAACATTTAAGCGTTGAAAAATCGGGATGAAAGTGATACAGATCACAATCATCGCGAGAGGTAATCCAAAGTAATACTGTACGAAACGCATGCCGTCTGTATAAGCCTGGCCCGGTGCAGACAAAAATGTAATGGCACTGGCCTGCGTAGCCATAATTCCTAAAAGCACAATGTACCACGGCATTTTATTATCTGCTTTCAGGTAAGATTCGTTGCTTTTCTGACCACGACCAATGAATACACCATAAATCACCACTACCAAGAGTGTAAAAATAAGAACTGTCCAGTCTATAGTACTCATGCCCAGAATTTAGTAAACCAATAATAAAATGCGATCTGTAATACTAATGCAGCTGCTAATAGTATGTACCAGGTATTCCAATTTTTAAGTTGCTTGTTCATCAGTTCTTCTGTGCAGATAAAAAGTTAAAAAATAAACGTGCCGCTCCCACATTTCCCGCAGGCAGCTGTCTGAAAAACGCCAACGGGGTATAAATAAAATTACCTTTACCATATTTGGCATATAACGTTGATCCCTGCAGAGGTTCTTCGCCTGTATCATACATTTCAAAAAGCGGTTCATACGCTGCATCCCATTGGGCAGGGAAATAAGCACCCCGCTCCTGTACCCAGCCTTTAAAATCATCTGCAGTAATTTTATTCGGGAAGTTCAGCAATTTATGGCCTGGATTTAAGAACTTAACCGATGCATTTTCTTCAGTGACCCGCTTATTGGCAATACTGAAATTGTACATTCCCAATTGATCAACGGTTGTATCCTGG
Source organism: Chryseobacterium indologenes (assembly GCA_016025055.1). NCBI lineage: Bacteria > Pseudomonadati > Bacteroidota > Flavobacteriia > Flavobacteriales > Weeksellaceae > Chryseobacterium > Chryseobacterium indologenes. The sequence continues at coordinate 4,796,813 of CP065590.1, forward strand.
TTGGTGTTGTACTGCATCACCAGATTACCTCCGGCTTTTGCATAAGACCATAAAAAGGGCATCCAGCGACCCAGCTTTTTCTCTGTGTTATTGGCGCGAACACCAAGTATAATGGCATCATATTGCGAGAGCTTGTTCCGACTATTATTTTCGATGGATTCATCTGAGTTGCCGTAAAAATCTTCATCTTTCAGAACGTCAACCTGAATACCTGCAATGCGTAGGAACTCAGGAATAAAATCGCCCGCACCTTCAATATATCCTACTTTTTTAATCTTCGCCTGAATATCACCTTTCATTACGGTTACCGTCGCAGGAGCAAAATATTGTAGGGATGGTAAATGAGGGTACTGAATTAATACCTGTTTTTTATTAAAAGTGGCTCCATCTGCAACAAAGCTGGCATCCAATTGCCGACGGGCAGAATTAATGGCAGCAAGCTTGGTTTTTGGAATAACGTAATTGATGGTAGTATCTTTTCCATTGTTCAGACTTACATCAGCTCCACCTAATCGTTCTCCGTTATACATGAGGTTTAGAACACCTTTACGATACGGTTTATTAGAATTGACTTTCACATTTAAATTCAATTGTAAATCTTCATCTTCCCTGACTAAATAAAGCGGTTGTGTAAACTTCAGTTCCAGTGCAGGAAAAATGCGCAAAGCTTCCACGACATCACCACGCACGGGGTCTAATTTTTTGAAAGATAAAGGAAGTTGAACCTGAAACTTTTCAGAACCGATTTTTAACCCAAGCAAAACATTCAAAGGTGACTCTGCTTCAGGTAAACCGACTAAGGTATCATTTGGAACCGAGAAAGTTGCTGCATTTACAGGAGGTTTTGCCAACCAGTAAGGTTCTGTGAGTGCTGCATCTTCAGGAATCTGAATGTCATGCTGGAGGGTAATCAACGAATCTTTTGATAGTTTTCTGTTGAAGCTTTCAGATTGATTTACCCATTTTACATTTTCTAACACAACAGGGTCTGCAGCTCTTGAAATCAGATTTAACCTGAAATTGTAATGATTGCCGGCAACTGCTTCAGCCTGATTGGTAACCACCTCGCCCATAAACCCGACGCAGCTTACAATGATATGGTCAAGAGATTTCAGTTTGTCTTTTTTTACATCTGCATCCTTTAGCGCTACAACTTTTTTCCGTAAGGCAAGCAAAGCAGGTAAGCTGAGGTCAGGGTTATTGAAGCTGAAAGCGGAAATAATCTTATCCAGAGACTGGTCTATATCAGCGTTTCCTTGTGAAGTCCAGGTTTTAGGTATTCCGTCAAAAAGGGTTGCTTTTGCAGGCTCACCACTGACATGGGCAAAATATTCAGTTCTGATTCCAGCGACAGACTGTGTTCCGGCACCCTGGCTTTTATGTAAACTCCTGCTTAGCCCTGCCAGTTCACCATAGCCCATTCCCAATTGTGGATCATATTGCCCAACCGTAACTTTCAGTTGATTTTCAGCGGTTGTATTAACTCCACCAAAACGGAAGGTATTCCACAATACGCGTTTGGGTTGCCATACGTTAACATATTTCAGTTGGTCCGGAAAAGCATTTTTATCGCCTGCCAGCTTAAAAGCTTTTTCCGCCACCACTGCCGAAGCTGCATGTTGTCCGTGACCTGCCGCAGCAGTAGGTGGAAAGCGGCAAATGATAACATCAGGACGGAATTGACGGATTACCCAGACCACATCTGCTGTAATACTGTCTGCATTCCATTGTTTAAAAGTATCAGTAGTATTTTTAGAGAACCCGAAATCAATCGCACGGGTAAAAAACTGCCGGGCGCCGTCCAACTTTCTTGCTTCCAACAGCTCATGTGTTCTGATTAAGCCCAATGCAGCACCCTGCTCTGTTCCTAATAAATTCTGACCGCCGTCTCCCCGTGTTAGGGATAAATAGCCCGTTTCTACATTCTGATCATTGATGAGCCAAGACAGCAATCCCGTATTCTCATCATCAGGATGAGCTGCAAGGTATAAAACTTTAGGCAGCTGTCTAAGCGTTTTGAGCTCGCGGTAAATTTCAGATGATTTGGAGGGCCGAACCTGTTGGGCCGAACAAAAAACCGTATTCAATCCAAGGATAAATACAGTGCTTACTTTTTTGAACATTTAATTTTACTTTGCAGGGCAAATATAAGTAAATCATCTTTCTTTCAACATTAAAAGAAGCAGACTGTGAATTTCATAAAAAAAACGATTATTTTTTATTAAAACACAATTTTTATAAGGTTTATTCTCGCAGACGGAGGCTTTTATTTCCACAGATTCATCCGACTGAGCAGATCTTACATAGATATTCGTGCATTCGTGGCATAAAAACATCATTAAGTACCTATCCATCAAAAAATCTGTGTACTTCCTGTACACAAAAATTTCACTTAAAATCGCTTAAGTGTCTAAAATCTTTTGTGCCTTTTGTGGTTAAGTTTAATTACTTATTATTTTCAATTGTATTTCGTGTAAGATAGATATAATTAAACATGCAAAATGTAGCTGCAGCTCCGAAAGTATGCCACAAAAAGTGTGTTCCGAAGCTCAACCATCCCCATTGATCAACGATACGGAAAGTGAGTGCAAGAACAAACGACAATAAAGCAAAACCAACCCATTTGCCTGCTTCCCATTGAGTGAAAATCAAATACTTTAGCACCGAGAAAAGTACAAATGAGGCCATCAATGCATAATTGATATTGATAAAGAGAGAAGTATTATCTGTCAACATCCAGTTTCTCAAACCCAACATCAATATCAGATAGACAAGAACTATTATAACAGCATAGTACCATCTGGTGCTCTGCGCTACAAAGTAAAATCCGGCAGACAGACAGAGTAACATAATGGGCAGCCAATCCATCATGATAAATACCGGCCACTGCCTGAATGAATGATAGACAGTTCCGCCTATGGCTCCGATATATAATAAAACCAAGCAGTAAGATAAAAAAGGATATCTTTTAAAATTACCCTTCATTTTAATGGTCCAGAAAATGGCTAAGGCTAAAAAAAATACAGCAGTTACTGCATTTAACGGCTCAGGGAAAAGCTGTGCCATATCTGTTTCTTTATATAACATGCCTCCGTCCGGAGGTAGTAGGTTTATCGGCATTATCTTTAATATACTTCATCTAAATATAGAAAAAATTTTGGCAGGAAATACCCGGATGTATCTGATTATATTTTATAAAATTGTTAATTCTACTTTTTATACCCATAAACCGGATTGGTTGTAAAACGTATTTACTCCAAGCTCTTGCGAAATTATTTATGATTAAAAGATATGCGGTATTTTAAAATCTGGACAATTTATCAGATGTGTTTATAGCACTTCTTACCTTCAGGATATTAAAAAGAGATAAATATCAATACTTTTTTTAAAAAAAACATTTTATTTCAGAGAAAACTTAAATTTAACATCAATTGTCACAACCCCACATAAATTACTGAAAATAAATAAATTGCAATTCATTTTAAACCCATTACATTTTTATAAAATATTACAAGTTAATTAATTTTTTTTCATCTATTAAGGAATTATTTTATTTTTTTTTCATAAAATAAGTTATATTTGACTTAGCAAAATCACACCATAATATGAAAACAAAATTTACACAATTCAGTGCTATTTTTATTGCCGGATTCTCATTTGCCCAAGTTGGTATCAATACAAGTGTTCCCAAAACAACAATGGATGTATCTGCTAAAAGAGACAATTCGGGTATACTTACGGATAACACGCAAACGTACGGATTACAGGCTCCAAGGCTTACAAGGGCTGAACTTACAGCCAATACGGCGAGCTATGGCAGCGATCAGAGAGGAGCATTAATTTATATTACGGATGTCACCGGTGGAGATGCTACAGGGCAGCGTATCAATGTTACTGCTATGGGCTATTATTATTTTGATGGCGTTGTATGGCAAAGGCTTACCCAAGCAACCAATGCCATTTCTCCGGCGATTTCCGCATTACAATGTACTACAGCTTATTTAAATCCTTCCACGTATACTCCGGGTACTCCTTTCAACGGAAACCTTAGAGTTACCTATAGCCAGGGAAATGGTGGTTCGTATAATTCAGGAGCTCCTTTTACAGTGAACGGATTAACTTTCCAGCTAAGACCCGGAACTTTAGAGTTTGGTGATGGCGAATTGGTGTTCTCCGTAACCGGAACTCCTACCACTGCGAATGATATGACTCTTCCTCTGAACAGCTCTGCAATCCCTTTCTTAACAGCAGCACAAAACTGTACTGCTACAGTGGGAAATAGCAGCCGTGCTGACATTTCACCCGTTGCTGCCATGGGATATCCTACCCTAACAACTGATGCCAACGGGAAACAAGCCTATACTTTTCCTCTGACTACTCCGGATGGTAAGTATTCCATAAGGGTAATATTTGACACTACAAGTGGTACAACTGCTGCCGTTCCCAATGTACAATTGTATAATAATACAGGTGCTACCGTGAATCTCTATTGGAATTACAATACCGAATATGGGGGTTATATTGGTTCAGCGGTAACAACAAACAATATTACCTCAGGAGTATGGGGTGGTATGGCAGACTCATCAGCAACCTGGTACCCTCAAGGCACAGGGGCAGTAGGAAACGCTTACTGGGGGAACGTAGGGATTATAGACGGAGCCAGTGGCGGACCTGAACACAGAAGATATACCTGGATAGACAGCAATGCTTCTTCAAAAACCGCTTATACCGCAACCATTATGGCAGGAGCACCCACTTCTGGAAGTGCCCAACCCAACCTTTCTAAAATATACATCAAGATAGAGCAAGTGAAAGCACAATAATAAATGTCCCAAAAAAGTTAGACACTTTTTAGGTAACCAAAAGGCGCCAACTGTAGTTGGTGCCTTTTTTATTTTTATAACTAAGCTTTTCTTCATCATTGATCTTAAAATCAAAACTTTAAGATCTCCCAATAATTTTGGCTTTTTCTTTCATAATCCCAAAGTAGGAATTGGTAAAAGCCGACAGACTTTTATAACCAATCATAAAAGCGATCTGGCTTAAAGTATATTCTCCTGTATCAATAAGTTCAATACTTTTTAAAATACGGATCAGCTGCATATATTTTTGGATCGTAATCCCTGTTTCCCGCTTAAATATACGCTGAAGGCTTCTTACAGACATTAAGGACAGATCAGCCAAGTCATCTATACTTACCTGTTCCATGTAATTCTTATTAATATAACTGCATACAGGCAGTAATCTTGGATCTACCGGAATCGGGATTTGTAAACCTACTTTCTCTGTGCAGAAATGAGGAAGGCTATTCAATAAAGCGGTCAGGAAATATCCCTGTTCTTCATTTTCTTCCAATAATTTATTCCACTTTGAGGCATATTGTAACATTTCTCTCAAAACCGGAGGCGCTGCAAAAACATGCACTTTATTATAAAAATCATTGTCGAAAACCGTTTTGAATAAAATCACCATCAGATTAACCGTACTGGCTTCCGACTGAGTATGATGTTTTTTGCCTGAAGGGATCCAGATTAAGTGATTTTGTGGAACCAGATAGATTTTATTCTCAATGTGAAAATACTGATACCCCTCTTCAACATAAGTCAGCTGATATCTTTGATGAGTATGATCATAGTCATCATGGGTCCAGTCTTTCTCATACCAGACATAAGCATCAATATTAATTTCATCATCAAACTCCCCTTTTCTTTTTTCTGATAATCCACATTTCATTTTGGCGTTTTATATAATAATTCTGGCAAATTTAATAAAAATACCAATTGTAAATTTGCATTATCAAATAGATACACTTCCTGTTTTTCTACAATCAGATGAATTTATAGTAAGCATTTACTGTTAAACGATAAAAATTTATCAAAGGAAAAGACGTAAGAAGGTTATATATTCAATACATGGAAACTCATCTGTTGAAATTCAAACTATCTTTGAGATAGATTAATAGTAAAAATAACATTCAATACATAAAAAATAATATTATGAAAAAAGTTTTTGTTGCAGGAGCCACCGGATGGGCGGGTTCTGAAATTAGCAGAGCAATATTTAATAATGACGAAATGATATTAACAGGCGGACTTTCTTTATCTCAAGATGGGAAAAATCTGTCAGAGATTCTGTCATTAAAATCAGATAACAATATACCCTTATTTAAATCTGTAGAAGATGCAATAGAACATGTAGAATTTGATATTCTTGTAGATTTTACCAAACCGGTGATCGCGAAGCATAATATCCACACGGCTTTGCAAAAAGGTAAAAAAGTCATTATTGGAACTTCAGGACTTACGGATAAAGATTATGAAGAAATAGAGCGTATTGCCAATGAAAATAATACTTCTGTTCTTGCTGCAGGAAACTTTGCACTCACTGTTGTTTTATTGCAAAAGTTTGCTGAAATGGCTGCAAAATATATTCCTCACTATGAGATCATTGACTATGCGGATGCTAAAAAAATTGATGCACCAAGCGGAACAGTGGCAGAACTGGCTTATCGTCTTTCTAAAGTTCAAAAGCCCGAACTAGCTGTAGCCATAGATGATACCATAGGAAATAAAGAAACAAGAGGCGCAACAATAAACGGTATACAGGTTCATGCTGTTCGTCTGCCGGGTCACACACTCGGCGTTGAAACGATCTTTGGACTCAAAGGAGAAAAATTAATCCTAAGACATGATTCCGGAGAAAGTGCAGAGCCTTATGTAAAAGGAGTGCTTCTTGCCATCAAAAATATAGATACTTTCAAAGGGTTACGAAGAGGATTAGACTCAATCATGGAATTTTAACAATACGTGTTTGAAGTTACGCTTGTTTAGCCACTAATTAAAAAAATCGTTACTTTTTTAAGCAGCGATTTTTTTCATTTATACTTTTGTCTTAAAACAAAAGTATACAAAAATTCAAGACCGGAATCATCCTCTAAAAATTGATATTGACTCCTAAAATTTCCAAACTCGCATGGAATCAAATCCTTATTCTTCGACTCAAAATCTCAGCCATGCTAAACAGTGGAAATTTTTTAACGGATTCAATCTCATTTTTTTTAACGCTCCTGCTTCCCAGGTCCATTAAACATTACCCATCGAAGTCCACCCGTTTTTTATCGTCGTTTTTCTTTGTATTTAAACATAAAATTCAAATTCTCCCCAACTTTTGGTCTTGATCCAAAAAATTACGCAAAGTTAATCAACCTTTGCCCTTATTTTATGATGATAAAGGATAGAATCATCAGTTTAAAAAATGAAAACTTTGCGTCAGAAAAACACATCATCAGCACATTCATTATCTGTATCAACACCCTTCAACCTTTTCAATCTTATCCTCAATTGGTATCAGCTATTTTCTTTTCTCTCCTTCTTTGAAGAATAAGGTGTGCAGCATCCAGCATTTTAACGGTATGAATGTAGGGCATCACGATATTCCTTTCCGGGAGATTTTCATAGACACCCATTGAGAAATAGACGATTCCGGACATAAAATAATCAAATTCTTTGAGGGTGTATTCTCTGAATGCTTTTTTGAAAACCAGCAGCGGATTCCGGTATTCCTTCTCCGAAAGCAGTCCAAGAATCCAAGGAGAAATCTTTTCCGGTTGGGTATCAACCGTCCATTTCCTATCCTTCAGCATGATGAGATAGCCTGCCCGGATAAACGACCTCATCGACTGGTAAAACTCAAAGATCACCGCCGGATCTTCATTGATCCAGCTATTTCTCTTTACGGCATAATTCATTATGTTGCTGAGCAATTCTTTGGAAACATCCAGCTCATTGAACTGAAAGAAAGTTTCCATCAGCCGTAATCCGGAGTGCTTCTTCTCTGCCCGAAACCGGGGAGTGAAATTTGTTTTTATCTTTTTCATTGTGTGTATTTTTTTATAAATGTAAGAAAAAAACAATTAAAACACATATATGTGTTGATGAAAAATTTTAGAAAGTCCAAAATTTACTAAATGTATAAATGGGAAATAGAGGAATTAAAATTTCAAATTGGAAAGCTTATTCAATTATATAGGTTGAAAAGAGGGCTTTCACAGTTTCAGCTTGGAAATGAGCTTAATATCTCAAGCAACCATGTTGGTAGAATTGAAAGAGCTGAAACTAATCCCACCATTGAAAGTCTTGTTACATTCTGTAATTTTCTTGAGATTGATCTATTACATTTATTTACAAAACTCAATGAAAAAGAATTAAAGAAGATTGAAAGTGAGATCGATCGACTACAAAAAGAATTTAAAAATCAAAATAAGAGAAAATCCTGACGAAAGTTGGGATTTTTTTGTGGCCAAGCTTTTTAAATCTTTAAGAAATTCCGTGAAAATACTGAATTAAAATTTGGAAGTGCTTTTTATTTTTGCTGTTTACGGGAATCCGTAATTTAGATTAAAAAGGAGTTTGTATTTTAGGCAAAAAATAAAGGTAATAATTAACAATCTTGTATCACAAGAAAACATGATAGCAAACACTTTTTTGTTAGTAGCATTTTAATCAGTATAAACTGAACTTAGTATGTACAAAAATATTTGAATTAAAAAATTATATATATGGCAAAAATTATTTCTCTATTTAATCACAAAGGTGGAGTAAGTAAAACCACTACTGTTTTTCATTTAGGTTGGAAACTAGCATCACAAGGGAAGAAAGTTTTAATGATCGATGCTGATCCACAATGTAATCTTACAGGTCTAACTTTAGGGTTAGATGATTATAATTCCTTATTAAAATTCTATGAAAATAAAAGCAATACAGACATTTTTAATAGTCTTGCGCCTATTTTTGAATTCTCAGACGTAAGTATCGCAGCAAAAGAGAATCCGCATGCAATAACACCAACAAGTAATCCTAATTTATTTATTTTAGCAGGCAATATTAGATTTTCAGAATTAGATATACAGATTGCAACAGCATTAACTAGTAGTGGCACAATTCCAATTCTACGCAAATTTGTAGGTGCTTTTAATAGTTTTGTTAGAAAAATTGCAGAAGAAAATGGTATTGATATTGTAATTGTAGATATGAGTCCAAGTGTCTCATCAACAAATCATTGCATTTTCATGAGTTCAGACTACTTTATTATTCCTGTTTCTCCTGATTTTTATTGTTATCAAGCAATTGACTCTCTAAGTAATGTTCTCCCAAAATGGGCAACAGATATAGAAAAATTCAAAGGTGAAAGTGAAGATGATTTACCGATTGGAAACCCTAAAATGTTAGGTTTTATTACACAAAACTATAGAATTTATACGGTTGGTAGAACGGCTTCTGATACAGAAGATGTAGTTGCACCAAAGCAAATGTCCAAAGTTTATCAAGACTGGCTTGACAGAATAAATCATATTTTAAATACTAAGCTTGTTCCTGAATTACGAGAAAAAGATATGATTGTTGACGAAACTCTATTTCAAGAATCAGTAACTTATGGTGATGCGTACCACTTATCAGGAATCCAAAATTTCAGTGGGTTAATACCTGTTTCACAAGCAACTGCTAAACCTATTTTTGAGTTAACTAAAACTGATGGAAATTGGACAGGAGCCAGATGGAAATGGAAAAAAAATGGTAAAGAATATGGGATTAAAAATAATATAGAGGAAGCAAATATGGTTTATAATAATCTCGCAGAAGCTGTAATCAAAATGATATGATAAAGATTCGTTGATTAATGGAATATTAAACTTCTTTATAATACACCTTCAATACAACATTACACAAACCTAAGTTAATTATCTATAATCAATTATTAAATAAAATTATATGTCTTTTGATTTTAAAAATTACGTTAGTTATTTAGCAGATGAATTAATTCGAAATTTTGACTATGCTAGTGCTGCAACCACACCTGTATTAATCGGTAGCGCTAAAGAAAAAGAAATAAGTAGAAAACTTGAAATGCTTTTACCTAATTCTGTTGGTGTTGGTTCAGGATGTATTATTGATAGTTTTGGTAATACAAGCAAACAAATGGATATAATTATTTATGAAAAAGAATTTTGTCCAATATTTTGTATTAATGAATCAGCAGAAACTACTTATTATCCGTGCGAAGGGGTCATTGCTGCTGGGGAAGTTAAAAGTACCCTAAATTCTAAGGAATTAGAAAATATTTTTGATAAGGCAAGTTCAGTAAAGAAATTAAGAAGATATTCTGTAGCCGAAATAGGGAGTTTCTCTCAAGAGCCATATTTCTCTTTCCGAACTTATAATTCAAAGACGGCTTTCGAATGCTCAACTGAAGAAAATTTTGATCAAACAAATAAAATTTTAGATCAGATTTTCTTTTTTGCTCTATGTGGAAACTTAGACTTAAAACCAGAAACGTTTGTCGATAAATTTAGTAAACATTTATATTCAGTTTCAAACGGAGAGGAACCAAATATTATTAGCATTTTAAATTCTGGATTAATGTTATTCAGAAATAAAGCTCAAAACAGAGTTGCTTATAGCCTTAAGGATGCAGACTCATTATATTTTTTACCCGGAAATAATAATTTTGAGTTTTTATTAGGAATAATTATTCAAATGATATCAAGCGGACGAACAGTTCCAGTAAGTGCTTTTAATAGATATTTGAGCTTTAATACTAGTGTCTGTTTATTGGGAGGTGTAGATAAAGATTTATAATAATCTTCATGCTCTAATATGCAAAAAAATAACCTTCGTTGGGATTTTTAAGCAAAACAACCTACAATCCTATATTATTGTAGGAATTCACAAAAAAAATGCCGGATACTTTTCATATCCGGCATTTTATAATATTAAACTGAATTAGTCAATACTTTCCAGTGAAGTAAACCTATCAGAGTAAAGCTATTTCTTAACTTCCGCAATAGCCTCTTTAATTCCTCCTCCAGCAACTTCAAAGAATGAAGGTCCTGCCAGAAGATATACTTTTTCTAATTTCTTGGTTTTGGAAAGGTTATGTTCTTTCAAATACACTTCGGAGCGGTTTGCATTCACAATACCTCTTACTACATTTCCTGCTACCAGAGCGGTTGGAGAATCAATACCGGCATCTTTTAAATCGCTTGCAAAGGCAAAATTACTTACTCCTAATCTCATGGCTTCACGTGCTGCAACTTCTCCCACAGATGTCATCAATTCAGGAGTGAATTTGTTTCGGTCTCCTAAACCAATTAGCAACAGTTTATTTGCAGACATGGAACCTTTTGGAGGAGAAATCAAAATGGTTTCCAAAGAATGTCCTTTGAAGTAGCCGCCTTGTCTTATTTTTGTAAATTCTCCTTTCAAAGCTTCATCTAAATGTACTAATCCGTTCAGGTTGGCGGGCAATGCCTGAGCACTGTGGATGTCGTTATCCGTATATTCAAAAACACAGGCAACCTGCAATTGAGCCTCTGCAGAAGATGGTCCTTGAACCAATCCAATCATTGAAATCCCATCCACAGAACCCCAGTTTTTTGAAGTTCCAACAGCTGTGGGAACTACAGAGGAATTTGCAGTTGTTGTTTGAGAAAAAGTTAAAGTTGAAAAAATCAACCCTGTAATTAACATGGATTTGCCCAATGTATTCTTTACTATATTTTTCATAATAATTGTTTTAAATGTTTAAGTTTTAGTATGTATCAAAGTTAGTTTTAGAAATCATTCTCAGCATTGACGTGAGATAATTAAAAAGATCCGATTCATTAAAATTTGAATACTATTCTTGAATTAATAAAAAGTCCGTCTTTGTCATTTTCGATAATATCATCTACAAATGCTCCGGTTTTAAAATACTGAATCCCTGTATTGAAGGTTAAAAATTGATTGATTTTATAATTAAAACTGCCTAAAAAAGCCGTTCCGATATATCTCTTTTTAGAATTCATGGAAGTGAGATTCAATGAGCCGCTTGGCCTGTAAACACCATCCTGTAAAGAATATCTCCAATTGAAAACCACATCTGCCTGAACTGTTATTTTATGACTCAAATCTATGGTTGCATAAGGATGTATATCAATAAGATTCACAGGTCCTATTTGTGGATTAAATCCGAAATACCCACCTTTCGGATAGAGCGGATTGAAAGTTCCCAATTTTCCATCTCCTTTGTTTTTGTCGCCCGAAATATAATCGTTACGAAGATTGATGGTGGGTTTTCCTTTCACATTTTCAAACATATACCCTATATCCGCAGAAGCAGTCCATGCACTTATTGTTCCTTTATTAAAGTTCCCGAACTGATACGCCATTTCAAAGTTATAAATAAAACCGCCTCCATATTTCCAAAACCGGCCGCCTAAAGTATGTCTTGTCTCATCTCCTGTTCCATCTTCAAAACGGGATTCTTTTCTGTGAATTCCCAGATAATACCATTCTAAATTCCCACTTTCCGGAAGAATCAAGGTATTATAACTTCCCCAAAGGCTTACAGATTTGGAAATCTTATTATCAAAGGCTCCGGTATTAATTTCGCTTGCCATCATCACAAAAGCATCTGATTTGAAATTTCCTCTTTGATACATTAGTTTCAATCCATCAAAATAAAGTCTTAAGTTCGGACCTTCCCGCACAGAAATCAATCTTCCACTTCCATAATCCAGTTCCTGTCTTCCTGCACGAACGGTTAATTTTTCTTTTTCATTTTTAACGACATCTACATCCAGAAAAAGATTCTGAACATTAAGATGATCTTCATCAATTGGTCTTGGCCCGTTCTTCCTGCCATTCTCCCAGGCACTTCTCAACTGTCCGAAAACCCTTACCCTTGACCTTAAATGCAAATCACCATGAATTGTATATCTCTGGATAAAAAAAGGATTGCTACCAATTCCCAATCTGCCCCAGTCTTCATTATTAAATTCCACAAATTCCGCTCTTGCTTCTCCGCCTAAGGATAAATATTTACTGTTATTATTTTCAGAAAGCGGAATATATTTCAGAGCATTGTAAAATGTTTTTGTTGAATCCCGGTACGCTGCATAATTCTCATCAAACCTCATAAGTTTAAATTGTGCTGAAACCGCAATGGGAAGCATAATCTGAACAATCCATACTATCTTAATCAGCTTTTTCATTGTAATTTTTTTCTTATATAATGATCAATAGAATATTTCCCCGGGCCCACAAAAAGCAGAAACAAATAACATAAACTATACATAAACGGTGTATCTTTTATCAGTAAAGCATCATTCCAATGAAGGACAAAATATCCGGTTAAAGTCACCGCTAATATTGGTAAAACTGCTGCTCTTGTCAAGAATCCTAAGATGACAAATACAGGAAAAAACAAGTTAGCGGCGTCAGCAAAAAGACTGTTGAATGCTTCCGGAAGATTTAATGGATTGGGAACCCTTTCTGCTTCCGCAACACCTATTCCGAGTTTTTTCAGTCCGTGAGCAAAGATTAATTCTAATGATAGTGCTATTCTGAAAATCAATAATGCAATGTGAATTAATTTTCCTTCAAGGCTCGTATTGGTGATGGTTTGGATGAACTTTTTCATAGTTGTAGGTTTGAAAATGATTGGATAGTGATTCTTTTAAACCACCCCGTCAAAAATTCTTTGAATTTTCGCCACCCCTCCAAGGGAGGGGAATTTTGGAGCGAAGTAGCTTTTAGTTTCGTTATTTGGTCTGATATCCGCCGTAATATTTTACAGGAGACCATTCTGGAAGTACAGGAAGCGAAGCCGGAGCAACATGTTTGTATGTTTCGTCTCCATACACTACTTTTCCGTCCACAATGGTTAATTTTGAAGTAATATCTTTAATTTCTTCTTCATTAACACTGAAATAATCTCTGTCTAAAATAGTAAGGTCTGCGAAATATCCTTCTTTGATTTTTCCTTTTTCATAATCCTTTATAAGCTCATACCCTCCAAAAGTAGAAAGTGATAAAGCTGTTTTTCTGTCCAGAGCGTTTTCTTTTGCCATAACCTGAGTTCCACCCAAAGTTTTTCCTGAAGTAACCCAATATAAAGCAACCCACGGATTATAACTTGCCACTCTCGTTCCGTCTGTTCCCAGCCCAACCGGAATTCCCATTTCAAGCATTTTCTTTACCGGTGGAGAAGCCAAAGCAGCTTTTTTACCATAGCGATGGATGAAACTTTCCCCCTGATAGGCCATTCTGTGTTGCACTGCAATACCTCCGCCCATGGTCTTAATTCTTTTCATGTTTTCTTCAGACACTGTTTCAGCATGGTCAATAAACCAGACCAATCCGTTCAAAGGGGTCTCTCTATTGACTTCTTCAATGACATTTAAAAACCTTGTAATACTTTCATTATAGGTTGCGTGAATTCTGAAAGGCCATCTTTTTTTTACCAAAAGACTCACCACATCTTTCATATTTTTCTCCATTGTTGCAGGTAATTCCGGTCTTGGAAAAAGAAAATTTTCAAAATCGGCACCATCTGAAACCAGGTTTTCTCCCCCTCCATTCACATGATAATCAATTTCATTATGGTCATTATGCCCGTGGTCATCAATATCAACCATTCCGGTCCATTTTGTATAATCAGACAATTCAGAACCTTTCTTTTGAGCAAACAGATAATAAGGTAATCTAACCGTAATCTTTCCCTGCTTATTCAGAGCATCCGTTGTTCCGTAGTCGTCCGGAAAATTCTGAAAACCACCGCCCGCATCCATCACAGCAGTTACTCCAAGACGATTGAGTTCAGTCATATACTGTAAGGTAGAATTTTCTTTTTCTGCCTCTGATAATTCAGGTAATTTTGCTAAAGTTGAATACAGAATAAATGCATTAGGCTCTGCCACCAACAAACCAGTCGGGTCTCCGTTGCTGTCTTTTTCAATTAAACCCTGAGACGGATTGGGGGTGTCACCGTTAATATTTAATTCCTTTAAACCAGCTTTATTCAACCAGGCTTTTCCGTAGAGATACATTACAAAAGTTGGGACCTCACCCGTTGCTTCGTTGATTTCTGCCAAAGTGGGCAGTCTTTTTTCTTCAAACTGATATTCATTCCAGCCACCAATCACTCTTACCCATTGTCCTTTCGGTGTTCTCTGAGCCTGCTCTTTCAGCATCTCTAAAGCTCTTTTCAAGGTTTTCACCCCATCCCACCGAAGCTCTGTGTTATAAAATCTTCCTCCACGAATTACATGTAAATGGCTATCAAATAATCCGGGAATCACTCTGTTTCCTTTAGCATCAATTAATTTTGTAGAACTTCCTTTTAGTTTTAAAATCTGAGCATTCGTTCCTGTACGGAAAATTTTATGGTCTTTAATGGCAACTGCCTGAACTTCCGGATTTTTATCATCCATCGTTGTTATTTTTCCGTTGGTTACAATTAAGTCAGCTTTCTGAGCATTCATCAATCCTGCTCCTAACACCATTGAGAATAGAATTTTATGTAGTGATTTCATAATTTACTTTTAGGGGTTTGAAAAAGAAAAGGCAGGTAGGTTTTCAACCTGCCATTATTGAAATTGATTAGTGTTTAAGCATATCCTGTGCATACTGGATTCCTAAACCGTAAGCACCACCATATTTTTTCATTAAATCATTCACTGGTTTATATGTTTCTTTTCTAGACCAATCTCTCTGTAATTCAAGAACATACTGAACGGATGTAATTGGATGTGCACCGGCCTGAACCATTCTTGTAACCGCCTGATCGTGAGCTTCTTTAGAGATATCACCAGAAGCATCTGTGATGATATACACCTCATACCCTTCATCAATAGCAGATAAAGCCGGACCTACCACACAAACGCTTGTCCACAGACCTGCTAAAACCAGTTTCTTTTTATTTTTTCCTGTGATGGCTTTATGAGCATTTACATCTTCCCAAGTGTTCATCGTAGTTCTGTCCACATACCTACTTGTTACTTCAGGATAAATTTCTGAAATTTCAGGAAAAACTGGCCCTGCGAACGATTTTTCTGCTACTGTAGTTACCACTGTAGGAATATTGAAGATCTTAGAACCTCCGGAAATTAAGGCTACGTTATTTCTCAGTTCTTCCATGCTGATGCTTTTTGTTGCGAATGCCATCTGTCCTTCGTGGTCAATTAAAACCAAAGCGTGGTTTGTTGGATTCAGCATTGATTTCCCTGCGTTCTGAGCGAATGCGGTTACCGATACTACTACTGCTGCGAATGTTAAGATTAACTTTTTCATAATGTTCAATTTTTAAATGTTGTTTAGTAAGAATTTTATTTTAAATTTTAGAATCTCACTGAGTATTTGTTTGATTTTGATATGGCAAATTTAGGGCGGTCATAAAGACTACACATTTAACTAGTTTAATAAATTACCCTTAATGATAAAAAGTTGAATTTATTTTCAAACGTTGTCACTCTATTTAATCAAAACCTAAATAACAACCAACAAAAACACTTATAATAAACTATTTAAACTTAAAACAACACTTTAAATACAAACAAAAAAAATAGGCTTAGATCATAAAATCCAAGCCTAAACACCTCACACGTTTCACTCTTAAAAAAGACACTGTTTAATTTTTATCACTACATCACCATCGGAAAATCCATCATTAAAACCTCTATACTTTCTGAAATCAAATAATGTTCAAATCGGAAATAATAAAAAAATTTTAATAAATCCAAAATCTCCGTCTTTTTGATACTGTAAATTTAGAGTGATGAAACATCATGTACATTTAACTGGTTTAATAAATCATATTTTTAGAAAATAAAGATACTCAGACAGTCGCCACAATTTTAATTTCGACTAGCTGTCCCGGCAATGCAAGTCCACTTACTCCAACCATTGTACTGGCTACAGATTTAGGGTAATTGTAAAATTCTGTCTTGAAATTTTTCCTTGCCTCAAACGCTGTTGTCATATCCATTGCATAGATAACTTCTTCCACCACATTTTCCATCGTCATGTTATATCTTGACAATAATTCTTTGATATTGGCATAGGTTTGTTTCATCTGTTCTTCCATTCCTTCTGCCAATTCCCCATTCTTGTTGTGACCCAACTGACCGGAAATCCAAACGGTATTTCCTTTTTTTACCGCCTGTGCGTATCCGTAGATCTCTTCCCAAGGCATTCCCAAGCCTTCTGCTGTTTTGTTTTCCTGTATCATTTTTTATGGTTTAAATTAATACAGCAAATGTAGAACTGATAAAAATCTTAGAAATTTAACTGGTTTAATAAATTACTTTTTCTTTTACTCTAAATAAAAAGATGATTTACACATTCTGTATAAACCACCTTCATATTTTTTATTTTTCACAGCCTCTCCAGGAGAGGAAAATCTCTATGTCTTATTTTTGTTTCTCTTTATCCGCTAAACGTTTCCTAATGGTGCTTACAAACTCCTTTGAAACACCAAGGTATGATGCAATATAATACTGTGCTACTCGCTGCGGGATTGTAGGATACACCCTGATAAATTCCAGATAACGGTCTGTAGCGGGTTGAGAAATGGTGTTAACCAGCCGGTTTTGAAGCGTCACCACATACCGCTGCATCATCAGCCGGAACGCTCTTTCAAACTTCGGAACCTTCTGCATGAGTTCTTCTTTAGTTTCCGGATTCAACATATAAATTTCGGTGTCTTCCAGGGCTTCTATAAAAATCTTTGAGGGCGTTTTATTATTAAAAGAATCAATATCGGTAATCCACCAGTCTTCAACAGCAAACAGAAGGGTAACTTCAAAACCGTTTTCATCAAGATAATACGTTCGAACGCAGCCCTGCTTTATAAACCCTTCGAACTGACAAACCTCCCCTTCGCGCAGAAGGTGTGTTTTCTTCGGGTACTTCTGAAGGGTCAGCAAACCTTCATATATATTTTCCTCTTCAGGAGTTAGGGTAACAAATCGTGAGATGTTTTTGATAATATTTTGAAACATACATTTATTTTACAGTTGCAAATTAGCAAAAAGCGTGTAAAATTCATAGTTCAGAAGCTATTTGATGATCGTAAAAATACTGACATTTAATAATGATCTGAAGAAAAGATTGGGCAGAAAGCAAATTAAACGGTCAAAACAAAAAATTGTTGTCAATAAGGAGAAAATTAAACCAGAAAATGGTGGATACAAGATTGTTTATCCCGGTTTTCCAAGCGGAATGTCCACTACAGAACACAAACAATTAATAAAGATCTTTTAGAATGTATTGAAGCTTAATAAAAGAGCAAAATAATCAAGAGATGAATCAGTTTGATTCATCTCTTGATTGTATATTTAATATCGCAACTTTATGCTTTCATATGTTTTAGTATCCAGAGTAAACATTCTTTAGAGTCCATGATACTCCAGGAATGAGGATGTCTTGTACCGTCCGGACGGATTCCACGATCATTGGTGATGACAAGATCAGCGTTTTTGTGACCTTTTAGTCGCAAAAGATTAATCATAGCCGTAATATCTGCCACATTAAGGTCGTAAATATCCCTTCCTCTGTTTTCCATCTGCCATATAATTCCCGGTTCTGTATATATAAGAATAGGGATATTCAGGAGATATTTTGCATTACCACCATCTTTTTCACGGTAGGAAAACATAGATTCTCTTAGGTAATTGGCTTTGTTTTTATCCGGTGTACCCATGGCATCAACCATTTCAGCCGTGAGATATTTAGCTTCATTAGTTCCAATATCAGAATAGTTTCTTTCGATCTCTCTCTGCAACCTGTAATACATATTCTCGTAATCTAACGGTGCATCAACAGCGAATACTGAATTGGGGATAAAATAGGTGTTTTTGTCCCTAACTGCTCTTTCAGCATAGGTAACAGCCAGCATACCACCGCCGGAAAGCCCTCCAATTGATATTTTATCTTTAGAAACTTTATGCTTTTCTACTGTATCTTTTACTATTCTGTCTAAAAACTTCTGCTCTATATGAAATCCAAAATCCCCATCTTCCCAGGTTGGAAATAATACGATAAGATTCTTTTCCAATGCTAGATCATCCAGATTAATCTGATTCATTACTTTTTCGCCATTTTCACCACCACCGGGTAAAATAACAAGTATTCCTTCAGCTTTACCCTCCGGAACTAATTTCAGATAATGGTTCCGGGTATCCTTAAAAGTTATTTTTTCAGAAGTCTGTCCAAAAAGATGAGTACAAAGCATTCCCAATAACAGGGTACAATATCTGATTTTCATCATTACATAATTTATTACAGTGCTTACATTATTTTTTCACCAGCTCCACTCTACGGTTTTGTGCCTTCCCTTCTTCGGATCCATTATCCGCCATCGGGTTTTTGCTTCCGAAACCCTCAGCTGAAAGCCTTGTTTTATCAATGCCTGAAGTGGCGATCGCATTCAATACCGCTGTAGCGCGGTCTTTTGAGAGCTGGAGATTGTGGGCATCGTTTCCGCTGTTATCGGTATAGCCGTTAATGGCCAATTTTAGGTTGTTATCGCTTTTCAGGACTTTTGTGATTTCATCTACGGCTTTTTTGCCATCGGGCTGTAAGCTCGCTTTATCGGTATCAAAATTAATATGCAATACCGCCTTGCCTTTTGTATCCAATTCTTTTTTATGTCATCAGATTTTAAGATGGAAATCGTTTGTTTAAACGGTGCTTTCTGTAAAATTTGTATTGCTCCGGTCGAAGTATTTCCATAGAGCTGAATATAAATATCATCACCATTTGGTCTTCTTATGACATACACTTTTACAGGTTCGTTCCAATAATCTATAGAGCCTTCTTCGCCAAAATATTTGGCTTCAGGTTGTATTCTGTCGAGCTCCTGTTGGGAAACTTTACCATCAAATATTTTCACACCACCCACTTTTGTAATCAGCGTCATCATAGCTTTTCAGAAAATAGGGCAGCGACCATTCTTCTGTATTGCTTTTCTCGTTGACTATATATGTCTTCCATACTTTTCCTTCTATTGGTGTCATTACGTCTTTAAGAGGAAAAAATAACATATCATAGCTTCTTTGTACCGGTTTGTTTTGGAATTCCAGTCCTTTAGGCAGGCTAAAAAAGGGAAGTTCGCCCACTTCAGCGGTGGAAACCGGAATGGAGTTGATATCAAATTGAGTTTCTCCCGGAGATTTTTCTGTACCTGCAGTATTTCCTATGGCGACACTGTCCTTTGCAGCCTCTGTTTTCTGTTCAGTCTTTTTGTTGCAGGCACCGAGTAAAGCGCCTATTGATAGAATAATCAGCGTTTTTTTCATGTTAATAAATTTAGTTTTTTTGATCTATAAAATTCTTCCAATAATAAGACATCAAACAGCACAAATCCTTCTTCATCCGCATCTGTATCAAAATCTTTATATGTACTGTTTTTTGCGACACTAACTTACAAATAAAATGCGGATGTGAGGCTCTTAGGTAAGGATTTTATTGATCAAAGACAATATACCGGTGATCAGTTTTCTGATGCAAACCTTTGATGTCCTTTATCATCAAAACTCCTGCTTATACCATAAAATTACTCAGGAAATACACTACCTTTGCTACAGACCGAAATTTTTATAAATCATGAAGTTAGAATTATATCAGATAGATGCCTTTACAGACAAGGTCTTCCATGGAAACCCTGCGTGTGTTGTTCCTTTAAAAAATTGGTTACCCGATGAAACCCTCTTACAAATAGCCAAGGAAAATGCCGTAGCAGAAACAGCTTTCTTTATTAATAATGGTGATACTATTCATTTGAGATGGTTTACTCCTGAAATCGAAATGGATCTATGCGGGCATGCTACTCTTGCTACGGCTCATTGCCTGGCCTCCATCTTAAATTATCCGAACAACAGAATCGTTTTTGAAACCAAAAGCGGCGAATTAACGATTGATGTGAAAGACGGATTTTATTATATGGACTTCCCGTCAAGAATGCCTGAAACATCCACTCTTCCTGATGAGATAAGCCGATCTCTTACTGTACAGCCTAAGGAAGTATTCAAATCGAGAGACTATGTTCTGGTATATGAATCTGAGAAAGATATAAAAAATATAAAAGTTGACCAATCCATTCTGGACCTTATCAATCTGGATCCGGGAGGTGTTGTGGTGACCGCAGCAGGCAGTGACAGTGATTTTGTTTCAAGATATTTCACACCGCAGTCATCGATCCTTGAAGATCCTGTAACGGGCTCTGCGCACTGCTCACTCATTCCGTTCTGGTCAGCAAGATTAGGAAAAAACACGCTTTTTGCCAGACAGCTATCAGAAAGAGGCGGTGAACTCTTCTGTGAAAACAAAAATGAAAGAGTAATTGTAGCGGGTAAAGCCAGAACATACTCTACAGGACATTTATGGATAGACTAACGATAATTGATAAGGTTTTACCATTCAACAATGGAATTACAAAACAATTTTCCGATCAAAAAAAATAGCGCCACTTTACAATAAGTGGCGCTTATATTAATCAGTAATCACATGATCAGCTACATCTGATTACATTTTTTATTGTTAAAGTTGAGAACAGTCGTACAATCTCAACTTTTCTTATTCTTTCAAAGCTTTTTTCAGGCGTTCAAGGCCTTCCTTCAGAACTGCCCTCGGACATCCGATATTGATTCTTAGAAAGCCTTCACCACTTTTACCATACATCGTTCCCGAATTGAGCCAGACTTTTCCCTTCATCAAAAGAATCTTCGACAATTCATCAGAAGTTATACCGAACGCTCTGCAATCCAGCCAAACCAGATAGGTAGCTTCCAAAGGAATCACTTTAATTTCCGGCAACTCTTCACTGCAAAAATTTTCCAGCAATATAAAGTTCTCATACAGATAATTTTTCAGCTCATGCTTCCATTCATATCCTTTGGTATAGGCCGCCATCAAAGCTTCCATCGCAATGGGGTTAGCATAACAGTTCTCCTGAAGCTCTAAAGTTTTAAAAGTCTGTTCCAATATAGCTTTATCCTGGGAAATAAGATATGATACGGGCATCCCTGAAAAATTAAAAGTCTTGCAGGGCGAGCCGCAAGTCACGGATTGAAGGTCATAGTCGCGGGCAACCGAAACAAACGGAATATGCTTTCGGTCATTAAAAATCAAGTCAGAATGAATTTCATCAGAAACCACCATTACCTTATTCCGTGAACAGATCTCAGCTATTTTTTCTAAATCCTCTCTGGTCCATACTTTTCCGACCGGGTTATGAGGATTACAAAGTAACAGGAGTTTCGTTTTGGGGTCCGAAGCTTTTTTCTCCAGATCATCAAAATCAATCGTATAGTTTCCGGCTTCGTATTTCAGATCATTGCAAACAATAGAACACCCGTAATTTTCTAAAATGGAAAAAAAATGATTATAAACAGGAGGCTGCAAAATAATCTTTTCGTCGGGCCTCACAAAAGTACGGATGATGGCCGAAATGGAGGGCAGAACTCCCGTCGCAGGTAAGAGCCAGTCTTTTTCTATTCTAAAATTATGGTTCGTCTCCCACCAATCAATGACTGAATCATGAAAATTTTTAGGAATGGTACCATATCCGAAAATACCATGTAACACTTTTTCAGAGATAGCCTGAATCACTTCCGGAGCAGTTTGGAAATCCATATCAGCCACCCACATGGGTAAAATATCTTCTTTACCCCAATCCCACTTTACGGAATGACTTCCTCTTCTCTCTATGATTTTGTCGAAATTGTATTTCATTTAGGTCGTTATTTTGAATCCAGATAATTTTTGAGGTCTGAAATATTCGTAATCTTAAGCTCCCGTGCCTGCTGTCTCCGCATCATCAGGGCATAAGCATTATTAAATCCAAGCGGTTTCAGCCATTCGATACCGTATTGTTTCCGGAATTCCATATTCACGTAATCAAACGTCTTTTCCGGGCTTTTAGATACTTCTTCTACAGTTTTTGCAGAAGGTTTCAGCAAAACCAAAAGTCCGGTTCCGGTGTATTCGGGATAGAAATCGATTGCATCATTCATCAGGGCGTCAAAGCAAATTTTGGTTCCTCCGAGCCCTGTTTTAGTCTCCACTTTATAATCAGTGTACCCTTCAATGAGCATTTTGTAAATTTCGGTAAGAATATACTGTTCACCAAAAATTTTTGATCCGATTTTTATGGTTTGTGAATTTCCTTTGCGCGGATCTTTATATAAATTCATTTTTACTAAAAAATCTCTGGCAATTTTCTCAGGGCTTTCTTTAAGATAATCAGCCTTATAATTCAGATCTGTCATGATGGAATCATTGAAATTTCCTGAGACAAGATCCAATGTTTTTTCTAATTCAGGAAACTTTGCCAATGTTTTTGTCTTGATGACCGGAGCGGCAAAATAAGGAGGGAAAATCTTCTTATCGTCGTTCAGAACATATAAGTCAAAAGCTTTGATTCTTCCGTCTGTAGAGTATCCGCTGATCAGGTCCAATTCTTTTTCGTAAGCTGCCTTATACATAATGGCATCACTTACCACGAGAGGATGTGCATCCAGACCATATACCGACCGAAGTCCGAGGTCGCCATCCTGCCTTCCCATAAATTCGGGTGTAAAACCAGCCTTAAGTTTATGATCCGGGGCTGAAGTCAGAAGATAAATTACACCCATGATCACCAATAGGGCAGGCACAATATATTGTATTTTTTTACCGACTTGTAGCTCAATTTCTGTAACACAGCGATAGTCTGGTCCAGAACAACAGCCAGTAAAGCCGCCGGAATTGCTCCCGCCAGAATCATATTGGTATTGTTCAGTGAAATTCCCCCAAAAATAAATTCCCCCAAACCGCCTGCAGCAACAAAGGAAGCCAGGGTTGCCACTCCCACATTGATGACAGCCGCCGTCCTGATGCCTGCAATGATTACCGGCATTGCTAAAGGAAGCTCAACTTTGAAAAGCCTTTGTGTTCTGTTCATTCCCATTGCTTTGGCTGCTTCAGTCACCGCCGGATCTACTTCTGTGATTCCTGTATAAGTATTTCTGATGATGGGTAAAAGGGCATAAATCAGTAAGGCTACAATGGCCGGAGTAGCTCCGATTCCGAACGCGGGAATCATAAAACCCAGCAAAGCAATGCTCGGGATGGTTTGTAAAATTCCTGCTATTCCTAAAACAGAACCTGATAGTTTTCTTTTCCGGGCAATTAAAATCCCCAAGGGTACACCGATAATGATGGCCAGAAACAGAGACAAAAAAGTAAGTCCCAGATGCTGAACAACCTGCGTGAGCAATTTTTCGTGTTGTTCGGTAATAAATTGCCAAAAATTCTGCTCACTCATACGGTCTGAAATTTTCGGTATTCATTAAAAGCTTTAACCAGATTTTCATAGTCTGCGGAAAGCGAAATATCTGCACTCAATCGTTGCAGAGCATCCCAGACCGCAGTATTTTCTGAAAGCCCAAGGTCGTCATATAAGCGACTGCCCTCCATTAGCAGTTTCACATCTTTCAGGCTGGCTACTTTATACTCCAGTAAAAGCTTGTTTTTAGCAAAAAAATTTTTAACAAAATCATTTTCAGGATAGTATAACATTTCTTTTGGAGTTCCGGTCTGAATAATTTTTCCCTTATCCATCAGGCAAATCTTATGACCTAAGTCAAATGCTTCCTGAACGTCATGAGTAACGAGAATAATGGTTTTACTTTTAAGTTCTTCCAGTGATTTGAATTCTGCATGAATATCGGCTTTGGTGATAGTATCCAACGCTCCGAACGGTTCATCCATCAGTAAAACGGGTGAATCTGCAATCAGGGCGCGTGCAATTCCTACTCGTTGTTGCTGTCCACCGCTTAATTCATGGGGAAACCTGGAAAGCAGTTCTTCCGAAAGATGAAGCTTGTGTAATAGCTCCAGAGTTCTTTCGACTGTCTTTTTCCTGTTCCACTTCAACAGGTCAGGAACAACCGCAATATTCCGTTGAATGGTATAATGAGGAAACAATCCGGAATGCTGCATCACAAAACCAATCCCCATCCGTACGTCTTCCACTTTCTGCGACCGAATATTCCTGCCGTTGATCAAAATACTCCCGGAATCAGCTTCAATCAGGCGGTTTATCATTTTCAATGTGGTTGTCTTTCCGCAACCGCTCGTTCCCAGCAGCACCAAAACTTCCCTGGCGTCCGCCTGGAAGGAAATGGCATCGACTGCTTTTTTTCCGTTAAAACTTTTTGAAACTGATTCAACTGTAATCATAGGCCAAATTATTGTGCAAGTCTGATTCCTGTAAACTGCCACTTGAGGTGGGTCTGGAAAAAATTCCGATAGGTGTTTCTGCTGTGTCCGGCAGGTGTGGCTACCGAAGAACCGCGCAATACCATTTGATTTACCATAAATTTCCCGTTATATTCTCCGACAGCGCCGGCTTCTTTTTTAAATCCGGGATACGGAAGATAGGCAGAATGAGTCCACTCCCATCTTTTTCCCCAGTCGAAAGATTCTGATGCCACTTCCCATTCGGCTTCGGTTGGGAGACGTTTTCCTTTCCACGAAGCAAAAGCAGAAGCTTCGAAAAAATTGATATGGCAGACTGCTTCTTCTAAATCGACTTCCTGTAACCCGTTGAGCGTATAATTCATCCATTTACCATCGATAAAGTACCAGTATAAAGGAGATTTTGCGTTATTTTGCCGCACCCAGTCCCATCCTTCGGCATGCCAGTACCTAAAGTCTTCATAACCACCGTCTTCGATAAATTCGAGATATTCCCTGTTGGTCACTAACTGATTGCAGATTGTAAAATCATCCAGATACACTTTATGTCTTCCCAGTTCGTTATCAAAGCAAAAACCTTCACCCTTAAAACCAATTTCATAAATTCCTGCGGAAAAATGAAGCATTTCTGAGGTTTCGGTTTGTTGTTTTTGTACAGTATTTTCCTTTTTATAGGCAGGAAATAACGGATTGTGTCCTAAAATATATTTAATGTCTGTCAGTAACAATTCCTGATGCTGCTGTTCGTGGTTTAACCCTAATTCCAGTAATGGCTCCAAGGATTCTGTAAGATAGCCATTCTGAAGAAATTCGGTCATCTTCCGATCCACATATTCTCGGTATTTAAATACATCTGAAACGGAAGGGCGGCTCAGATTGCCCCTATCAGTACGGATAACGCGGGCTCCTATGGTTTCATAATAACTGTTGAACACAAAGTTGTACTGAGGATCAAAAACTTCGTAATCCGGAAAATTGGGCTGTAAAATAAATGTTTCAAAAAACCACGTTGTGTGGCCTAAATGCCATTTTGGAGGGCTTACATCAACGACGGGCTGAACGACATAATCTTCTATTTCCAAAGAGCGGCAGATCTCAACGGAATGATTCCGGATTTCCGAAAATTTCTTCAACCGGCGGGTATGAGGCATTGTTTTTGGGAATAAAGCATCTTTTTTCATAAACAATCTTTTTAAATTATACCATCCAGATCGAGTCTACAAACCAGTTTTTAGCGTCTTTAACTTCCATAAGGATATGAAAACCAGAATCTGCGGCCAGTTTTTTGATATCCTGTTCCGAGAATTTCTGAGAAATTTCCATATCGATCAGTTCATTTTCTTTGAAATGAAACGAATGGCCTGCGACCTGAACCTCCTGATCACAAAGACTTACCAGAAAGCTCCTGCAAGCACCTGAAACGGGGTCATAATTCTGATAATGCTGAAACTGATCTACCTTGAAATCGGCTTTCAGCTCATGATTGATCCTGGTCAGGAGATTAAGGTTAAACGAAGCGGTAATACCCGCAGGATCATTATATGCTGCAAGAATCGTATGTGGGTTTTTCTTGAGATCAAAGCCTACCAGAAATAAATCTCCGGTATTGAGTTTCCTTTTCACCTCGCTGCAGAAATGTCTGGCTTCTTCTATTTCCATATTGCCAATATTGCCGCCCAAGAAAAGCACTACTTTTTTTCTTTTTGAAATGCCGGTGGCTTTATCAAGCATATCAAAATAGTCACCTTCCAACGGAAAAATTTCCAGGTCAGGTAACTTTTTCTTTAGGTTCTGCTGCAAAACATTGAGAATATTACCTGAGATGTCGATGGGCATGTAGGTAAAATCCGTTCCTTTGTCTACTAAATTTTTAAGGAGATAAGAAGATTTCATAGCATCTCCTGCTCCCATTTCTATAAGGTCAAAAGACTCATTGATATTGGAAATTGCCCTGGTGAGTTCTTCTGTTTTATTTTGAAAAATTTCCAGCTCACAATTGGTAAGGTAGTACTCCGGCATCGCCATAATCTGTTGAAAAAGGCGGTCTCCTGTTGTATCATAAAAATATTTTGAAGATAATTTTTTCGGATCAGCGGACAGGCCTTTTAAAACGTCTGAATGAAAAGTCTGGGCACGGTCATTTTTAAGATAATAATCCTGTTTTAACTGTCTATTCATAGTTTATATTTTGTTTTGGTTCTTGGTTAAGTGCAACTATCTTGCCGCCATCAGAATAAATTTCTGTTACCCTATACCCAACCAGCATTTCATCTAATTAAAGATAGTCTTTTTTACGGGTTTTTATCCTACCACATTTTATATATGGATAAAATGTGGTCCCACTCCGTATTGCTCTTTCTCATCAAAATGCTTTACCAATATTGTTTTTTTATGAAAAAAAAATTTTCAATGCTACCATCAAATTGTTAAGTAAGCATTCTTTATATTAATTTTTTAAAATAAGAGATAAGAATCTTTTTGAGAGGTTTAAATGAGTAATTTAGCGTTGGATTAAAATGTGTTAAGATTCTATGAGAAATCTATTCTTTTTATTGCTTGTATCAATGGGACAGCCTGTACTGGCACAAACCAAACTGGAAAAAGCAATCACCAATCTGGAAAAAAATTATCAACAGGAAAAGGTATACTTACTGACTGACAAAACCCAATATGCGGCGGGGGACAAAATATGGTTTAAAAGTTTTGTATTCGACGGATACAACCGTTCTGCATTATCGACTACTCTGTTTGTGGAATTGTATAATTCTGATAAAAAATTAATAGACTGGAAAACAATACTTCTCACCAACGGAGAAGGCAGTGGTGATTTCCAATTGAAAGAAAGCCTCCCTGAGCAGGTTTATTTTGTAAGGGCTTACACGCCTTATATGACCAATTTTAATGAAGACTTTCAGGTTGTAAAAAGTATCCCGGTTTACAATCCCGATTCTCCTGAATCTCTGGTAATTTCCAAAAGCTCTGACTGGTCTGCAAAAGCTTTTCCGGAAGGTGGAACTTTCATTAACGGTATTCCCACAAAATTTGCTGTAAGACTATCATCTGACACCTCTCTGCCCGAAAACTGGAGTGGAAAAGTGGTTGATACCGAAAAACCCAATGTCGCCATCACTACATTTAAAGCTTTTGATAGAAATGTGGGATCTTTTACCCTAACTCCAACTTCGGGAAAAAAATACCAGGTTATCATTCAGGATCATACCGGAAAAATTAAAACAACAGATCTGCCGCAAGTCTCGGACAGCGGTCTCCATCTTGAAGTCAACAGCTCCAAGGACGGGATTAAGTATAGCTTAAAAGGTGTAAATCTGAAACAGCAACTTCAGCATTATAAAATCGTTGGAACGATCAGCAACCACCTTGCTTATAAAGCCAACATCAACCAGTTGATCAATGAAGTTTCAAGCGTTATTCCTACCAAAATCAGCAATGGGGCCAACGGCATTTTGCAATTAGCCATTTTTGATGATCAGGACAATCTGGTGGCTCAAAGACTTTGCTTTATAAAACCCGATAACCTGAAAATTGAGAAAGCAGAAATTATAGACCGAAGCATCAAACAGACGCCAAGATCTTTTAACAGCATCGATCTTTCTCCGGAGTCTTATTTTAAAAATTATACTGTTTTGGTAAGTGAGGATGACGGCAGCAATAAGGCAGACGAAGAAAATATCCTGAGCGGACTTTGGCTCACAGGGGATTTTACTTCAAAAATAGACAGCCCGGCACAATATTTTTCGAATAATGCCAATACTGAAGCCCTGGATGCTCTTCTTATTTCTGAAAAATGGAAAAGATTTGACTGGAATTCCGTGCTTAGCGGAACTATACCTACCATTCACACCCTTTCGCAACAGTTTCTTTCATACAAGATCAAACCTATTAAAAATAACGGACTGGTGATTAATGCCAACGTCAATCTGATGTTGAAAATGGGCAAAGAGGAGCCTGTGATCAATCAGTTTATAACAGACCAAAACGGATACGTTTATTTGAATAATCTCAATAATGACGAACCTGTGAATGTTTCTTTATTTGTAAATTCGGAAAATAAGGAATCTGGTAATAATGATTTATTCGTCACCGCCGAACCTTTGGTAAATCCTACTCCTTTTAATGGCAATTTCCCGGGCACGAAATATATCCTTACAAAACCTGCCGGAAATAAAACGCTTCCACCAGCAATTGCCAGAGCAATCAATACGCAAAAAAATAATAGGAAAATAGAGAATGCTGAGATAGAAATTGAGCAGATAAAATTGGTAGGAAAAAGAAAGATCCCAAAGAAGAGTTGGATAAGCAGCTATCTACGGGCATGTTCAGCTCCGGAAATTCTACGATATTTGATTTTGTCAATGAGGATCAGCATACGTCAGGAGCTGTGAATATTTTAGACTGGCTTCAGGGAAGAGCGGCCGGTTTAACGTTCCAGAGAAACAGTTCAGGGGTAAATGTACCTTCTATACGTGGGCAACAAGCTAAATTGTATCTGGATGAAATGCCTACAGACGCAGATATGATTGCCAATATCCCGGTAAACAATATTGCCATGGTAAAGATTCTTAAAGGAGCCGGATTGGTAGGTAACGCCGTAGCAGTCTATACCATGAAGGGGAATATGAAATCCAAGAGCAAAGAAACACAAACGCAAAAGAACAACTCAGCGGTCATAAAAGGCTATGATAAACCCTCGGATTTCCCGATTGGAATGATAGATGATGACGCGAAAATTGAAAAAGATACCCGCGAAACACTGTAC
Organism: Chryseobacterium indologenes; assembly: GCA_016025055.1. NCBI lineage: Bacteria > Pseudomonadati > Bacteroidota > Flavobacteriia > Flavobacteriales > Weeksellaceae > Chryseobacterium > Chryseobacterium indologenes. The sequence goes on from CP065590.1 coordinate 4,826,648, forward strand.
TGGAATCCTAATTTGTTTGACAGCGATTACGTTCCGCCAAGAATCAAATTTTTCAACAACGACATTGGTAAACAATATAGGGTGCTGATCATCAGCTTTGATGAAGATGACCATCTTCTTTATGACCAGCAAATACTGAAATAATAAAATCAGCCTTTTAATAATTTTGAAAGGCTTTTTTATTTGTCGTTATTCAATACTGACAATTGTTATTGACTATTCTTTAAAATTTGAGTCTAAAACAATATTGGACAAAACAAAAACAGGAATTTGTAACAGTACAGAATTTTTTAACAGAATCTTTCAAAAGAAAACAGTAAATATTCCGTTTAATTCTTAAATTTAGCCAATGCAAAAGAACCTTTATCTCATCCTCATCTCATTTTTTCTTACCAGTTGCTATACTTACCAGGTAAAAAAACAGGTGGATCCGACAACCGGCAACAAGCAGGAATCTAAAAAGAATACAGCTCTTGCCAATACCAATTCCCCACAAATGCAAAGTACAGCAGTAAGTAATCCTCAAAACCAAAATATACAGCAGCCTCCTGTTCCAGTCAATGTTCAGGAAAAACTTACGGCCGGTAAAAATGTTAAAATTGACGTTGAACGCAGAAGTTATAAAGTGATCGTTGACCGATGGGAAGGTGACAGCCTGGTTGCCCATCCGGTTCGCAATGCTAAAAAAACACTCAAATTCCATAAAAACCAGATCGATGCCGAGAGGATCAGGGAAAAACGCTTTTCACAACCCATCGCTGATATTCTCACAGTCACTGCATATGCTGCCATTGGGGTTGGAATTTATCTTCTTGTGCAATAATAAAAGAGTTTTTTGTATTCATTCCTGAAACAATTCAGACAACCTGGGACAGAAAAACTTATGATATCCAATCCTTCATAATGGTAGTAATTGCATTATGATTCATTAATTATGTTTTGATGAAGGTAAAAAATTTATAAGAAAATTATTGCATAAAAAACCACACGAAACAATCGTGTGGAAAAATTGAGATTAATTCGTTTTATAATTTCCTAAAACTAGGTATGTATGTAGTTTAAAAAATAAAAAAAACAATGCGCTAAATAATAATGTATTGTTGTAATAATTCTTTTTATCTAGCTTCCCTTTATTGATACTTCGAAAAATCCACTGCAAAAATGCACCTGTTGACCTGACTGCCATTCTGAGCTCCGGCGTTGGGTTCGTATTCCGTAAGGCTCCACAGATAATTGTATTGAGATTCATAATAGAGAGATTCTGCACCATAGGGCCATCGGTAGCGTACAGTGTCATCAGCTCCATCGGTATATCTTGCCAACCGGGCGTTGGAGCCATAAGAATTGCTTGGAGATCCCGTACATGAGAGCCATGTTCTGTTTCCTTTCCTGAATACCCCCTGAATGCCATGGGCATGGTTATCGGCAAAAAGGCTGTTCTTCGGACTTACACCAACAATCCCTGAGTTCTGAAGTTTGCCTCCAGCATCAATGGGAAATCCAAAGACTTTAGGAACAATAGAAGCATCAGCACTGCCTGCATAATACTGACCTGTCCAGAGCTGGGTTCCTTCATCGTTGACCTGTATCGTGGAGAAAGGACTGGCATTACTGATCTTTTGATATCCGATCTGAGGTAATATATACCTATAGTTGAAAGCAAACAGATTACCGTTGGTATCTTTACCACATTTGTCATTGGTAGCATCTCCCGTACTGACTTCAATAATTTTATCCAGATCAAATATACGAACACCAAGATTGGTGCTGCTGAGGTAGATTTTCCCTTTGAAATAAGCAATACCTCCGGCATGCACTTTTAACGGAGCATAGGAGCCATACTGAGTATAATTGGTGGTGCCTGTCGGAATATCAGGTTGCACGAGAAGAATATGTCGATAGGTAAGATAAGTACTTGAGCTTGGGCTGATGTCAATAAGCGTAATGCGGGAACCTTTATATTCGGCATCATCTTTTGCATACCAGCTCACCAACAGGTAACGGATACCATCTTTGGTAAATCCGGCAATGCCCTGTGGACGCCAGATAGAGGTAGTTTCATCGTCAGTGTTCCAACGGATTCCCCGGACTCTGTTTTCTTCAGGGATATTGAATCCATAGACTTCCGTGTATGAGTTTCCGCCAATGGCCTGACGGTTTTTATTGACCTGGGAAGGCTTTAAAAAGGTAAATCCAGAATTGATATAGGTACTTGTGTCAACAAAAGGGTTCACACTTACATCTGTAGCCGCTTTAGCAGCATTTACCTGTAAAGGGAGCTCTTCCTCCATTGAGGGAGAGGTTAATTGGTTGTTCTGGCATGCGATACTGGTCACAGCAAGCATCAGCATCCAGCCAAGGAGTTGTTTTTGAATCATAATCAGATCGGTAATGAGGTGTAGAATGTATTACTAGTTTAAATTGCACACGAAACTACCGGATTTCATCGGTACTGAAATTACCTCAGCATTAAATATGTATTACATTTTATGATTCCGGGATCATTCTATTTTTCTTACAAACACGACACGTATAATATACTTTACCATAACAATATTTAATTATATTTGAAAATAAAACTACGTAATCACTCCTATGAAAAATACAATTCCTGAAATACAACTCAGATCCACTACAATTGCAGATCTACCCATTTTATTCCGGTTTCAGCTTGATCCTGAAGCAAACCATCTGGCAGCATTTACCTCAAAAGATTCTGCCAATCAGGAAGCTTATCTTGCTAAATATACCAAACTGCTGGCTGATCCCACAGTCAACAATCAAACCATTATAGTCGATACAGTGATCGCAGGAAGTATTGCCAAGTTTATGATGGAGGGTGATGCAGAGATCACATACTGGATTGATAAGAGTTTCTGGGGGAAAGGGATCGCTACGAAAGCATTAGAAAAACTACTTGCTATGGAAACAGTCAGACCTATATTCGGGCGTGTTGCTTTTGATAACCTTGGCTCACAGAAAGTTTTGGAAAACTGTGGATTTGTAAAAATAGGGACTGACAAAGGATTTGCCAACGCCAGGCAAGCGGAGATTGAGGAATTTATTTACAGACTTGATCATTAATCGCGGGATAAGGCGTAATTTTTTTTTTGGACGGCAGGCGGATTAATCTAGCTTAAAAAAGAAATACACGACCGCTGCCCATTCTTTATTGATACCATTAGCATAGCCGATAGTACTGTGACTGCTATTTTCGACCGTCCCGTTATCTTTGATATATCCTATGGTGGAACGGCTGCTGTTTTCTACGGTGCCGTCTTTTTTAACATAGCCTACAGTAGAATGACCGGCATTTTCTATAGTGCCATCACCTTTGATGTAGCCGATTGTTGAATGATTTTTATTCTCAATCGTTCCGTCAGATTTAATGTAACCCACTGTGGAACGGTTCCTGTTTTCGATAGTGCCGTCCGGTTTGATATATCCTGTTGTACTATGGCTTCCCGACTCTATGGTTTGGGCGTTTACAAGAGAAAGATTAAAAAAAGGAAGGAAGTAACAATAATATTTTTCATGGTTTTAAAATTTTAACAGGTTTATCATATGAGCCCATTTTGATCTGTTCAAAAATATTGATCAGTTTTTTTAAAAACGGTTTAAAAAAGAAAAGATTTATTGTTTTTCAAGATGCTTCATCACCTCTTTTGCCATCTCCTTTGAACTGAACGGATTTTGTCCGGTAATAAGATGATCTGCCACCACAACATTTGAAGTCATGGGAATGAAAGCTTTCTTCAGATCTGCACCCCGTTCTTTGATAGCGGCTTCCAGGTTAAAAGGAACTTCTCTTTTACGTCTGGCAATGGTTTCTTCAAACCAATCAAAACCAGTCATAGATTTATCCTTGATCAGATATTCCCCATTGGAAAGTTTTACATTCAGAAGCCCACCTACACCATGACAAATTGCGGCTACCAGTCTTCCGCCTTCGTATTGTTTTTTAACTACGGATTGTATGGCTCTGTCGTCCGGAAAATCATACATGGTTCCATGTCCGCCGGCCAGATACACCAATTCGTACTGAATATCGGAAACATCACTTAACCGCTGGCTGTTGTTCAGTAATTGCCGGAAAGAAACATCATTCCAGTAAGTCGTGGAAATTTTATCCAGAACAAAAGGCTTGAGGCTTTCCGGATCTACCGGTACATTACCGCCATCTGGACTCGCAATGGTGATATCATATCCTTTTTCTCTGGCAGCGTGATAGATATGGGTAAGTTCACTAAGCCAGAGGCCTGTTTTCAGATGACCGCTGGCATATATGTTGACATTGGTTACAATGATTAAAATTTTTAAGGTGTTCATACTCTTGTATTTTGTATCACAAATTTCGGAATAACAAACTGACGACAAGTAACCCAATTCAGGAAAGTTGTAACCTGATCTCTGAATCTTATCGGTTAGTTTTTACTGTTTTATACCACAAAAATCAATTAAATGAAGCCCTGAATTCCAGTGGAGAGAAAGAAGTACGGTTTTTAAACAGACGATGGAAAGACTGCGGATGCTCAAATCCCAGCTGGTAAGCGATTTCAGAAACCGACATAGCTGTTGTAGACAACAATTCCTTGGCCTTTTCAATTAGTCTGTTTTGGATATGCTGCTGCGTGGTCTGCCCTGTTTGTACCCTAAGCATATCGCTGAGGTAATTTGCACTTAAATTCAGTTCATTGGCTACAAAATGAACAGAAGGAATCCCATTAATAATCAATTTATCCTTTCTGAAATAATCATCCAGTAAATTTTCCAGTTTTGAAAGTAAATCATTGTTCACCTTTTTCCGGGTTAAAAACTGTCGGTTATAAAAACGATCACTGTATTTCAATAAAAGCTCAAGATTAGAGACCAGTAAATCCTGCGTAAAAGAATCCATATTGGCATCTATTTCCTGTTCTACATTACTGATAATATCCATCACAGATTTTTCCTCTTTTTCGGAAAGATGTAGCGCTTCGTTGGTTGCGTACGAGAAAAAACCATAGTCCTTCACTGTTGAAGCCAAAGGATACCCTTGGAAAAAGTCAGGATGAACAACCAATACAAAGCCTTTTACACCGTTTAAAAGAATATCTTCAAACTGCAGAACCTGATGAGGTGCAATAAAGTACATAAACCCTTCCTCAAAATCATAATACTGCTGCCCATATTTGCATTTTCCACCTGCGCAGTCTTTTTTCAGGGCAACTACATAAAAATCGGTTATTACGGTACTGAGAATGGTTTCAGGCTCCAATTGTACATCATCAAAATTAAATACACTGATCAAAGGATTTGAAGGTTTCCTCAATCCTAAAAACCGGTGCAGTGCACTGATGGATGAAACTTTTTCCGGAGTTTTCATTGGTTGCATTTCAGATTTATTCATTTTTTTTAAACTAGACAGTGAAATAGACTCACTGTTCTATGAGTGTTAAGATATTACGATGTTTTAAACTACATAGACACATAGATTTAGTTTAATAAAATACATACTTGTATTTTTCCTTCAATCATCATTTTCTATGTGTCTATGTGATTAGATAAAAACTCTTTTTAGCCTATTCTAAGGTAGTGATTTTATTGTTTTCCTGAAAGCTGTTCTGCTTTTATCTGCATGATCCCCTTTTTGTAGTCTGTTACCTGAAAGCCAGGAAAACGACTTCTGAACTTTGAATCATCAAAGATATTGTCATGCTCATATCTCGGTAGCAACTCCAGCAGCTCTTTCACTCTTTTACTGAATAAAGATCCGATGGTGAAGAAAAACTTAGGAACAACGGAATATTTCAGATCTTTTCCATAAATCCCTGACGCTATTCTGATAAATTCACGGTATGTCGGGTGGCTTTTATCAACGGGAAGGTGCCAGGTCTGTCCGTAGGCATCTGGAGTATTTCCAATTAATGCGGTGGCACGGCTCGCATCGGGAGTCCATATTAAACTTCTTTTTTGTCTGCACTCAAGGGAACCTTCAGCGTTTTACCCTCTCTGATGTTATTAAAAATCAAAGTATTGGTAATACTTTGTGTCTTTCCCGGTCCATAAAATTCTGGAGCACGACAGATAACCGCTTCCAGCCCGCCGGATTGTATTTCTTTCAATACCATATCAGCCATTTTTCTTCTTACCTTTCCTTTTCTGCCAACCGGGGCAAATGTCGTGTTTTCAGTCAGTACCCTGTCATCCTGCGGATACATATAGGTATTATCAAAAAACACGAGTTTTGTACCGTTGACCTTACAGGCATCAATCACATTACGAAGAATAAGAGAAAAGTGTTTTTCCCAAAGATCCGAACTTATCGGAAGTCCTAAAGTGAAATAAGCAATCTCACTGCCTTCTACCGCTTCTATGGCTTTTTCACGACTTGAAAGATCTGCAGAGAATACCTCATCGGTATCATTGACTTTTTTGCATCTCTGCTGACAATACGAATATCGGAAGTGAAATTTCTTTTTAATTCTCTGGCCAGCTCTTCGCCAATCTGTCCGTTGGCACCTAATATTGTTTGCATATTATTGTATTTTTAATTTTTTTAAACCTGAAAGATCAGGGGTTACATTACTCTATGACGGTTTGATTATACCTGATTATATCCATTGTGATGTGGTTTTATTATTTTCTGTTGTTGTTAAAGATTTCATATCCTGTTGTTTTTAATAAGACAAAGTTCAGAAGAACTGAAATAAACAGAGTATCTCAATTAAGGGAAGTTGTAACAGAATCTCTGTTTACGAATAGAAAATATAAGTTTATACAATAAAGGAAGAATTGACGGTGATGATGCGTGGAGTATTTATTTTATGTTGTTTGCTTATACATATAAATGCTATTCTTCCAAAGATTTGAATGTATCTATAGCCTGGATTTACAGTAGTATGGGAAAGTGTCAGTCATTAAAAACAATGAAAAGTGACCTTAAGTTTGTTGCAGAAAAATCTAAAATTAAGACTTTGAATTATGAAGCCACACTCTCCCATTTGGAAGTCATGATATTTTACTAAAAAAGCACCATGATATGAATGGTGCTTTTTGTTGTTAAGAGATTGCCAATAAAAGCGGCTTATCTTTTATTATTTTAGTTGTGAATTTGCTTTCTGAACAAAATCATTCCATTGTGTATTCAGATGGGCGATTGCAGTTTCCTTTTCTTTGTTGTTCAATGAAGAATAATTAATTGAATTAAAAACAAGCTTTTTCAGCGCTTTTACATCAAGTTCCCAATATGCAAATGCGGTCCAGAAATCATAACTAAGCCCTTCATAGCCGTACACACTCGGATCATCACTATTAATGGAACACTGAATTCCGTGGCTTAGCAAAACTCTCGCCGGATGATTTCTCATATCGCTTACATAACCTAAAATCTGATTACTGATGGGGCTTACTTCCACCAATTTGTCCTGTTTTTTGACCAATTTCATGGATTCCGGAAAATAAATCAGGTTAAGACCATGGCCAATTCTTTTGTTATCCAGCAATGAAACATCCAGAATATTTTTGTTAAAGACGGAAGTAGTTTCTCCGGCGTGCAGGAAAAGTGGCATATTCACCCCATATTTCCCGGCCAGCTCATTCAGCTTGTTCCAGTTTTTCTGAAAAGAATTGATACTGTGCCCTGCAGCCTCATCTGCCACAAGATCAAATCCTGAAATCATATCCGGGAATTCTTTTTTCAATGCAAATGCAGTTTCCAGCTGTTTTTCAATGCTTTCGGGATCTAAAAATTTAAAGCTTGAATAGATTAATTTTAAGCTAAACTGTGGATCAGATGTACGTATCTCTTTCACAATGTCCTGCAGATCAGTAACAGTTTTCGTGAGAGGATATTTCCCGTGCTGAAAATCATACAATTCATCAAAGACATATCTGATCTCTACATGCTGTACGTTGTCCTTCAGGAGTTCACGGAAACCTTCTTTATAATATTCTTTGAAAAAAGGACGATAAGGCAACAACAGATTGATGCGGGTAAACCGTTTTTCAAATTCAATCCAGTAATCATTATAATTGCTCAGGTTATCCCGTTTTAAAGTGAGAAGTCCCAGCAATTCCTTTTCAAAATCAGGTTGTGCAGTCAATTTCTTATCAAGACTGACAAATCCCTGAGGTACTTTTCCGTTTTCAAAAAAAGCCAGCTGTCCGTAAATAAAATCTTTGGTATCTTTCTGGTCAAAAACGTAGCATTCTTTATATTTTCTTGCCGCTGAAATAACCCATTTCATACTTGCCAGACCTCCGCTATGGGTGTGCAGCAAACCACCTTTAGGCATTTTCTGAATAATCTTAAATAGTGCAGTGCTTTCAATCAATGGTTTTATCTGATTAAAAGAACTATTATATATCGGGATTTTTTGTTTCTCTGTTTCAGCCAGAAACTGCTTTCTTAGCTGAAATAGTTTTTTGTCCAATACCGATTCGGCATCAGATAGCTGAATATCGGCATCAAAAGCCTGTGCTGCATTTTCTTTTTCTAATAATGTCCACTTCTGCTGATATGCAGATTGTCCGTCCGCCTTGGTTTGGGCTCCCAGCAAAGGAAATCCAAAAAGCAGAGCGTAAGTAAAGTATTTTCTCATCATAATTTGGGGATCTCTTTTGCACAGTCATTAATCCATCATCATATCCGGATACGAAATTGTGCAGGTAAATAATCTTCAAAAATATAATTAATTTTTCTAGAAAACATCCGCAGGCTTGGGAAAAATTAATTATTCTTCTTAGTCTTAACAAAGGATTTTGTTCGGCATTCTTACTTTCCGCCTTAAGAAATGATCAATTATAATTTTAATACTATAAAATTTTCCAATATAAATTCTTTGGGAAACTTGCCCATCACTTTATCTGTATTACTGATAACTAATCAAATAAGCCTGTTTGTTTAATGACTGTACCTCTTTGAATCAGGATCATAAAATAACCAAAAAGTCTACAAAAACAATAGACTTATTATGTTAATTTTAATTCATGGCGGCAAACTCTATTTTTTTTAAAACTTTTAACATTTATGCAGCAAACACAAATACCTATATATCAATAAGATAAATATAAAATGGATTATTCAATTCTATTAACCCACTAATTTAGTAGACTAATATGATTTATCTCATATGCCCATTTAAACGATGTTCATGAATTATTAAATAATTTTGACCCAGTTAAAAAAATTATAAACTTTATTCTCATGAATAAGAACTCCTTTGATTCTTACCTGCTCACCATCATGACTATTGCAGCTGCTCAGCAAAAAAACTGTACAGATAAAGGTCTTTCAAAGCATACTATCATTTCTGAAGATATGTGTTTCGAATCTATGATGTGTATGTGTACCATGATGATGTCATAACTTTCGAAGGAATACACATTACTGTAGGAATTAAAGTCCAATCAGTTCAAGACCTGATCTAACCAGGGCATACTTCCCCCTAGCTTTTAATACTCCCTATTGTATCCTCCCTGAAAAAGGAGGCAGGAAATTATTATTTCATAACCGGAGAAATCACAGTAATACACCCGTTCAATTTTAAACTTAAATATGATACTAGAATGAGAAGAAAACAATGTAAAATCGGTGTATTGGCCCTGCTCTTATTGGCAGAATATGGCTTTGCACAAACTAAAGACAGCCTTTCCAAAGAAAATGCCATTAAAGAAGTGGTTGTAGTAGCTTTCGGAAAGCAAAAAAAGAAGAAATCACCGGATCTGTGCAATCTTTAAAAGCCAAAGACCTTTCTAATCTCCAAAACGGAAATATCCTTCAGGGAATCGGAGGTAAAGTAGCAGGAGTACAGGTTATTTCTTCCGGTCAGCCCGGCTCCCAACCCACCATCAGAATGAGAGGAATCGGTTCTATTAATGCATCCAGTGATCCGTTAATTGTCCTGGATGGTATTCCTTACAGCGGAAACCTTAACAGTATTGCAGCCTCTGATATTGAAAGTATATCCTTTCTTGAAGATGCTTCCTCCAATGCCCTATATGGTTCCCGGGGAGCCAACGGTGTCATTATTGTGAATACAAAAAGGGGTAAAAATAAAGGACTTGGCATTGAGGCTGATGTAAGAACGGGAGTTAATTTCAGATCCATTCAGGATTATCCGGTGTATACTTCACCACAGGATTATTATACTGCTTTTTATAACAGGGCAAGGATTGGTGAAGTGGCAAGGCTAAAGCAACCGGGAGCTGTTCCTTCAGGTCCTACTCCACATGATGTAGGGTTGACTGCATTGAACAGACTTGGATATAATGTTTATAATGTACCTTTTGCCCAACTGATCAGACAGGATGGTTCTTTTAATCCCGATGCCCGGTTATTATATCAGGACGACTGGAAAAAACTTCTTTTCAAGCCGGCTTTAAGAAGAGAGGCGACCGTTGGAATTAATGCCAACGGCGATCAGGTAAAATCATATACCTCTTTACATTATCTGGATGACAAAGGATACCTTATCTCCTCAGGATTTGAAAGATTCGGAATACGATCCAATATAGATTACTCCATTACTTCAAAATTAAAATTGACCAGTGCCCTTTCCTATACCTACAGCAAACAGGATTTTGGTGAAACGGGCGGGTTTTCAAATCCTTTCCAGTTTGCAAGAAATATTTCACCTTTTTATCCTGTTTTCTTGAGAGACGACAATTATCAGAGATTATATGACAGCTATGGAAATCCTTTGTATGATTACGGAGACGGAAGCGGTCCTAACGGTGCGACAAGATCCTATGCCGTTTTCGAAAATCCGGTAGGTAACCTTCAAAAAGATAAATCACAAACCACAAGCAATATCACCAATATCAACCTGGGGCTAAATTATGAAATCATTAAAGGTTTGGATTTCACCTACAACTTCGGGGCCTATCTTGAAAATGTAAGAAATCTTCAGTTCGGAAACACAGAAGGAGGAACTTCTTCATCCGTAGGCGGTACCCTTACCAAAGGATCACAGTTCAGATACACACTGAATCATCAGCAATTGCTGAGTTACCAGAAAAAAGTGGATAAGCACAACTTCAACATTTTGATTGGTCATGAATTAAACAAAATCAAAAATGAAGGAATGTCAGGAAACAAACAGCAGCTTTTATTGCCAAACTCTCTGTCTTTTGACAATGCGGTAAAAATAACAGATCTTTCTGGGAATGGCTACGAGTATGCTGTAGAAGGTTATTTCTCAAGATTGCTTTACAATTATGATGGTAAATATTTTTTTAATGCCAATGTAAGACGCGACGGTTCTTCCGTTTTCGCTCCGGAAAGCAGATGGGGTACTTTCTACGGATTGGGGGCCGCATGGAATGTTGCCAAAGAAGATTTCCTGAAAGACAATTCCGTGGTGAATGCCCTGAAATTAAAGGTCTCCTACGGTCAGCAGGGAAATGACAATATCTTGCTCGATGCCTCCACAAGAGATTATTATGCGTACCAGGACATCTACGGAATTAATAATTTCGGTGATGATAAAGCGGTTGTATCACCTAAAAAAATAGGCAACAGAGATCTTAAATGGGAAACTTCAAAAACCTGAACGCAGGGTTTGAGGCTTCATTTTTCCAAAACAGACTTACTCTGAATGCGGATTATTTTGAGCGAAAAGTATCGGATATGATTTATGCTCTTCCTCTGGCTCCATCCAATGTGGGTTCTTATGTAAAGTATGGCAACATCGGGGACATGATCAATCGGGGAGTACAGATAAATGCCAATGTAGATATCCTTAAAAAGAGGATATACAATGGAATATATATGCCAACGCTACACATTATAAAAATACCATTACAAAACTTCCGGCAGAACAGAGAGGAACGGGACTGGTTTCAGGCTTGTTTATTTTGACAGAAGGCGGAGACCGATATACGTATTACCTTAAAGAGTTTGCAGGAGTAAATCCGGAAAACGGAGATGCTTTATGGTATCGCACTTCCATTAATCCAACGACGCAAAAGGAAGAAAAAACCATTACCAACAATTATAAAGAAGCAACCGATTACAATACCGGAAAATCAGCTATTCCCAAAGTATATGGAGGATTCGGAACTGATATCACTTATAAAAGGCTGAATTTATCTGTAAACTTCGCCTACCAGTTTGGAGGGTATGGATATGATGACATCTACAGAAGTTTATTCCACTCAGATACGTATGGTTCAAATTACTCCACAGATCTGGATAAAACATGGGCCCCGGAGAACCCGAATGCTTCATTACCGCGAGTAGACCTGACTTCCACCAATCAAAATGGAAATTCAACACTTTACCTGATCAAGTCAGATTATATCAGTCTTCAGGATGTGACCCTTTCCTACCAGCTACCGGAAGGTTTTGCCCAGCAGGCAGGTTTATCAGGTCTAAAGGTCTATTTGACAGGAAACAACCTGTATCTATGGTCGAAGAGAAAAGGATATGACCCGAGAGCTTCCCTAACCGGAGTTTCCGATTCATACAGATATTCTCTGTTGTCAAGTGTCTCTTTAGGTTTTAAACTAACTTTTTAAAAGAATTTATGAAAACAATAAAATACTTTATCGCAACCATAGCTATTGGCCTTAGCACAAGCTGCGCCAATGATCTCAATACTTTACCTGACGGTGATATTTCCGGAGAACAGCTCAACACCGACAAATCGAGCCCTGAAAAAATTCTGGGCGGAATCTATCTCGACCTTCGAAGCAACGGAGCCGGGGGAACCACCTCACATTCCGACTTCGGAATCATGGCCATGAAGGCCGGAGCAGATCTGATGTCTAATGATGTGATACAATCTACCAACCAGCACTTGGGAATGTTTTATAATTATGAAGCTACCAACGCCAGTAATATAGCTTCAGAAATTGTATGGACCACTTTTTACGCAAGAATATTTGTCATCAATAAACTTCTCGACGAATTAAAAAATGATACCAGTACCAAAAACAGAGCAATTAAAGGCCAACTGCTTGCCCTGAGGGCCTACTCTTATTTCTACCTTGTCCGATTCTATGCTAACGATTATAAAGGACATGAATCAAATCCCGGATTACCCCTTGTACTCACAACCAGCAATCCTAACCAGGGACTTCCAAGATCAACAGTGGCAGAAGTGTACGGACAGATAACGAAAGATATTGAAGAATCTATTCTACTTCTCGACAGTTTTGCCCGCCCTACCAGAGCTCAGATTGACCAGAGAACAGCCAAAGCAATTGCAGCTGAGGTATATCTGCAAACGGGAAATTACGTAAAAGCAGGTCAGTATGCAGCAGAAAGTAAAGACGGTGTCGCTTTAATGACTGAAAACGAATATACAACGACCGGATTTTCCAATATTAATAATCCTGAAGTTATCTGGGGATTCCATAATACGATATCCACGATGAGTATCGGAAATTACTATGCCTCGTTCTTCTCGATGTTCGACAATACCAATGAAGGATATGCCGGTGCAGCTCAAATCCGTAAGTTAATCGATAAACGTTTGTACGAAGCCATCCCGGAAACAGATTACCGTAAAAAAGTTTTTAATGGCAGCCAAAATGCTCAATATACCTTTAATGGAAAGACCAAAAACTATCCTCCTTATGTAAGCTGGAAGTTTAAAGATCCGAGCCTCTTTGAGGGAGATTATATTTACATCAGAGCGTCTTCTCTGTATTATATAGAAGCAGAAGCATTGGCCAGACAGGGAAGGGAAGCCGAAGCAAGACAGGTATTATTCAATATTGCGTCAAAAAGAGATACGGGATATATCCTTTCTTCCAAATCCGGAAATGACCTGATCAATGAGATTATCCTTCAGAAAAGAATAGAACTTTGGGGGAAGGCTATGCATGGTTTGATATGAAAAGGCTCAACGTCCCTTTGGAAAGAGTGTATACCGGTACAAATCATACTTTCGGCAGATTTAATCTAACGCCTGATAAATTTAAATTTCAAATCCCAAATAAAGAAATCAATAATAACCCTCAAATCAAACAGAATGACTAGATAAGCCTTCGCTGAAAAGCCTTTACAATTTTTTAATATATTCTATGTAAGACATCATTTTATTTTAAATGGTGTCTTTTTTTCATAACGGTAGAAACAGATTGATAAAGTTGTTTTGAGCCTGGGATACTCAAGTCATTATTCTCCTCAGTTTTTATTATCATGAATACCAAGTAAAAATTTCACACAGACTTTATGAGTAAAATTGATAGGTGTATAGGATCTCTTATTAAAGGATATTAATCAAACTTAATAAACATCTGATCAAAATTCAACGTCATCGTATGAAACTGTCGGATCACATCCTGTCCGATATTTCCGTAAACCGTTTCTTTATTAATCTTATTTTTTAGTACGCTAATGTTTTTAAGACTAATCGATTGATCAAGAATATGAAAAGTATGATTAATCTTAAACCCATCATACTCAATTTTACCTCCGGCACCTCCCATTGCTATCTTGGTAGCCTTATACCGGTTGTCAATTTCTTCTTTATACTCCCTATAAAACGGTTCATATAAAATCGTATGATCAGCTCCTGTATCCAACTTATAATGTTTGCCATCTACAAAAATAAGTGGAGTTAACCCATCAATGGCCATATTAGAAAGAGCAGGTATCTTAGTCTCTTTTTCAGGAACAATAAAAAAGTCATCCTGGGTTAATTGCATTTCCTTTAATGCTGCAATAACGGGAAATCCCAAAATCCCATTAATCTGATAATTGATTTGTGGAAAACTCAATGCATTGTCTGCAAATACCAAAAAAATGGCATTTTCAATGACTGTATTCCCTAGTACTATTTTTTTACAAACTGCAAGATCGGCTTTAGCTGAAATACCGGTAATTGCATCCACATCAATATCTGCCGGGATCATCTTCATACCTAAACGTTTCGCTACCGATGCAGAGACGGTAGAAATATTAGCTCCGGTATCAAAAATAAAATTCATGGTCTCCTCTCCCACTCTTACCTTTAGATTCTTTAAACCAGCTGCGTCCTTTTCCATTTTTAACCTGGTTTCACCGTTCAATGTCAATTTTTGTTGAGGTTCATTTTCAAGGGCTGTCCAGATTCTAAGATTATTTTTCAAATCTTTTATCTCGTCCCCGGTTAACAAATGACTGAATTGTTTAAGAACTGCAACCAATGCATTTTTTGCGCCTGCATAGTCATGTTGTTTCATACAGTTATCCTCCCATATACGGCCTATGGCAAGCATCAGTGAATCCGAAAGCGGTGTTTTCGACTTTTCCAGCTGGCTGATTTTCTGATTAGACTTTTCTGGTTTGTTAAATGCATTATCAAGTATTGCTTCTGTAAAGTATTGATATTCTACACTTAATACCCTTTTATTGTCGGCAAAAAGATCCCGCGCTTTGAAAAAATTCTTTTCTTAATTTCTTTATAAATATTTTCAAATGTGTTATGAGGCATCTGGCTGAAACAGTAAGTAGATAATACTACCGCAGTAGAGACCAGCAATTTCTTGATCACTTTCATACTGTAAAAGATTTTATACATAAAAATTTTTTGTTTTAATAGGCATTGTTTCAGAGGAAAAATATTATCAGTTTTTGTATTACTATTCCGAATTTTGGATAACAGGACTGCTAAATTATTACATACGACAATACAATGATATAAATTACAGTAAACATTTACGTAATAGTCAAATAAATAATTCCACTTTTATTCTTATCAAAAAAAAGATAAATACTGGTTCAGATTTCAAAATATCTCTAATAATGAAAAAAAATCTTATCAGATCGGCGATATCTGTTTTTTTAACATTTCAGAACCATATGATGTTATCTATCAAAAGAATATAAATTTCAACCATAAACTAAAAATGTGAAATACTTTACTTAACTCACTTTTTTCAAAAATAAAACAACCCTTTTTATCAAATCCATAATGTTAATTTTTCCCAATTTTTTGTCTTAAATTCCATATTATTTTTTTGTAATATTAAGAAAAACAAATCTCCTAATATTGAAATATTATATATTTTATCACTACCTTTGCTTAATATCATGCTAATTATAATCATTTTTTTTACAATTATAAAGACCATAAAAGCCTGTTTAATAAGGATAAATAAATAATTAACATGCTTTAATATGATTTAAATAATTTTATTTTAAATATTGAAAATTAGTTGAAAAATTACACTTATAATCAATAACAAAGTATAAATTTTACAAATAATAACAAATAAAAACAGATTATAAATATGCATATTGTGTTTTATTTATAAAATTACATGATCATTCCAATACCGATTTACTATGAAAAATATGATTATTGTGAGGCTAAAGCCTTTTGAAAAGCCAGGCATAACCCTTGAATCCATTAACACATTAGAAGGGAAAACATTATTAGAGATTAATCAATCAAATAGGATTTTTTTTGACAATGTCATAAAAGTACATTTTTAATCTTTTCACATAAAAAAACTATGCTCTTATGCCGATGAATCTGAGCAGCTTATTATAATTTTTTTGCTATCACTTCAATTAATTATTGACGCCATGAGAAACTTGACTATTATCGGATTAACCCCTTTTGAAAAACCGGACGTTAACCTAATTCTAAAATTACATCAGGCAGGTGCTTTTCCCGTACTAAGCTTAGGAAAAGACACAGCAACTGCCCAGCAAGCACTGAATCAACTCAACCACATAGATATCCCTTCATATGGTATCCACTTCACAACCAAACAACAGGATACTCTTCAGATCCCGGGCAAAGTAAGCCTTGCCATTGTTCCGTATGGAAGTTCAGTAAATTTTTCTCCTGAAATTTCTGTGATCTATCAGGTAACCAACCTGGAAGAGGCCCTTCTGGCTCAACAATACGGAGCGAAAGGAATCATCATCAAAGGGAATGAAGCCGCCGGGCTGGTGGGTTACGAATCTACATTCATCCTTTTCCAGCGTATTATCCAGGAGGTACAGGATATACCGGTATGGGTACAGGGAGGAATAGGACTTCATACCGCTGCTGCCGTGAAGTCACTCGGCGCTGCAGGTGTTATTTTAGATAGTCAGCTAGCCTTATTCCCGGAATGCTCTGTTCCTCAGGATGTCAAAGAAGTATGCTCAAAATTAAATGGTACGGAAACTAAAATCATAGCCAATCACAGGGTATTGGTAAGGCCCAACTCACCGGCAATTTCCGATCATATCACCTCAGAAGAACTTACCGCATACTTCAAAGATCTGGATATCAGCAGCAGTTACATCCCAATGGGACAAGACATTTCTCTTGCGACAGATCTTTATGAAGATTTCAAAACATTGAAAAAACTGGTTTTTGCATTGAAAGAAGCCATGTACGGCCACTTGAAACAAGCAAAAGCCCTTCATGTTATCGATAAAAACAACATTATCGCCCAGGAACTCGGACTTCGCTACCCTATCGCTCAGGGACCGATGACTCGCGTAAGCGATGTGCCGGCATTTGCCAATGCCGTAGCAGAAGCCGGAGCTTTACCTTTTGTGGCTTTATCTTTATTAAAAGGTGAATCGGCAAAATCTCTGGTGATGGAAACCAAGAAGCTTGCAGGTGAAAAAACCTGGGGTGTAGGTATTTTAGGATTTGCCCCACAGGAATTAAGAGAAGAACAGACTTCCTATATATTAGAAGCCAAACCTCCTGTTGTCCTGATTGCCGGCGGAAGACCAGCACAGGCAAAAGTGTTTGAAAAAGCAGGAATAAAATCATTCCTTCACGTTCCATCTCCTGCTCTACTGGATATTTTCCTGAAAGAAGGAGCTAAAAATTTCATCTTTGAAGGACGTGAATGCGGCGGCCACGTAGGTCCGCTGTCAAGCACCGTTCTTTGGGAAAAACAAATTGAGCGTATCTTAAAAGAAGATCACCCTGAGACTATCAGTATATTCTTTGCAGGAGGAATCCATGATGCTTTTTCAACCGCATTTGTTTCGATCATGACTGCTCCTTTAGCTGCCAGAGGTGTGAAAATCGGAGTATTGATGGGTACAGCTTACCTTTATACTCATGAAGCTGTAGAAACCGGAGCTATCCAGCAGGAATTCCAGCTACAGGCAATGCAGGCAAAAGACACCGTATTACTGGAAACAGCACCGGGACACGAAACCCGTTGCCTGAATACAGCCTTTGCCGATCATTTTAACACAGAAAAGGCAAAATTACTGGCTGCCGGAACGGACAAGAAAGTCGTTTGGGAACAACTTGAAAAACTCAACGTAGGACGTCTTCGTATCGCAGCCAAAGGAATAGAACGCCAAGGTGATACATTGGTTAATATCCCTAAAGAAGAACAACTTGATCTGGGCATGTATATGATCGGACAGGTGGCAACCATGCATAATAAAGTTATTTCTCTTGAACAACTTCACCAGACCGTGGTTGACAATTATGAATTCGTTCAGAATGCCGCCCTTCCTGAAGAACCAACTTCCACAGAAAAACCATTGGACATCGCTATTGTTGGGATGGAATGTATTTTCCCCGGAGCCAAAAACCTTGAAGAATACTGGAGAAATATCATTTTAGGAAAAGACAGCGTGACGGAAGTTCCGGACGAAAGATGGAATAAAGACCTTTATTACCATCCGGAATCAGACGGACCGGACGTCTCGCACTCCAAATGGGGCGGATTTATTCCAAAAATCGATTTCGATCCACTGACATTCGGTATCCCACCACAATCTCTTGCCGCTATTGAGCCGACACAGTTATTAACCTTACTGGTTGCCAAAAGAGCGATGGAAGATGCCGGATACGGTGAAAAACATATTAACAGAGACAATATTTCCGTGATCATTGGAGCCGAAGGAGGTAATGACCTTGCCAACAGCTACAGCTTCAGGGGGATATTATAAGCAGGTTTTCGGAGAACTCCATCCAGAAGTACAGGAAGCTTTCCCTCATACCACCGAGGATTCTTTCCCGGGTATTTTAGCCAATGTAATCGCAGGTAGGATTACGAACCGTCTGGACCTTGGCGGACGAAACTTTACCGTAGATGCAGCCTGTGCATCATCGCTTGCAGCCATCGACCTTGCATGTCAGGAACTGGTATTAGGAAAATCCGATATGGTTCTTGCCGGAGGAGCAGACTTACACAACGGAATCAACGATTATCTGATGTTCTCCAGTACTCATGCTCTTTCCAGAAAAGGAAGATGTGCTACCTTCGACAGTGAAGCAGACGGAATTGCTCTTGGAGAAGGAATTGCTATCCTTGTATTAAAAAGATACGAAGACGCAGTACGTGACGGCGACCGTATTTACTCTGTTATCAAAGGAGTTGGCGGATCAAGTGACGGAAAAGCACTTGGATTGACTGCACCCAGAAAAATTGGCCAGGTAAGAGCTTTAGAGCGTGCTTACAGCCAGGCTGGTATCAGTCCTGCAGCAGTAGGACTGGTGGAAGCTCACGGTACAGGAACCGTAGTGGGAGACAAAACTGAATTAAGTGCATTGACGAACCTTTTCAGCCGTTCAGGAGCCCTGCCGGGACAAACCCATTTAGGTTCCGTGAAAACACAGATCGGCCATACAAAATGTGCTGCAGGACTGGCAGGATTAATCAAGGCTTCTCTTGCAGTCTATCATGGAGTAAAACCTCCTACCCTTCACCTTCAGCAGCCTAATGCTTATTATAATGCCCAGACCAGTCCATTTGCTTTCTATGCGGAAAGTGGTTTATGGACAGAAGAAAACAGATATGCCGGAATCAGTGCGTTCGGATTTGGAGGAACAAATTTCCATACCGTTATTGCGAATCATCCTAAACAGGACAATTCTATTGCTATGCAATCCTGGCCTTCAGAGCTTTTTGTATTCCGTGGAGATACTTACGAAGAAGCCAAAGGACAGTCGAGCCGGATCAAAGCCTTATTGGAAATCAATGATGGGATCGCTTTAAAAGATATCGCTTATAGCTTAAGCATCAATTCAGAAAAGCCAATTCAGTTCAGTATTGTTGCAGACACCGCTGAAGATCTGATGATGAAGCTTGAGCTGGTATTGTTAGGTATTGAAACCAAGGATACTTTCACCGTTAATAAAAAAGAAGGTAAAGTCGCTTTCTTATTCCCGGGACAAGGCAGCCAGAGGATCAATATGGCTCGTGATTTATTCGTAGTATTCCCTGCGATGCGCAGCCTTATCGATCAATATCCTGAGCTTGAAAAAGTAGTATTTCCATCCACTACATTTGATGAAGCGGCTTTAAAACAACAAAAAGAAACTATTAAAGATACGCGCTTGGCACAGCCTCTTTTAGGAATTGTTGATCTGGCATTGGCCAAATTCCTGGAATCTCTGGAGATTGTTCCGGATATGCTGGCAGGCCACAGCTATGGAGAATTACCGGCTTTATGTTTTGCAGGAGTATTTGACGAAGAAAAACTGGTGGACTTAAGTATCCAGAGAGCCCATTCTATTCTGAACTCTGTACAAGGCGGAGATCCGGGATCCATGTTAGCCGCAAGTGCAACTTACGAACGCTTACAACCTATCCTTGCAAAAGCAGAAGGATGTTATCCGGTAAACTTTAATGCTCCTACACAATGTGTGATTGCAGGAAGTACGGAGGCTATCAACAAACTCTTGGAAGTTCTTAAACAGGAAGGTATTTCAGCTAAAAAACTGGAAGTCGCCTGTGCATTCCACAGCCCGTTACTGGCAAAATCCAAAGGTTTATATGCCGACGTATTGAAAGATGTTTCTTTTGGTGAAATGCAGATTCCGGTATGGTCGAATACAACCGCAACAGTATATCCGTCTCAACCGTCTGAAATAAAAGAAAGACTGACCGATCACCTTGTACAGCCCGTAAGATACGTAGAGCAACTTCAGGCTATGTATAATGACGGAGCAAGAATATTCATCGAAGTAGGTCCTGGAAAAATCTTAACAGGGTTGACAAAATCTTGCATAGAAAAAGATCATCTGAGTCTTTATGTGGAAGATAACAGCCGTAATAAATTTACGCACCTTCTTTGCATGCTAGCCCAATATCTGGGTACAGGTCGTAATTTCAATATCAATAAACTTTTTGAGGGCCGAAATGTTCAGGTGATCGATATCGCACAGCCTGAATTGTATAAGAAAAGCCCGGCGATATGGCGCGTTAACGGACAAACTGCACATCCGACTACAGGCACACTGCCTTCCAATGGTGCATTACCTATTTTAAATCCAATCCAAATGAACAGTTTTACCAACCAACAAGCTCCGGCAGCGGAAGGCCAGTCAACGGCTGAACGTATGCTCCAGGAATATTTAAATAGTATGAAATTGATGATACAGGCGCAACGTGATGTGATGCTTTCCTTCATGGGACAGAATCCACATGTACAATCTGCTCCTGTATACACTACACCGGTAGCTGCTCCTGTACAACAGCAAATGGCAGCCATCCCGGCTCAACAACCTGCCTATCAGCAAGCTCCGTCAGCCGTAGCTCCAGTACAACAGGCTCCGGTAAGAGATATCAAATCCCTGTTACTGCAGGTAGTAAGTGATAAAACAGGATATCCTCAGGAAATGCTGGGTATGGAAATGGACCTTGAAGCCGATTTAAGTATCGACTCCATTAAAAGAGTAGAAATCATAGGAACCCTTCGCAGTGAACTGGGAACATTAGCCAACGGTAATGCCAATGAAGATACCGTAATGGAACAATTAGCAGGAATCAAAACCCTTAGCGGACTTGTTTCATGGCTTACTGAATTTACCGGAACGCCTGCTTCAGCAACCCCTGAAATAAACGGATCCATAACTGAATCTGCTATTTCAAAACCAGAGGCACAAACAGGATTCTCCCTTGAAGATCTTCAAAATGCCATCTTAAATATTGTAAGTGAGAAAACAGGATATCCTAAAGAGATGTTAGGCTTGGATCTTGATTTGGAGGCAGACTTAAGTATCGACTCGATCAAGCGTATGGAAATCATCGCTGACCTTAAAAATAAAATCGGATTCGGAGAAAACCTTGAACAGGCTGATGATATTATGGAAAAACTGGCTGCCATCAAAACCCTTCGCGGATTGGCTGGCTGGATCAGTGAGATGAATGGTGAAAACAACGAAATCACCAGTGAAGCAAAGGAAGCTAATGCTCCTGAGGGAGCAAATAACGTACTGTCAAGACTCCGTTTTGATATTACGCCTACTGATGCTTCCTTATTACAAAATACTGAAGTTCTTCAAGGAAAACGTTTTGCTATCACTCAGGATAACAGCAAACAAACCTCAGCGATCAAACGCGAACTGGAAAAACACGGGGCTATTGTGGACCTTGTAGATGCTGAAAAAGACCTTTCCGATTTTGACGGATTGATTATGCTCGATATCTTCTCCTCTTCTGATAAACCAAGCATCATTGATCATGTTGATTTGATTAAAAAGCTTGATTTTGATAGAGCAAAATGGGTTTACCTTATTTCTGATGTTCCTGCTCATCTTCAGGAGATCAATGATGCCCGCGCATTACGCCATCACCAGGGATATCCGGGACTTTTCAAAAGTCTGGCAAGAGAATTTGATCAGACGACTTGCAGACTGATCAGCCTGAGCACCCCTCAGGAAATGGATCAGATTGCTGAAATTACCTTAAAAGAAATACTCACCAATGACAAACCTGCTGAGGTTATTTATAAAAACGAAAAAAGACATAAAGTAGACATCATCCCGTCGCCATTGTCCACAAGCCTTGAAGAAGCTCACATTCAATTAGATTCTAAATCTGTTGTGCTGGTACTTGGAGGTGGACAAGGAATAACAGCGGAGCTGGTAAAACATATGTCTGAGGCATATCCTTGTACTTATATTCTGGTAGGAAGATCAGCAGACCCGAGAGAAGAAGCTGAAAACCTGAAAGAATTTGAAGGTCTGAAGTCCAAAGAGGAAATAAGGGCTTATCTTATCAGATCCGGACAATTCACTTCTCCTGCTCAGATTGAAAAAGAGACGGTAAGGGTCTTCAAAAACAACCAGATCTTACGTACCATCCGTGATATGGAAGACTTGGGAAATACCATTATTTACCAATCATTAGATCTGTGTGACGAAGAAGGATTGAGTACTTTGATCAGCAATATTTATGAAAAATACGATCGTCTTGATGGGGTAATCCACGGGGCTGGTCTTTTGGAAGATAAATTATTCAAACAAAAAACAACAAGCTCTTTCGGCCGTGTATTTGACACCAAAGTGAAACCCCTTCGTGTATTGGCTGAACAGCTTCGCTCAGACTGCCAGTTTGTTGTATTGTTCTCAAGCATTGCTTCCGTATATGGTAACAAAGGTCAGACAGATTATGCTGCGGCCAACAGTGTACTGGATGATTATGCTAATGCTTTAAACAAAAGGTTAAAAGGAAAAGTACTTTCTATTAACTGGGGCCCATGGAAAGGCGCAGGAATGGTTTCATCCACTCTTGAGACAGAATACGAACGCAGAGGAATTTCTATGATTCCATTGGATGAAGGAAAAGAAATCTTCCTCAACGAGATCAAGTACGGTACTGAAAGCCAGGTACTGATCATGTCAGGAAATAATTGGTAAACACTGCATAAACTAAGTATGAAGAAAACAGATGTTGCTGTCATTGGTCTTTCCTGTGTCTTTCCCGGCGCACAGGATGCCAACACTTTTTGGCAGAATATTGTCGATAAAGTAGATTCTACCCAAGTGGCTCCGGCCGATCGGATAGATCCGGTTCACTTCAGTGATGCTACCCATCCTGTTGACCGTTTTTACTGTCAACGGGGAGGCTTTATCCCTGACTATGAATTTGATCCCACTGCCTTTGGTATTTTACCGCTGGCTGTTGAAGGAACCGAGCCTGATCATTTACTGACCCTTGATTTGGTGCAGAAAGCACTGGAAGATGCAGGCGTTTTTCAAAAGAAAACTTCCCTTGAAAAAACAGGGATCATTATAGGTAAAGGAAACTATACCGGACCCGGAGCTACCCGCGCGATAGAAATCGTAAGAACCGGAGAACAAATTTCTTCGCTGCTGCAGGAACTTTTACCCCAGGTATCTACTGCTGACATCGAAAAAGTAAAACATGCTTTCCAGGAGCGCAAAGGACGTTTTGCAGCCGATACTGCAATGGGACTAATTCCTAATCTTGTAGCATCACTTGTTGCCAACCGTTTTGACCTTGGAGGAGCAGCTTTTACTGTAGATGCAGCCTGTGCCAGCGCCCTTATTGCTGTAGACCATGCAGTACAGGAGCTTAAGCGTGGCCGTGCAGATATCATGATCGCAGGAGGAGTTCATACAGGACAAAATGCCGCTTTCTGGAGTATTTTTGCCCAGCTGGGAGCAATGTCACGCCAGCAGCAGATCAAGCCGTTCAGTAGGGATGCTGACGGATTACTGATTGGAGAAGGTTGCGGATTCGTCGTTTTAAAACGGCTGGAAGACGCCATTCGTGATCAGGATAAAATCTATGCTGTTATCAAAGGTGTAGGTGTAAGCAGCGATGGTAACGGAACCAGTGTCATGAGCCCATCCGTAAAAGGTCAGTTGAAAGCCCTTGAACAAGCCTGGACTAATGCTGATCTTGATAAAAACAAGGTGGGTTACCTTGAAGCTCATGGTACCGGAACTCCGCTTGGAGATAAAACAGAGCTTCAGACTCTGGCACAATTCTTCGGAAAAGAAGATTCGGCTCAGACAGCCGGTATCGGATCGGTAAAGTCCAATATCGGACATGCTATGCCCGCTGCCGGAATTGCAGGATTAATCAAAACCTGTCTGGCATTACACCACGACACTTTACCACCTACCTTATATTGTGAGAATCCCATTGCAGATATGCAGAAAACCCGTTTTGCTCCCATACAGGAACCCCAAAACTGGTCAAAAACAGGACTTCCGAAAGTAGCAGCAGTGAATGCCTTCGGTTTCGGAGGAATCAATGCTCACGTAGTGCTGGAAGGTTACGATATGCCGAAAAAAGACAGCGTATTATTACTGGCAAGACCCACTCATGCAGAACTTCTTTCTGCTTTACAAAATAACGAAACAAGCGTTGGAAAAGGAGATTTCAGAGTAGCGATATTTGATCCGACACCGGCAAGAATTGAAAAAGCACTTAAAATTGTTTCCAAAAATATTACCTGGAGAAACAAACAGGATATCTGGTACACTTCTGCCCCGCTATTAAAAGACGGCGGCAAAGTAGCCTTTGTATTTCCAGGCTTAGACGGCCTTGCGAAAGGTGAGGTTGAAACCGTTAGCCGGTATTTCGGATTATCAGCACCTATCGAGACAGAAGGTGAAGGTCTTTTAACCGATGCTTTAAACATTTTCAACAACTGCAGTATCCTTGACAATTCCTTAAAAAAACTGGGAATCATTCCGGATATGAATGCAGGACACAGTTTAGGAGAATGGCTTGCGGGATATTCCTCAGAACTGGCAGAAGCCAACTCTGTAAAAGCGCTGATTGACGTTCTGCATCCTGAAACTTTTGAATTAAAAGATTCCAAATTCATTGCTATAGGAGCAGGAATTGATGTAGTACAACCTTTTATTGCAGAGATTTCAGACTTATATGTATCCAATGATAACTGCCCGAATCAGGTCATCCTTTGCGGAAGCAATGCTGCACTGGATGAATTGGTACCTTTACTAAAATCAAAACAGATTTTCCATCAGGTATTGCCGTTCCAGTCCGGATTTCATTCTCCTTTTATCGCTGATAAACTGGATGTCATCCTTGCCGGAATGGAAAAAGCGCAGTTCCAGCAAACAAAAATCCCATTATGGTCCGCGACGACCCTGGAGCCTTATCCTGCGGATCAGGCTGCCATCAGACAATTGAGTGCAGAACATCTTGTTCAGCCGGTTCGCTTCCCGTGAACTGACCGACAGATTGTATGAGGAAGGCGCAAGATGCTTTATTCAGGTCGGTACCGGAGGTTTGATCGGGTTCATTGATGATACTTTAAAAGGAAAAGCATTCAGCACGATTGCGTCCAGCGTTCCTACACGATCTGCACTGGCTCAGCTGCAGCGAGTAGTCGCTTCATTATTTGTTGAGGGCAAAGTGATAGCTCTTGACTTTTTAGATATTCAGAATCACACCAAAAAATCGTCAGGAAAAGGAATTAAACTGGAATTGGGATCCCCGATTATCCGTAATTTTAAAGAAGCCCAGGCTTTAGTTCCCGCCTTTGAAACACCAAAACAATACACCGCATCAGCCTCTATCGCTACCAAAACGGGACATCCTCTTGTGCAGGCATTCCAGGATAACGTAGCTGATATGATCCGTATGCAGGAAGAGGTTTTAACCCTTTTCCAAAACCCACCAAATATTAAAATTCAACGTCCTGCTCCTGTGCAGCCGATAGCTCCCGTAGCACCGCAAGCACCGAGAAGTACTACTTTTTCAAAAGATCTGTACGTAACGCTGGAAAGTCATCCGTACCTTATCGATCACAGTTTATTGAGACAGCCTAAAGGATGGGCTCATGTAGCCGACATGGAACCGGTAATTCCGATGACCATGATCTTTGAACAGCTGGCAGAAATTGCCGAAGCAGAAATTCCGGGAACACAGGTTCATAAAATCATGAACGTAAGTGTCTTCCAGTGGATGAACGTCGCCAAACCTTTTGAAAAAACCGTAAAAGGAGAATGGCGTTCCCAAAACCATGCGTATCTGGATATTGAAAATTTTGCCAATGCCGAAGTATTGCTGAAATCTTCTCCCGTTCCGGTTCCTGCATTCAATTTCTCTATCGGTGATCTTTTACCTATTGAGAGAACACCTGAAGAAATCTATGACATGCATATGTTCCACGGAGACCGGTATCAGGGGATCACTGAAGTTTCTGCCGTTGGTTCCAAAGGGATTATCGGAAAAATCAAAGGAAACGGCGGTAAAGGTTCTTTGCTTGACAATGCAGGACAATTATTCGGGCTCTGGTTACAGCTTACGTTGGTCAAAGACCGTATTGCATTCCCTGTAAAAATCAGAGATATAGAATTCTTTGGAGATATGCATGATCAGGAAGGTATTTTTGAATGTACCTGTATGCTGACCGATCTTAACGATGAGTTCGCCATTGCCAACATCCTTCTGACCAGAGACGGAAAGCCATGGTGTTCCATTACAGGCTGGCAAAACAGAAGATTGGAAATTGACGCTGCTTTATGGAATGTTTCCATGTCACCGTTGCACAATCGCCTTTCTGAAGAGATTGCTCCTGAAGTATTCTACTTCCATCAGGCGTATACAAGAGTGGCTTCATGGGATTTTATCCTGAAAAGGTATTTCAACCAGACGGAAAAACAGCATCACCAGCAATTATTACCGAATAAGAAGAAAAACTGGATGGTTAGCCGTGTAGCGGTAAAAGATGCTGTAAGACACCTTCTTCGTCAAGAAAAAAATCATGCCTGCTTCCCGATTACCTTTGAGATTCGCTCCGATGAAGTGGGGAAACCTCATCTCATCAGTGATTTTACGGAAAACATCCATATTTCACTGGCTCACAAAGGAAAGGATGCCGTGGGTATCGCACGGTACGGAAAACCTGTAGGAATCGACATGGAAACCATTGAAGAACGCAGCTCCGGGTTCTACAACATGGTATTTACCGATCATGAATTAACATTATTAAAAGACAGAGATCAGGCCGAGTGGACTACGCGGTTCTGGGTGGCCAAGGAAGCCTACGGAAAGTTCCTGGGAACAGGACTGAAAGGAAATCCAAAAGCCTTCGAAGTCGAGCTTATAAAAGATGATCACCTGTGGATCAACAACATTGAAATCAAAACTATTAAACATCAAAATTATATTATCGGATGGACACTGTAAACGCAACATTAAAAATGAACCACGAAGAACTTTTTACATTATTAAAAGGTTTTATTACTGAAGTGATAGGTGCTGAATTTGTAGAAGAAATGGATATTACTCCTGAAAGTTCATTCACCAAGGATCTGGAAATGGACAGTATTGAGATTGTTTCTTTCTCTGAAAAGATCAAAGCACATTTTGGAGATCAGATCGATTTTACAGGCTGGTTGTCTTCTATGGATCTTGACCAGCTGATCAATCTTGACCTTAGTATGATCATCAATTACATCTACGAATGCCAATAATCACTGTCAATAATAAACAGGTTCATATACAGGAACTCAACAAAACAGCTGAACAGACCGTGGTTTTAATCCACGGGATGTTCAGCAATCTGTCTATTTATTATTTTAATATTGCCCCAATTCTGGCGCAGCATTTCCATGTAGTCATGTACGACCTGAAAAGCCACGGAATGAGTGAGCGTTTCCTTGACGGATATGACCTTGATACCATGTCATCCGACCTGATTTGTTTAATGGATACGCTGCAACTGAAAAAGGTACATCTTGCCGGCTATAGCTTCGGTGGCCTTATCGCTTTAAAAACAGCGTTACAATACCCTGAACGGCGTCAATAAACTGGTGGTAACGGAAGCTCCAGATCCTCAGGATGAAAAGGCCCGCAATATTATTGATGAATACAGCAAAGAGTTTCTGGAGCATTATGTAGCCAATTTTACAGATACCACTAAAGTTCAGATGGGGAAAAGACAAATGGAAAAGAACCATCGTATGTATGAGTTTCTGTTTAATCAAACCAGCATTAAAGCAGATATGATCAGGGAAAAAGATTTCCTGAATGAAGCTGATTTTAACGAATTGAAAGCTTCCACCTTATTGCTTTACGGTGCAGACTCCAATTGCAGGCCTACAGGAGAATGGCTGCAGACTCAGATCGGGAATTCAGTTCTGGAACTGATCCCGGGTGATCATAACATTCCTATCCAGGAACCCCGGATGATCGCAGAGACCATCACTGATTTTTTATCTAAAATTTTAACACAAAAACATGGCTAAATTCGCATTTATAGTTCCACCCCTTACAGGACATGTCAATCCTACCTTGAGCATTGGTGCTACCCTATTGGAAAGAGGCCACGAAGTAGCGTGGATTAGCCTTGACCCTACCCTGGAAGCCAAACTTCCGGAAGGTGGAAAGCTTCTTCTTATTCAATACGATCAGACTGATGAAGAAAAGAAAGAGAGCGAACAATACCTGGATATTATATCAAAAAAAGTAGTCTACGGCATCGATAGCGTTAAATTCCTGTACGAAGAGGTATTGATCCCTCTAAACAGACATTGCTATAACGGGATCATTGCTTTGTTAAAGATTTACCAACCCGATCTGATTATCGGGGACCACCAGCTGTTTGCAGCTCCCATTGCTGCCAAAGCACTGGGAATTCCCTACGCGACTTCCGTCACCGCTCCGGCTGCCATTAAAATTATGAATGAGCTTCCGAAGGTACACGAGTGGGAGGTTAATCAGATTATCGACTTGCAGAAAGAACTTGGCTTTCATGAAGAACGTTCTTTGGCAACCTCTGACTTACTAACTCTGGTTTTAACATCCACTTATTTCTTTGGTGAAATGGATGACCTGCCTTCTCAGTATCAATTTACAGGACCTGTTCTTACGGAACGCCGTATCTCTTGTGAATTTGACTGGAACAGGCTCAACAGTGCCTCCAACAAAAAGATTCTCGTAAGCATCGGAACCACTTTCGATCACGATCATAAGAAAGCATTTTTCCAGAAAGTGATTGATGCCTTTAAAGATGAAGATTTAACGGTTGTTGTGGTTTCAGATCCACAGCTTTTTGAGCAGTGGCCGGACAACTTTATGGTGTATCAGCAGGTTCCTCAACTGGATCTGTTACCTCATCTCGACGGAGTGGTCTGCCACGGTGGCCATAACACAGTGTCAGAAACCTTATCCAACGGTATTCCATTGGTGGTGATTCCGATTGCCTATGACCAGTCGCATGTTGCAGGACGTGTCGTTCGTACCGAAGCAGGGGAACGTCTTAATTTTAATAGATTTAAAGCAAATCACCTGAGAGAGGCCGTTCAACAGATTTTACACAACCCAAATTATCGTGAAGCGGCCCGGAAAGTCGGACAATCTTTTGTTGAAGCCGGCGGTTCAGCCACTGCAGCTGATTTACTTGAACAAGCATTAACACCTACCACAGAAATGAAAAAAGCAAAATTTTTATTTGTTATCCCCCGTTTTTCGGACATATCAGCCCTACATTAAGTGTTGGGGTAAGCCTTATTGCCCGTGGCCACGAAGTAAAATGGTTCGGGATCACTCCATTATCAGACGAACACATTCCGGAAGGAGGATCTTACTATTACCCTCATGAAGATCTTATCCCCTACCAGGACGAAATACAACGCATTCTAAAAAGACAAGATGACGGACCTGCCTGTTCAGGTCCCGAAGTGATGAAACTAGCCCTTGAAGAAACTTATGTTCCCTTTGCCAAAATGATGATGCCGGGATTGAGCCGGTTAACAGAAAGCTGGAAGCCCGATGTTATCGTCAATGACTGCATCACCTTCGGGGGCGCTTTATTTGCTCATAAACACAACATCCCTTGTGTAACGACGACTCCGGTACCACCGGATGTGATGGGAGATACGGAAAAAAGTGCTCCCAAGATCTGGGAATGGCAGCAGAACCTGATCAAAAACCTGCAAAAAGAAGTAGGAATTGAGGATGACGGTATTTTCATTCATTCCCATAAGCTGAATATGGTATTTACTTCTCAGGCATTTGCCGGATTTGAGACTGTTCCTTCCCATATGAAATTTGTAGGTCCGGTAAAAGGACGTCCGAATCATGCTCCGTTTGAATGGGAGCGTTTGCACGCTGCTACCACTCCGAAGATCTTTGTATCGTTAGGAACATTACTGGTAGATATCCGAAAAGCATTCTTCGAGAAGGTAATTGCCGCTTTTGCAGACCAGCCGGTGACTGTGGTAGCTGCTACTCCACCGGATATTTTTGAGGAATGGCCGGAAAACTTTATTGTCAACAGCTTTGTTCCTCAGTCTGAATTAATGCCTCATATGGATATGGTCATCTGCCATGGCGGCTTCAATACCGTTAACGATACGTTCCGCAACGGGCTGCCGATGCTGATTACCCCTATCGCTTATGACCACTTCCATATTGCCAAATTAATTGAGCAGGCAGGTTGTGGAATCAGCATCCGTTACAAACGTCTTCGTGTAGAAGCGCTTCGTGAAACTGTTTTTGAATTATTGGAAAACCCTCAGTACAGAGCAGCTGCCAAAGAGGTTCAGAACACATTCCACACGGCGGGTGGTAATGATAAAGCGGTAGAATTATTAGAAAATTTTGTACAACAAGAATCCACATTAGTTTCGGTATAAGTTTATATATGAAAAGACGACTGTTATTTGGCGAACGCATGCTTTTGGGAGATGGCACAGAACCTTTTAATGCGGTGATCCCCTTCAGGCTGAGAGGTACCTTCAATTTGGAAGATATCAAGAGGGCTTTGGCCCGTATCCAACAGAAACACCCATGGCTCAGGGCACTTATTGCTCATGATGAAAAAAACGTTCCCTGGTTTGATGTACCCGAATCCTCCATATCCATCCCTGTAAGAATCCTTGCCCGTCAACATGAAAATCAGTGGCAGGATGAGTCAAAAAGGGAATGGTGCACTCCATTTAACTATGAAAAACTTCCTTTGATCCGTTTTGTATGGATCAAGGGGGAAGACGTTTCCGATATGCTGTTTGCGTTCCACCATTGTTTATGCGATGGTGGTTCTGCTATGGCTTTCCTGTATGAATTCCTGCAGGTATTAGACAATCCTTCTGCTGATATCGGCATTGAAAAACCTATTCTGGGTATTCAAGATGTGGTTCCGGCCAACATTCTCAACAGCAGGAGACAAAAACTGAAAGCCCGGTTTATCGGCCGCCTTGCCGCCACGGTGATCAAATACATTCCTGTGGGTAAAAAAGCCGTTGACAGGCAAAACGATTACCTGATGCACTGGAAATTCGATGAAAGGGAAAGCCAGGAAGTGATTGCTTACTGCAAATCCAATCAGATTACGGTTAATACCTTTTTATCCGTGGCGATCCTTCAGGCATTTAAAAAAGTAAAAGGTACCGCTGCTTTTAATAAAGTTTCGTGTCCTGTAGATATCCGCCGATTTGCCACCCAGATTAAGAATGATCATATTTTCGCTTTTGGGCTGATGATCGTTGTTTCTGCGAATGATAAAATCGGTTTCCTGGAAAATGTGCGTTCCATGCAGGAATCGGTAGAACGTAAAACCTCCAGACTTGATCCTTACACCACCATGATGGTGATGGAATCGGGACATGATGCACTGAACAGCTTTACGAGACTGCTAAAGAACGGAAAATCATCCAACGACTGTATGTTTTCCAATCTGGGGCGTATCCAGATACCGCATCAGTACAAAGAATTTACGGTGGATACCATCTTCAGTCCTTCTGTGATTGGTCCGCTGGGGAATACGACTACGCTTGTTGTTTCCACCTATCGTGGCGAGATGGATTTTTCCTTTGTCGGAAGTGAAGGTTACTTACCTCACGCTGAAGCATTGGCAATCCGCGATGAGATTATAAAAACGGTTCATCAGCAAATCGAAAATCTAGTGGTATCATGATGAAAAGAAGATTAATGATGGTGGAAAGAATCATGTATGTAGATTCTAAAACGCCTTTAAATGTTATATTTACAGCCCGCATTTCGGGACAGCTTCCGGAGGAAAATTTCAGGCTGGCATTAGATAAAATTCAGCAGAAACATGCCTTACTAAGGGTATCTATTGATGAGAAAACCGGGCAATATCCTTTTTTATCGAACAACAGGACATCAGTTCCATCCCGGTCCGTATCACACAACGGGAAACGGAAAGTGACTGGCTGTATGAATCGGAAACGGAATGGTTCCGTTTGTTTGATGATGATAAAAAGCCTTTGGCCCGACTGGTATGGGTTAAAGGGAAAGAAACTTCTGAAATCCTTTGGGTGATGCCGCACTGTATTTCGGACGGAACAACGGGTGTAACCCTGATGCGGGAACTTCTCCAGCTGCTGGATAATCCTGATGCTGAACTGCTTCCCTATGAACCGTTTGAATCGGCAGATGATTTTCTGCCTTCGGATTTTAATGCGCGTACCAGAAAATTCAAAGCCCGACTTTACCTGTTGTTTGCCCGTTTTTTCTTTATGCTGCAATCGAAAAGCAAAAAAAGAAACCTCGGGAAAAACTACGCCCTTCACCGCAAGCTGGATCCTCAAACTACCGCGCAGATTACCGAAAAATGTAAGGCCAACGGAATTTCCGTCCATGCCTTGCTGTGTGCTGCCTTTATGCAGGCCTTCCGTGATGTACAGGGTGAAAAAGCGAAAGGAAAAGTGATCAGCCCGGTAGATGTGCGCCACTTTATCCCTGAGATCAAGCAGGATCATTTGTTTGCGTTTGCGCCGACTGTGGAATTGTCTATTAAGAAAGGAAATCACAGTGTGATGGACAACGCCAAAGAAATTAAGAAAGATCTTTTTGAAAAGATCAATAAAATGGAAGCCCGTGAGCTTCTATGGATGGGTGAACAGATGCACCCGATCGTAGAACGCATGATTTCCCTGTTGAAATCAAGTAACGGCGGACATGATGTGACTTTATCCAATATGGGTAAAATCGATATCCGAGGCAACTATCAGCATTTTAAACTCGAGACGATTATCAGTCCCACAGTTGCATTCCCATGGCTGAACTCCAACACTCTTGTGACCAGCACTTACAACCGACAAATGGATTTCACCTTTATGTCCAATGAACACTTCCTTTCGAAAGAGGAAGCTATGAAAATAAAAGATAAAGCCCTTGAGCTCTTGACCACCTCTGTATGAAACTGAAATTTAAGCCGAAGCCGCCCAAAAAACTCAAGAAAACCACCCTCAGACGCTTTTTATTAAAGCGGATGATCTACTATGTCCTTCCGAATGTATTCTTTAACTTTATTATTGCGTATGCCAGTTTTAAAGAATTGGGCTACACCCATTTTTTCTCAGGAGAACAAAACCTGGCTCGTCTTACTTTACCGATGGCCATCTTCCTTCCCGTTGTTCTCACCATTGACATTATCAAAAGAGTCACAGACGCGGCCGGACAAGGCGCCATCGAGTTCACGGTAGATGAGCAGCTGAATATTAAAAAACTAATGACCAAGCTGAGTATTCTGCATGGTTTGATTACAGGATCTCTTGTTCTTTCTCTATTGTTTTTTGCTCAGTATAATTTCTCAAAGGAGTATAAACTGGATGCTACGGCAATGGCCGTGGTGGTCGGGATGCTGGCTGGGATTTTGTCTGTGGTGTTTGTGTATCTGCCGGTGTGGAGATTGAGGAGGTGGATGTGTAGGAGAGCAATTACAACTGTTTTAGATATTAACTAATAACAATGTTCTATTATACCATAAAACCTGAGTGTTAAGCATTCAGGTTTTTGTTTTTATAATAATATCAATTTACGGGTTTCCGTATAAATTCCTGTACCATTTTTCATTTTTTTACACTTTAAATAAATGAAAAAATATAGAAATCCTAAATAATTATGATTAATTCAATTACACTGAAAGCTATTGCTACTTATGATCCTTTAGATGGAGCTATAATTGATAATTTAAAGAGAGTAAATTTTTTATATGGAACTAATGGTTGCGGAAAAACAACCTTATCAAATTTTTTACAAGAGCCAGACAACACCAAATTTATTAATTGTAAAATTTCTTGGAGAGATAATCAAAAAATTAAAACTCTAGTATATAATAAAACTTTCCGAGAACACAATTTTGGAAAAGGTAAAATAAATGGAATATTTACTTTAGGACAGGCAACTACTGATGAAATAAAAGTAATAGAAGAAAAAACAGAACAATTAAAAAAGCTAAAAGAAGACGGTACAAAAATATATGAAACTCTAAATAGTCAAACTGGAAAAAAAATAAAAATTGAAAAAGAATTCACTGATTATTGTTGGAAAAAAATATACAAGAAGTATGAAAGAAACTTCAAAGGAGCTTTTGTTGGCTCAATGAAGTCGGGAGAATTATTTAAGGAAAGAGTATTAAAAGAGTTTTCAAATAACAAAGCCAAGTTGGAAAATATAGAATTGTTAACGGAGAAAGCAAATACCATATTTGGAGACACTCCACAAACAATCCTACCAATAAAGAATTCTAACTATACTAATATTTTATCTATAGAAAACAACTCTATATGGACTAAAATAATTGTAGGAAAAGCAAATGTTGATATTGCTGCACTAATTCAGAAGTTGAACATTAATGATTGGGTAAATGAAGGAAGAAATTATATACAAAAAGATGAACAGTGTCCTTTTTGTCAACAACCAACAATTACAGAAACGTTTAAAATTCAATTAGAAAGTTTTTTCGATGACACTTATCTAAATGATTTAAAGAAAATAAAAGAGTTGAAACAAGAATATAATATCAATAATCAAAATATTATTAATGAATTAAATACTATTGAAATAGATCATAAAAATTTAAAAACCTCAAAACTAGATATAAATAAATTTTCTGCATATCTCAAAACATTAATAAGCCAGAATACAACAAATAACGAGCTTTTAAATAATAAAATCAAAGAACCAAGTCGAAAAATAGAACTTATTTCACTAAAAGAGCAATTAGATTTAATAAAAGAATTAATTGATAATGCAAATACCGAAATCCAAAAGCATAATAAAATTGTAGAAAATTATAATTCTGAAAAAGATAATTTAATTCAAGAAATATGGAAATATTTGATTGAAGAATCTATAGATGATTTGATAAAATATAATTCAGACATTAATGGAATAGATAAAGGTATACTGGCTCTACAAACAAAACTAGATTCCAAACTAGGTGAATACAACACATTAAAAAATGAAATTATTGATCTAAGTAAAAATGTTACTAGCATTAAACCCACAGTTGATGAAATAAATAGACTTTTAAAGGCTTATGGATTTTTAAATTTTAAAATTGTACCAGCAACTGAAGATGGCTTTTATCAAATACAAAGAGAAAATGGTGAAATAGCAGAAACCACATTAAGCGAGGGTGAAATAACCTTTCTTACTTTTCTATATTACCTACAACTTGCCAAAGGTGGACATAATGAAAATACAATCAATGATGAGCGTATTTTGGTAATCGATGATCCAATATCAAGCCTAGACAGCAACATTTTATTTGTAGTTAGCAGCTTAATTAAAGAAATATTAAAAGAAGTAAGGAATGGTATTGGAAATATAAAACAAGTTATTATTTTAACACATAATATTTACTTTCATAAGGAGGCATCATTTGAAGGAATTAATAGAGGCAAAGGAGAGAAAAATCAATATTACATCTTAAGAAAAATTAATTCTATCACTAAAGTTTATTCGTACTCAGATATAAACCCAATTACTTCATCATATGAACTTTTATGGAATGAAATAAAGGATTATCAAAAAAATTCAGGTATTACCGTTCAAAATGCAATGAGAAGGGTTATAGAAAATTACTTTAGTATTTTAGGGAATAAAAGAGATGAAACTCTATTGTCAAAATTTTTTAATCCCCAAGAAAAGGAAATTTTTAGATCGTTGTTAAGTTGGATTAATGAAGGATCACATACTTTACCAGATGATTTATACGTTGAGCTACCTGATCAATCGATAGAAACATATTTGAAAGTATTTAAAGAAATATTTATTCATACACATAATATAGGGCATTATAATATGATGATGGGGGTTGAAGAGCAACAAGCAATATTGGTAGATAAGGATTAGATTAACTTATTCTAAAAGAAACTTTACAAATAAAAATTAATTAGATAATATGTAGCATAATAATTAAATGACCTCCAAAAAAATAAGAGACTAACTTTTTTAGTCTCTTTATTTTTATAATGTAATTATCCCTTCTCAATCAACCTCTCCAGCCTCACCATCATCTCATCCTTCTCCTTCAGCATCCTTTCATAAAGAGCAATTTTCTCATCATGCAACTGAACTATTTTTTCAATAGGATGAAAATTAATTGTTCCATAATTGAATGAGTTACTGAAAGCGTGTTCCCCAAAAGTATTAGAAATAATATTCACCGCCTGCTCCTCATCAAAATTCCGAAACGCTTCCACCGGAATTTTCAATACTTCAGAAATTCTTTTCAGTAAAGGGTCTTCAATAATTTCTTTCTGTTCCAGCAGAGAAACTTTCTTCTGGTTCCAGTCGTCCCCAAGGTCAAGAGCCAATGCTTCCTGCTTGATGCCCAGCATTTCCCTGAATCGTTTTACATTGCGTCCCTGATGTATTTTATGTTCCATGATAAATCAACATTTATGAGGTTTAAATATAGAAAAATATTTAGAAAAGTGATCTCTAAAAAACGGCATAATTAAGATTTATATTCCTTTTATTGCCTGCATTCACGCTATCTTCTTCATTTTCCATTTTATATAATCTTTTTTTCACTAGAAACTCAAAAAAAACAAACCTCATCACCCAATTTTCACAATCTGCTTAATGCTCCCTAAAAAAGTGATAATGTTCTCATTTTTCAAATCTAATACTCATTATATTTGGAAATATCAACCAAAAAAACACATTTTATGGCACTAGACAATTTAATCAGCCTAAGTTTTTCTAAAAGTGATTTAGAAATTATTGACAAGGCTATTCAGGACATCCAGACTGTCCTTGTAGGAAAAACCATCAACCTTACTCCAGACCAGAGACAACAGTACGGGAGAATTGCAGAGCAGAACAAGCTTTTCGTAAACAAAGCCAAAAGCTATATGGAGCAGTACGCACAGCATGTTCCGGGATTTCTGGACAAAGCAGAATTCGACAGGGATTATATCGCCAGAGAGCAGGTAGAACAACGGTTACAACTATTAGATTCCATCACAGAGCAGCTGTCTGATACCAAAGTATTATTAGATCATGACAACTACCACAATGCCATCAGTTTTTACAGAAATATCAGATTTCTTTCTGAAGAAAATGTTCCGGGAACCAATGTTGTCTATGAAGATATGAAACAGTTTTTTATAATTCCACAGCAACCTCAATCCCCTCCTCCACCAGCCTCTAATAATGATAATCCCTAAGCATAATACTGAAATAACAGTTATATTACAAAGCACGTTTTCGCGTGCTTTTTTCATGAAATTCCCCCTATAGCCCATCCATAAGTCCATCTAAGTATTTGCACAAGGGCCTACAGCCACTTAAACAACGGTCTACAGCCCTTTCACAAGTCCCAACAGCCGGTTATGCAACCCGAGATACCCCCCTTAGGTAAGGGGGTATCGCCACTTCCCCAAGGGGCTAAAGACTCTTCCAAAGTGCCTAGAGATGGGTATTGAAATACCTGGAGACCCTTTGGAAGGGGCTACGCCTCTTTTAATAGCTGTTTTTTATCAGATTTTACGCTTTCCCGTAATTATGAATTGATATTTTTTCTTATCATTGCCGTTATAACAATAACTATGGGAGCAATAAATCTTAACAGAGTCTTTTCAGAAGGCTTTTTCAGAATACCGGACTACCAGAGAGGCTACTCCTGGAATGATAAACAGTTGAGTGAATTATGGGATGATATAGACGAAATTCAGGAAGAAAGGGGCGAACTTAAAAAACATTACACAGGAACCATCTTCCTCGAAAAAACAAAAGCCAATGATGCTGAAAAATGGATCAGCGATGATATCTTCTATGTGGTGGACGGGCAACAAAGACTGACAACCTTGAGTATCCTTCTTTTTGTACTGATAGAATCTTCAGACAAAGGATATGCTGATAAAAGAAAGGAATTTTGGGTAGAACAATTTCTGTATCAGGAGAACCAGTCGGGGAATAGTAAAGTGTATAAATTTGGTTATCAGGAATCTGATAAAAACTACAAATTCTTATATCAGAATATCTTTGAGGACAAGAATGAGCTATCAGACAGTTCGGTAATTAATCTGTATGCAAAAAACCTACTGGCTGCCAAAAATTTTTCCATGATAAAATTAAGAATCTTAGCTATGAAGAAAGAGATCTTATTTTCAGAAAAGTAACAGGTTCCTTATTGTTTGATATCAGAAAAATAGAAAAGGACCTGGATGTCCAGGCTGTTTTTGAAACCATGAATAACCGTGGAAAACCGTTGACCATTTTAGAAAGGTTAAAGAACAGACTCATCTATCTTAATGAAAAATTAACTCAACCCGATGAGGATAGAAATAAATTAAGAAAGGATATCAATACTGCCTGGGGAAAAATTTACGATGCTTTAGCTCAGGATTCAGAAAATTACCTGGACGAAGATGAGTTCTTATCAGGTCATTTATCTCTTTATCGGAGACCTAAGGATTCCGTTTTTTCCGAAAAGTCAGCTGAAGAAAAAGTTTTTCAGATGTTTTGTAATAAATCTGAAAAGTATGAACTAGATGAATCTGAAACTAAGGAAACAAAGGTTTCTCATAAAAAAATAAGTGATTATATTTTTAAGTTGTCTGACCTCGCTCCCATCTGGTATGAGATTCACAACTCTAAAGATCCTGTTATTCATAAAATATTGATTCTGAACAGAAGTAAAGAAATTAAAATCCTTCTGGCCACACTTCTTTATAAAGTTAAAGATCAAGTAGAGCTTTCTGATATTTTAAGTGATCTTGAAAAGCTGTTATTTAAAAATCGTATTCCCGGAATCTGGATCATGGATGAAAGAAATACGGCAAGCTGGGCAAGAAAGTTGTACAATGAAAACATCAGTTTTAATACCGTATTATCTGAGGTTCGGGCTGAGATGCAAAACTACCTTAACAGCGAAGTTGTCAATCAGAACATCGTGAATTCATTTAAATCCTTATACACCTATGTCAAGGGAGCCAAAGGTTTTCACCGTTGGGGTTATCTGAAATATTTCCTTTTTGAATATGAACATGAATTAAAAGTGAAATTTAAAGAGTCCAATGATAAGGTATTATTGTCTGATTATCATGAAACAACGATTGAACACGTCATTCCACAACATTATTCTGATTACTGGCTGGAACCGGTTCAAGAAGTAAGTGACAGATTTGAAACCGAAGATGAAAAATATTTTGCGAAGAAAATCTTCCTTAATTCCCTTGGAAATCTTACGATTCTGAAAAACGGTAAAAACGCTTCATTGGGGAATAGTTCATGGGACATTAAAAAGAATCGATTCAGTACGGGCTCATACAATGAAATTGATATCAGTAGAAACATCAACTGGACAGAAAATGAAACCTACGCCCGTGGAATGGAATTACTCGCCTTTCTTGAGAAAAAAACTCCAGGATTGTCTTTATCAGACAGCGAAAAGCATGAAATACTGGTCTATGAAAAAAAGAGATTACTGTAATCTAAAAAAACAAAAGCATCTTTTAGGAACTTCCGAAAGGTGCTTTTTCTTTGCTTCCTATTCTTCTACAAGCCAAATAGTGAACATTATTTCTTTGAACTTTTCCTTTGAGAGGCTGATCCAATAAGTTTTCTTACGTAGTTATCCAATTCTTTTGATTCATAGAAACTTAAACAGTCGCAAAATATTATATTCTTATTACCAGATTCGAAATGTAGATTATTATCCCGAGAATAGTATTTTGATGTCTGGCTTGTAGTAAAATTATTAATTTTAGTAGTCAGTTCTTCATTTTCAAAAAAGTTACCATCTATTGCTATTTGAGTTGCAGAAGCATCTTTAAATTTATTATAAAATGCAGAATCAATAGCAGAATAATTACCTACTAAGCAGTAATTAAAGGCTAATTTTTTCAAGTTAGTAACTTTATTTTGACTAAATACTCCGATTGGAAGTATGAGTACCAATAATAGAAATTTTATTTTAATTCCCATATTCTTATTCTATTTGTTTGTATAAAATCTAGCTCACCCTTTCTGTTTATGGTTGGATAAAACATATGAAAATAATACTTTGAACTTGTAGAATCATCGTGTTCTGCACCACCAGGGTATATCAAATGTTGTTTATCCCATAACGTAAAATGACCTGAAGCATTGGTCCAGCCGGATACATCAAAAGTTATTATTCCTTTAGTATTATAAATTACAGACCACTCAGCTTGTGAAATCTTTTTTTATTATTCCACATTTGTGTCCATTCTGATTGCGTAAGATTATTTTTCTTTCTCAAATTAACTGGCATTTCAAGCCTATCCAATTTTATATCAATTTCTGGTGTTCCTAAATGTTCAGCCAAATATGGAGCTAACTCGCGTACTCTATACCAATAGTTCAATTTATCATCTCCTATATGGACTCCACCTTCCCCTCCTTTCGATCTATATTTTGAATTATTGTACGGCAACTTAAATCCACTATAATTCAACCCCTTACTCATTCTAAATGCACAAGTGTTTTCCCAGCTATTTCTTGTTTTTGGATCATTATAATAATTTATTAATTTATTACCTATGTCATTATATAATTTAACCACATTAATAGATGTATCTGGATAATTTTTAATCATATCTCTCCAGCTTGGTCTTAAAATCTGAACAGGTCTGGTCTGTTTATTTCCACTTGTAGCTATAAACCCCCTTCGTTGTTCAAGAAATATAGGCATAAAATTATTAATTCTCATACTGATGTGTTTTTTTATATTATATCACTAAAGTTAGATAAAAATAAAATATCTCCGGTGTATGCTATAAAATATTTTAAAATTAAACACCAAATAGTATAATATGGCTCAACTTAAATAAAAAAACCGGCCGCTGAGATTCCTCAGCGGCCGCTTCTTGAAAATAGATATAATGAGTGTATTAATCCCGGATGATCATTTTTTTGGAGTCTGTTTGTTTTCCGTTGACGGTCATTTTGTAGATATAGTTTCCGGAAGGAAGGTCATTTTTTGAAATACGTACCGATCCGTTTCCTTTTTCATAGAGGGAAATCGTTTTGACCAGCTGGCCAGACATGCTGTACACCTCCACAGAGGCTGCACGGGCATTTTCCGGCAGGTAATAACGGATGACCGTTTCATTTTTAGCAGGATTGGGAGTATTCTGAAACAATACCGGAATATCTGAAGTAGAGGTACTATTTCTGTTTAACAACAATTGCTTTAAGTCTTCTACAGTTTCTTCAAGGCTTTTAACACGGTCTTTCAGTTCTTCTATGGTTTCTTCACTATGAGCTGTTCTGCTTAACGGGGTACTGGAAACCATTACGTTTCCGTCATTATCTACCACCAAACCGCGTCCGCTTCCTGTGGGTAACCCCTGGTGCCTTACCGTACCTACGGTATGAAAATTCGCGGTAGGAGTTATCGTACGGATTCCTACACTCTGATCTTTGATCAGCATGGTGGACGTTGCAGACATCCCCAACATAATAGATTGCGGAATAGCATTGGTTAATTTCGCGCTGCCGGTTCCTGCTCCGATCACGAATGAACGGTTTCCTGTGGCAATCAGATCAATTCCAAAACCTCCGGAATACACATCAGCCAGGTCAATTCCTACTCCGAGCGCAAATTGATTGTGATTTCTAATGGTATTCTTCCATCCCAATGCCACAGATTTTCCTGCGCCATTTACTACCGTATTCGCCTGCCCCGCGATAATGTTGGCCCCTCCGCCATTGCTCAGATCATTTTCCCATCCGCTGACCAATGAGCTGTTGGCCTGTGCACCAAGAATATTGGATATTCCAATGACAATGCTTCCTTTTGTTTTGGCCACATTAGAATTATTGGTGGTTTCAACAATAAAGGAACCTGCTTCGTTGAGAATGGCCTGTCCCGGATTGGAGGATGCTCCGTTTACCCTTAGATAAAGGGGGCGCGGATCCACCGTTCCTACATAATTGACCGGGGCTATGCCCGAGTTTCCGTTAATATTCCATTGCTGGGCTCCCAGAGCCCCGGAAAGGGAAAGTATCACTACGATACCTGCCCTCATAAGGTAAAATTGAGTTTTCATACTATTTTGGATGTAAATTGGTTACGTTGTTTTTATTTTTCACTAATATAGGAAATAACACAACACAAAACCTATTTATATTATTGATTTTTAAATACTTTCAATGAATTAAATTAAAATTATACGCCATTCATAATACTTTAACACTTAGTATGGAGTGTCCTCAGATAAATTTTTGTTCTTTTGCAAAAGTTTTAATTTATTAAGTAAGCCATGTCGAAGTTTGATGAAATCCGGTATTTCTATGATCATGAAGTGAATGAAAAGCTGGGAAGTGTAGCCCGCGATCCCATGATGAAGGCACTGATGAATTTCACCTTTCCGGATACGGATGAACAGATCTGGCTGGAACAGTTTAAAAACATCCATTCGATCAGTGATTTCCAACATCAGGTCATTGCCCATACCGTCCGTCAGATTCTTGCTAAAAGTTCTGATGGTTTGACGACTTCCGGTTTTGAAAAATTAGATAAAAATACTCCGTACTTATTCATTTCGAATCACAGGGATATTGTTCTGGATACTTCATTGCTTAATCTGGTGTTGCTGGAAAAAGGTCTTATCATGACCGCCTCTGCCATCGGTGATAACCTGGTCCGCAAAAGCTTCCTGAATATACTGGCAAAACTGAACCGTAACTTTTTAGTACAAAGAGGCCTTCCGATCCGCGAGCAGCTTACCAGTTCGCAGACCATGTCCGAATATATCGAGCAGCAACTGCATCACGAAAAGAGTTCTGTATGGATTGCCCAGCGTGAAGGTCGTGCTAAAGACGGTAACGATTCAACGCAACAGGGTGTCTTAAAAATGCTCGCTATGGCCGCCGGAGATCAGACGATTACTGATTATTTTAAAACGTTAAGGATCGTTCCTGTTTCCATCTCTTATGAATATGACCCGACAGATTCTTTAAAAATGCCACAGCTTCTCGCTCAACACCGGGAAGAGCAATATGTAAAAGGTAAAAATGAAGATTTCACCACCATGCTGAGCGGAATTTTGGGACAAAAGAAAAGAATACACCTGCATGCCGGTCATGTTCTCGATACCGAGTTAGATGAAATTGCCGCTACAATTGATAATAAAAACAAACAGCTGCAGGCAATAGCGCAGGTGATTGACCGTTCGATCATTGAGAATTACAAACTCTGGCCTACCAAATATATTGCATACGATCTGCTTCACCATACCGATACCTACGCTTCAGAATATACAGAACAGGAAAAGCAATTGTTTATCCGAAGATTGGAAATGCGTATTGACCCTTCTGATCCTGTTTCTAAGGAATTTTTCCTGACGATGTATGCCAATCCTCTGATCAATAAAATAAAAGCTCAGAATATCTGATTTTCTGATCGAAAACTTTACAATAAAATATCCTTTAAAGCTATCAATACACGAATAAAAAATATTCGTGTATTCGTGGCAAAATAAATTCTACCTTCATAACAAGCGTAGTCTCAAGAAGGAATCTATGATTTTTAAACGTAAGTATTCAAAACTTTTGTGACTTTTTTGGGGAAAATTTTCATCCAAGATCCCACAGATTCACACAGGTTTTAATGCATGCATAAAAAAATTCGTGTATGGATGCCGAAAAATGAATCATTTCCCTTTATTACGAAAAGAGTACACCTTTTACGGGTTTCCGTAATTTTTCTCTGTCAGTTGTTTGTAGTTTCGGACATTATAAAACATAGTGTTTTGACCAACTTTCATTCTAAAAACAACTGACCTATTATGAATAAAAAAATAACCCCTGCAGATCTCTTTCTGGGAATTCTTGCATTACTTCTCATCAGCGTAAGCTTTTATCAGACATGGCTCGGGCTTCAGCAGATTTTTGGCCCTGCATCATTCGTCATTGCTTTAGTTCTTTCATTACTCCTTCTGTTTCTTTGCTGGATGCTTAGAAATGCCAAGCTGGAAGGTAGACCTACCGGAAGTCTGGTAGGAATTTATATTTTCATTGCTTCTTTTTGCTTCATTGCCAATTTTAACGCTCTGTATA
Source organism: Chryseobacterium indologenes (assembly GCA_016025055.1). Taxonomy (NCBI): domain Bacteria; kingdom Pseudomonadati; phylum Bacteroidota; class Flavobacteriia; order Flavobacteriales; family Weeksellaceae; genus Chryseobacterium; species Chryseobacterium indologenes. The sequence goes on from CP065590.1 coordinate 4,871,573, forward strand.
CAAGGTTTATGAGAACAGATATTTATACCGATGAACTCAGAGACATCAATAAAAATTTTACAACACTGGAAAATGATGTGGAATCCAAATTAAGCTATAAATACAACAAAGTAACCACCCAAAATATTGAGATTAAAAAGAAGCAGCTCATGGAACAAATCAAAGACCCAGGCAACAAAGGAATCGGAACCCGTGCTCAGTCTTTGATCAGAGACATTGAGAAAATGACCGGTCAGAAAGTGGATTTGCTGACTCCGGTAGGTAATGATTATGAAGATTTATCAGAAAGAATGGGACGCCAGATCGATAATATGATCTCTGATTTGTCTCCCGAAGAAAGAGCGTTAAAAACCGATATCAACAATGCATCTCTGAAATGGAATAAAAATATCCAGGATCTTCTTTTACTATCCAAGAAAGAAAAAGATGAAATGTCCCAGGGTCTGATTGATGAATCATTAGCAGACTATAACAAGCTGGGGAGCAGAGCACAGACCGTTTTAGGAAATGAAAAACTTCATTTTGAGCCTGTAGTATCACAGACCCAACAGGTCGGGAAAATAGGTTTTGCTTTCGAACATGCCATCAAGAACTTCGGAATGTATCAATTTGTAGTGCTTGCAGGCTGCATCTTACTCGATTTTGTGATTGTCATTATCATATTATTGGTCACCACTCCGGGAGGATACAACAGAAATAGCGGAGGCAGTGTATTCAGCAATAAAAGAAGCGGTAAAACTATAATTCCCAACAACTAAACCATGGAAACTCAAGATCATTTAAAACCTCTGTCTTTTGACACCGAAACTGAAGAAGTATTAAAACCTCTTTCATTTGAATTTAAAAAAGATACTCCTGAGGATTTTGTCCCTATCGCAAAGACCATTTCCAACGATATAAAAAACAAAGAAAGCAATTTTGTTTTCTTCTTTGGAACAGCAGAATCAGGGAAATCGGTGATTCTTTCTTCGATGCTGTATTACCTCAGATCTTATGCAGGTGTTTTAAGGCCTAAACTAGGAACCCCAAATTCAAAAGAAGCTAATGTACTCCTCTCCGATTTTTTTGAGAATATACGTCAGGGGATCCTCCCCAACAGAACAACAAGAGATCAGGTAACCCGTCTGGATCTGGTTTTTGAACCCAATAATAAGTCTAAAAAGGTGGTACCGATTGACCTGACTTTTTTGGAAACTTCCGGTGAAAATCATAATGATATCCGACGAGGAGGTAGCTATCACAGCAGTATAGAATCGTTTCTGAATGCCAATATTCCGCTTACTTTTATCATCGTTACAAGTTATGAATCTGCTTATAAAGATGATTCTCTGATTAATGAATTCCTCGATGAACTGGAAAGAAAAGGGAAAAATCTAAAATCCGTCAATGCGATACTGGTTGTTTCAAAATGGGATAAATCGGGAAGAATGGATGTGGAAAGTGCTGAAGAACTCGACAACTTTATCTCAGAGCGACTTCCCATGACCTCACAGCGGATTGATACCTACGGATTGAGCAAAACCTACTATACCATCGGAAGCCTTCAGAATGCCACCGGTCAGGAAAAAATTGACTTACTCAATCTCTCTACAGCAGAAGTCTTATCGAAATGGCTGTACAGAAGCATTATAGGATACGATCTGGACTATGAAGGAACATTTTGGGAACGTTTAAAATTTAGTTTTACAAGTTAATGAACACTACTTATTTTTTCTCTGCATTTGGCACTTTTGGAAACCCGCACGGTTTCAGACAATCCTTTTTTTGGGTGGAAATAAAGCTATTGCGACAGAGATCCGGACTTATGATTTAAAAACAGATGCTATTAAGCTCTTTCCTCAAAGCAGTATTTATTCAATACGAAAAGATATTGCCGGTGGATGTAATCTGATCTCTTATTCGGTCTACAAATTTGCAAAAGAACAGAATTCAGACAGAGGAGGAACATTTGTGGGTTCAAGTCTCCTTTTTATTGAGAAAACAGCTCCGGAAACTATTGTAATCAATACGCTGAATGATTTCCAACATCATCTTGAAAAAAACAATCTCGCAGAGGGTGTGATTACCGTCAATCATTCAGATAATTTTTTGATCAGAAAACCTAAAGATTTTGATAAAATAGGATTTCATATAAAAGAAACTGAGGACCTCAATTTCAGCCATTCAACTCAAAATTACCTGGTAGTTTATTGTGAAACAGATGCTGTAAAACTACAGCCCTTTTTTAAGAAAGCTATAGAGCTGTTGAATGTATATGATACCATCTATTTCACTCAAAGCCATGAAATAGCAGAATTTGTAAAACAAAAAGGAATTTTTAAAATTGTTGATGCATCCGGTTTTTATAAAGAAATTGAAAAGTTTCATGAAGAAAAACTTCAGGAAGTTCAAAACTCTGTTGCTGAGCTTGAAAGAGAAAAAGAGCGCTTAATCCATGAAAAAAAAGAAATTTTAACAAGTCTTACAAGACAGATTGAGCATAATGAGAGGAAACATAAGGAAAATGAGCTTAAAATAAAAGAATCCAGAAACGGACTTGAGGTCATCAGCAAAGAATACGATCAATATTCTGTACAAATTGAAGACATGATAAAAACACTTAAGATTGACGGCAAAGTAGAAGCTGCCAAAAAAAAGCATCATGAACATAAAAAAGTTTTTACCAATGGTATTAATCAATATAATAATATAGATTCTTTATATTCAGTATCTTCCTCAGATTTAAAAACTGCAACGACAGGGGAAAGCAGACCTATGGGAAGTCTTGTTGAATTTAACTCGGGACATCGCAGAAGTGAAGAGAAAGAATTCAGATTGGATGTTTTTAAGGTTGCAACACTCCTATTATCCTTGGTATTGATTGGGATTGTAATTTTCTGCTTTATATATCTGGATTTAGAAAAAAAATGGGACTTTGGTATATAAAAAGAAGCATAAGAAAGAACTATATTTAAGCATGAGATCTCTACAGTCTTATTTATATCCTTACAGGATGAAAGTAGTCCCCTGAATTATAAATCAGTCCTTTTTTTCAACATCAGGAGTTTAGATTTAATTTTTGAGGAAGGCTTTTCGATAACAAATCTGAAAAATATACCACCTGCTATACATAGCAACAGGCACAGGAGAATGCATATGTTATCCGACGTTTCCATATTGAAATACTCAAGTACAGTTTGAGTCATATGAATAATACCTTTATGCGAAAGATACATCGCATACGACAATGCAGCTAATTGTCCCGTTACATACGATTTTGACCTGGATAAAAAAGATGATTTTGAAATGGCAGCCAATACTATAATCCCATAACTTACGGCAACAGCAGTAAAACCAAATATGGATGCAGCTTCCGAAGCCTGATCATTACAAATCCAAAATGAAATCCCCAGCGACACCATCCCTATAACGAACAATAAATTGCCATAGGTATTGACCAGTTTTCTCAGTACTAATGAATATTGCATCAGATAACCGATCAAAACTCCTATTGCCAAACCATCGAGTCTCGTATGGGTAGAATAATATATTTTCATATACCACAAACGCCAGAATTCCATAGAGCCTTTTTCAAGACCGGTAATATGGGTGTTCCAAATAATAAATCTGGATATGATGGAAAAGGCAATAACTGCCATGATTAAAATTCCGGGATACTTACACCAGCGTGTGGAGAGCACAACCAAAAGCAATAAGGGCAAAAAAAGATAAAACTGCTCCTCAATGCATAGGGACCACGCATGAGAAAATGTTCCTTTGCTGATGACATCCAGACCATAATTCTGAGTAAAGGTCAGAAATTTCCATAATGGCGGCAAGGCTTCCCTTTCCCGGAAAAAGGGTGAGGAAAAGTATAACAAAAGCGTCAAAAGATAAGGAGGAACAATTCTGAAAAACCGTTTAATATAAAATGTTTTCAAACATATCGTATTTCTGTTCTCCATCTCTTTCAACAACTGGCTTGAAATCAGGAATCCGCTTAACACAAAAAAGAGGTCAACGCCCGTCCAGCCAAACTTTCCGATGCTGTCTATCCAGCCGGGATGCTTAAATGCCCGGTAATGATATAATAAAACCAATATAATGGCCATCGAACGCAGGTGGTCCAGCCCGTGAAATCTTTGAGAATATTCTGTTGTCATATTTTTTCTGCAAATCTTGTTAAATTCCCAGTGCTGTTACAACTTAGTATCCGGAAAGCAGCCGTTTGAGTGTAAACAGCTCAAGGAACTGTCTACAGGCTAATTACTGTAGTTCACCCCTATTTGGGGGGCATTTGCATTCCCTCACCCGATTATCGCTGAAGTTTTTTATATTTTTGAATATCATGAAAAGAAAAGCAGAACCTCATATCAGACAGCATATCTATTTCCAGCTATTCTTCTGGACTGCTTTATTTTTGTTTGGAACGGCAAAAACATATGGGGAATATGATGCGGGATTTTTTAAAGAATCTGTTATCTACAACTTCTGCCACTGGATTTTCCAGATTATAGGAGCCAACTTTATCTATTATGTTTTGATTCATCGTTTTTTTGACAGAAAAAAATATATTGGGTTCCTGCTGGGGCTGTTCGTCAGCATTTATAGTATTTCCGTGATCAACAGGCTTTTTATTGTATATGCAGCTGAACCGCTTTTCATCAGTGAGACTAAAGACAGTATCATCAGTATTTTTACCGATATCAGGTACCTGCTTTTTCATTATTCTTTTCCTATTGTAAGCGGATCTTTTATTTTCATTTCCATCATGTTTGTCATCAGATATAAAGAGGAAAAAGAAAATACGGCCAAGCTTCAGAAAGAAAAATCAGAGCTGGAACTGCAATCTCTTAAGTCTCAGCTTCATCCTCATTTTCTGTTTAATACCCTGAATAATATTTATTCCCTATCGGTAAGTAATTCCGACAAAACTTCCCGGTCTATAAGCCAGCTTTCTGACATTTTAGATTATATTTTACACAAAGGACAGCAGAAGTGGGTTTCTATAGCTGAAGAATTAGCTGTTATTGATGATTATATAGCCCTGGAAAGCCTTCGGTATAGGGATGAAAGATTAAAAGTAAACAAAAAGATCATTTTACATTCTTCCACTCTCATTCCACCATTATTATACCTTACCCTGGTTGAAAATGCCTTCAAACACGGAGCCGGTAAAAACGCAGGCCATACGGAAATACATATTGAAGCAGAAACGGATCAAAAGCAATCTGTCTTCAGAATTACCAATACCTACAACAGCACTCAGCCAAATAATGAAAAAGGAATAGGATTACAAAATGTAAAAAAGCAACTGCAACATCACTACCGTGAAAATTTTTCCTACAAGATCTCACGGGAAAACAATATTTTTACGATTGAAATCATTACCCCTTCCACCTATGATTAATTGTCTCATTGTAGATGACGAGCCTCTGGCGGCTGACCTATTGGAGAATCATATCTCCAAAATAAACCATTTAAAACTGGCCGGAAAAGCTGAAAATGCGATGGATGCCTATGCAATACTCCAGAACCAGGCGATCGACCTGATGTTCCTCGATATTCATATGCCAGATTTAAACGGAATTGATTTTTTAAAATCATTATCCCGGAAACCGAAAACCATATTTACAACCGCGTACCGTGATTTTGCGGTTGAAGGTTTTGAACTGGAAGCGGTAGATTATCTCCTGAAACCAATTACTTTTGAACGTTTTTTTAAAGCAGTGGAACGTGTACTGAGAAATACAACCCATCCGTCGGAAAGTTTTATCATCATCAGAACCGAGGGAATGCAGCGAAAGGTTTCTCTTGCAGAAATTGTTTATATCGAAAGCCAGGGTAATGATATTAAGTTAACTTTATCGGGAGGAGAGCATTTCATTTCAAAGAGTAAAATCGCTGATCTGGAGTCTGCATTATCTTCCAAAGGTTTTATCAGAATTCACAGATCTTTTATCATCAATACTCAATATGTTACCGCCTTTACTAGTCATGAAATCCATCTCGGCATTCATCATATTCCTGTGGGAAGAAGTTATAAGCAGGAGGCTGAAACATTCACCTCCGCTATTTCGAAAAACAGAGTATTGTAAATTTTTTTTGAATTTTCTAAATTAAACCTTATAATATTTTAATTTTTAAGACATTACATCATACTTCTCTGTTCAGAAAAATATTTTGCTTAAAAAGCTTAGTATTTATGAAAATTAATAAACAGGTGATTTACATTCTATTGTCTGTTTAACGGAGGTCTTATCGTCGGCAAGTCATTTCTTACCAATATTAAAAAAAAGTATTACTTTTGTTTAAACGAATGAAATTGCTTTTGGGCTTTTTTATGAGTGTACCAATTTATAAAACATTAAAATTCATTCCATGAGAAAGATAATTCTACTTCTTACATGTATGTTCGGTATTTCTGTTTTCTCACAGATTAAAGTGTTGAAAAATGAAAGTCTGGTTGAAATTGGTAAAGATAATTCCGTAGGTTTATACAAAAAAGAAGATAAATATACCGTCAATTATCAGGATCTGAACACCAGTAATCTGAATACCATCAGAGCTTTTTCGTTTCAAAACCTGAATGGAGATGTAGCCGGTTTGTACAAACTTATTTTAGAAGGCTTTGTATCGCTTCCCGGTGAAAATGTTATTTTAGAACTTCCTAATGATATTATCGAACTTCATTATGAGAGAAACTATGGCCAGCCAACCGTACAGTTTATCCAATACATCAATAAAAACCGAAAGTATGTAGGTAAATCACAGTTTCTGACACAAAAGCAAGTGGAAAAAATCTTTGGCAGAACCAATGGGAAGTATGCCATGTATGATAAACCTGCTGCTGCCCACAACTCCGGTAAAGGTGTTAATACCGCTTCTACCTCAGCTCCGGCATCCGGCGGAGGCAGCAAAAAATCAAGAAAATAATTATAATTTATAAATATTGTAAAACTCATTCTACGGGATGAGTTTTTTTATTTTATTTTTGCAAAAAGACAGTAAACATTATGCCGCTTCAGATCATCAATTTGACCAAAAAATTCGGAGAGCAAACCGCCCTTAACAATATCAATATTTCGATTGACAAAAATGAAATCATCGGCTTGCTGGGCCCGAACGGTGCCGGAAAATCAACGTTGATGAAATCTATTGTCGGGGCACTGAAAATTGATCAGGGCGAAATTGTATTTAACGGGATGAATATTTCCGACCATGAGATTGAAAGCAAGAAAAAAATAGGCTTCCTTCCGGAAAACAATCCGCTTTATCTGGAAATGTATGTGAAGGAGTATCTTCACTTTGTCGCCAATATCCACAAAATCCCTGAATCAAGAGTTGACGAAGTGATCGAATTGGTAGGAATTAGTCCTGAAAAGTCTAAGAAAATCTCCCAACTTTCGAAAGGTTATAAACAGCGTGTAGGACTGGCCCAAGCCATCATCCATCAGCCCGATCTACTGATCCTGGATGAACCCACCAACGGATTGGATCCGAACCAAATTATAGAAATCCGAAATGTGGTAAAAGAGATCGGACAACAAAAGACCGTTTTGCTTTCCACTCATATTATGCAGGAGGTAGAAGCATTATGCTCAAGAGTGATTCTTATTCACCAGGGGAATATCCTTCAGGACTGCCCTATCGATGAATTTAAGGGAAGGTTTGGTAGCCTGGAAGAAGCTTTTGCCGATTATACTGCAGTTTCAAAGTAAAACAACTTCTTTAAAAAATATTTTCTTTTAATTTTTTAAACCACACAAAAGTTTTTTGAACACTTAAGTTTTTTAAGTGACAAACTTTATGGTTAAAAAGTGCACAGAAGGCTTGAAATCTCTGATTTTCTTACAGTAAACTTACTTATGAAGAAGTCTAAGTGAACTGCAATGTTATAAAAATCTGAGCAATCTGTAAAATCTGCGGGAAAAAACAAACCATCTACAATGGCTTCATATTTGATGGAATCTAAACTGTTAACCAATAACCAACATCATATGATAAAGCATCTTTTATTAGGAGCTTTTTGTTTAGCTCAGTTTTCTTTTACCTATGCTAAAGAGACTCCGAATGATTCAAAACTGCACAGCACATTCTCTTATTCTGCTTCCCAGCAAGCACCTAAGACTGTCATTATTAAAACGAAGAAGTTTAAAATAAGAATTGACAAACAGCCCAATGGTAAATACCTGTATCAGTCATGGAATGCCAATGCAAAAATCACGGCAAAACCAAGTATGATCATCAGTGACGGCGAACTGGTTCCTGACGGTACAGGAGGTAATTATTATATCCAGTTTAATAACGACGGTTATACTTATCAGGTTTGGAGAAATTATCTTACAGATTCTGCTAAAAAAGCCCCGTACACTCTGGTCGTCAATAACCAGAATGATCAGGAAGTTGTACGCCAGGACGGAATTGTGGTGAAAAACTAGTACTAGTTATAAAAAGTAAAATCCTGTATTCATACAGGATTTTTTTATGTTCCGGATGGTTTCAATTCGGTGATGAAATTGCTGGTCTCATAGCTCTCCTTTGCGGCTTCATACCCGATATTAAAAATCTCTTCCAGCCTGCCCTTGCGGCGTTCAAAAGCCCCATATCCCGATAATTTCTGGGAAGAAATAAACCAGTCACAATACTCAAATTTTATTTTTTCAATTCTGTAAGACAACAGGTCGTAAGAGCGGGAAACAATCGCTTTGATTGAATTCAGATCTTCAATTTTGGCTTCAGTAGGTGGTGAAACAAATACTCCGATAAGTTTATCACAGTCATTACGGATAATATCCGCCGGAAAATTGTTCAGAACACCTCCGTCACAATACATCTGTTCCTCTATAAAATATGGGGTTGTAATGCCCGGAATAGAGCATGATGCAATAATGGCATCGACAATTTCAAAGTCTTTGTCAAAAATTTTCTGCGTCCCGGAAACTAATTCTGTAGCTACGATTTTAACTTCAATATCCAGATCTCCCAGCTTCATTTCATGAAAAATTGGCTTAAGATAATTTCTGAAAATAATTGAAGATACCAATCCCGGCTGATTAAAAGTAAAATGCTTCCAGTTGAAAAAGTAAACAGAATTAAAAAATTCCAGAATCTCTTCCGGTGTTTTACCAACCGCATGCAGGCAGCCAACAATAGATCCGGCACTACAGCACGAAAGAATATCTATTTTGATATTTTTCTCTTTTAAGAATTTTAATACCCCCGCATGAGCGATGCCTTTGGTACCGCCGCCTGATAAAACAAGTCCTACTTTCTCAAAATTCATTGAATAAATGTATGAAAACATAGGGAGATAATGAGATTAATTTTTATAAATATTTGGATTTTAAGCTTATTTTAACAAAACGAAACGGTGATTTGTGTAAAAATTCAATCTTAAAACAATAATTAGTTTATTTATTTAATTTATACTGATGATATATGATCTATTTTTGAACTTATGTCTATAAGCGTAGTTTAAGTCCGATGAACTGTAAATAACTAAAAAAGCTCAGATTTCTCTGAGCTTTTGTATGTAATATCTGTATGTATTCAGATTAAATGTGGATTACTTCACCGTAAGCAGCCGCAGCAGCTTCCATAATCGCTTCAGAAACGGTTGGGTGTGGGTGAATTGATTTAATGATTTCGTGACCTGTAGTTTCAAGTTTTCTTGCTACTACGGCTTCAGCTACCATATCTGTTACTCCTTCACCAATCATGTGGCATCCTAACCACTCACCGTATTTAGCATCGAAGATTACTTTGATGAATCCGTCTGTATTTCCGTTTGCCGTTGCTTTACCACTTGCAGAAAGAGGGAATTTACCAACTTTGATTTCATATCCTTTCTCTTTAGCCTGCTTTTCCGTAAGGCCTACAGAAGCTACCTCAGGGTGGCAGTATGTACATCCAGGGATATTGCCATAGTCGATTTTCTCAACATGCATTCCTTTAATTTTTTCAACACAAGTGATTCCTTCAGCAGAAGCCACGTGAGCCAGAGCCTGAGTCGGGATAAGATCACCAATTGCATAGTAACCCGGTACTGAAGTTTCGTACCATTCGTTGACCAATACTCTTCCTTTATCCGTCTGGATTCCTACTTCTTCTAAACCGATGTTTTCGATGTTGGCAGCAATACCTACAGCAGATAATAAGATATCCGCTTCCAGGGTAATGTTTCCGTTAGCAGTTTTTACGTTAGCTTTTACGCCTTCTCCACTTGTGTCAACGCTTTCTACAGAAGCGTTTGTCATGATTTCGATTCCTGATTTTTTTCAGAGATTTCTCTAAGTGTTTAGAGATTTCTTCATCTTCCACAGGAACGATGTTTGGCATAAATTCTACGATCGTTACTTTGGTACCCATTGTGTTATAGAAATCAGCAAATTCTACCCCGATAGCACCAGAACCTACAACGATCATAGATTTCGGTTGCTCAGGAAGAGATAATGCCTGTCTGTATCCGATTACTTTTTTACCATCCTGTGGTAAGTTTGGTAATTCTCTTGAGCGGGCTCCTGTTGCGATAATAATATGGTTACCTGCATATTCGGTTACTTTACCGTCTTTATCAGTTACAGAAACTTTTTTTCCTTTTTGTACAGTTGCAGTACCAAGAATTACGTCGATCTTATTCTTTTTCATTAAGAATTCGATTCCTTTGCTCATTTTGCTGGCTACGCCACGGCTTCTCTGGATCACATTAGGAAACTCAAAGCTCGCCTCCACTTTATTCAAACCATAATCTTCAGCATGGTTGATATAATGAAAAACCTGAGCAGATTTCAACAAAGCTTTGGTTGGAATACATCCCCAGTTCAGGCAGATTCCTCCTAAGTTTTCTTTTTCGATAATTGCGGTTTTGAAACCCAATTGTGCTGCTCTGATCGCAGTTACATATCCACCAGGACCACTTCCAATGACAATAATATCGTAATTCATTACTTTAAAAATTTTTATGCGAATTTAAGGAAAAATATTGGATGTTCTGCATTTCTGAAAACGGAGGTAAAAATGCATCAACAGGCTTAATTTATTCAATTATAAACAAGAAAGAGAATGCAAAACGCATTCTCTTTCAATAAATTTTATTTTACTTTAAAAAAACATCAAAATTAAAAAGACAGAAATAAGTATTTAAGATTTTATGAATAATAAGAAATTCCTGTTATCTCGCTTCACGAAGCAATCGTTTTTCCATCTCAAATCTTTTATTCAAAGCCTTCATCTGATCTCTTTTCATCTGTTTGGTTGCAAGCGGATGGTTCAGAATAAGCTTTTTCTCTGTATTGTACTTTTTTGTGAGTTCCTGCATTTTTATATTAACCATTTCACTTTTTGAAGGATGTGGTGGTGCAGGAGGTCGTTTCTGGGCAGAAACATTCATGGATAAACCTAATACTACTAGTGTTGAAATTAAAATCTTTTTCATAATATTTTATTTTAAAATGAAATTCAATCAACAGATATATATTGATTAAAAACATTCTGGTTTTGTAGTGATTCTACATATATCATACCAACATTTAAGAAAAGAATTAAGATTTAACACGATCACCATCTCGCTCATACAATATAACCCACTGTTTGATAAACCATTGTGAATTTAAATAATTTAATTGATCGGGGCCTAGCAATATTTATCTTCTGTTTTTTTAATTTTATAAGAGCCTAATTAAAAATTTATGAAAACACCAGCAAAAAAAGATACGCTGACAAGGGATAAGCTTTGGCTGCAGGAACCTGAAGACCACGACTTTCCTGCCGCACAGGATTATCTTGAACTTCTTTTCGACCCCGAAGAGGCAAAAGCAATCGTGGAACGGCTTAAAAAAGCTACCACCATTACCAAAAAGTCTAAAGACATTCTTAGGGCCAGCAAGCTGGATCTACTTCCGGAAACCAATATCCATGTTAAAGAAAATCTTAAAAAAGTGGAAAAAAGCAAAAAGCTTTCCCCTATTTTACTGGTAAGAGGTCAACAGGAATTAATTATTGCTGATGGTTATCACCGGTTATGCTGCAGCTACTATCTTACAGAAGATCTTGAAGTTCCATGCAGGTTAGTATAAAAAAAGGAAAAAAATAAAATCACCACACAATGAATTAAATCACATTATTAAAAAATACGCAAATAAAATCCTTTCAAAGACCCTGTTTTTACTAATTTTGCAAAAAAATTATTGAAAATAAGATATGATGAGAAAAAGTATTTTGATTTTTCTATTGGGAAGCCTTTTTATTAACGCACAGGTTGGTATCAATACAAGAACTCCTAACAGTACTTTAGCAGTGAACGGATCCATGGGAGCTGATTATAAGCAGATAACAGCAGCCAGCTACACACTTACTGCCACAGACCATTATGTGACCTATAACGGAACGACCAATACGACATTTACTCTTCCAGCAGTGGGGAGCGGAGCCTCAAGTTTTACGGGAAGAATCTATAAGATCAAAAATATTTCAACGTCTGCTATAACAATTCAGGCATCCGGTGGAAATACATTGAGAATAGACAATACACCGGTTTCTTCATTTGTAATTCCTACAGGAGCTTACGCGGAAGTGGTGAACAACAGTAATACTTCCGGGGGTACCTGGGATCTTTCATTTACGGTACTTCCAAAACCAAGCAATGTTGAAATCTATGGTGTTCAGTTATCAATTCCTCCGCACGGAGCAGGTAGTCCGGGGGTTAACGACTGGTCAAACCATACCAATACTTCTTACGATTCCGGAACAGGAACGGATGCCTGGTGGATCATCAGCAAATCATCTACGGCCAATGCACATACTGCATCATACTCCAATACAAGCAGAATGACTATTGTCTACGAATATCAGGGACCACCTTTCAATGTAAGCAATATGTATCCGATTCTTACAGCCGGAAATAACTCAAGTTATCCCGATGTATTTACCGCATCATTTGTGAGCCTTGCGAATAACGGAACTTCGGGAAAAACAAGGCTTACCGTATCTGTAGGGCGTATAGATTTTATTGGTGCAAACGGTTCCAACAACAGTAACTGGACAGGAACATTCTTATTAAATCTTCTGCTTGCCAGAAAGGTCTATTAATGATCACAAAAAGAATAAAAGAACAGATACCCATCTGTTTTTTTATTTTACATTCAAATATTAAACTCACATAAAAGTGATTTAATAAATATTATTATAAAAATTACATTAAATTAATGCATATAAGTTATTTTTTAATAATTTTACGCAACATAAATTAAAAATATTATTATGAAAAAATACTATTCAATTGTCTTGCTTTGGGGATTGTCATTGGGAGCACAGGTAGGTATTAACACTCCTATCCCAAATAGTACATTAGCGGTGAACGGATCCTTAGGAGCCAATTATAAGCAAGTAACCACAAACACTTACAGTATATTGGCAAATGACCACTACCTGACCTATAGTGGAACAGGTGACGCAACTTTTACGCTTCCTGTTATCGGAACCGGTACAGCCAGCTATACAGGTAGAATTTATAAGATTAAAAACATCTCGACTTCCAACATTACCCTCCAGGCGTCCAGTGGTAATACTTTAAGAATCGACAATACTCCGGTTTCCTCTTTTGTGATTCCGTTAGGTGCTTATGCTGAAGTGGTTAATAACAGTAACGCAACCGGTGGAACCTGGGATTTATCGTTTACGGTCCTTCCCAAACCAAGCAATGTGGAAATTTACGGGTCACAGCTATCTATTCCGCCTCATGGAAATGGAAGTCCGGGAGTTGCAGACTGGACTAATCATACCAATACTTCGTACGATACGGGAACCGGAACAGATATCTGGTGGGTCATCAGTAAGTCATCTACAACCTATGCTCACACGGCCAGTTATTCTAATGCGAGCAGAATGACTATAATCTATGAATATCAGGGAACGCCCTTCAACGTAAATAATATGTACCCTATTCTTACTGCGGGAAATAATTCAAGTTTTCCCGATGTATTTACCGCATCATTTGTAAGTCTTGCCAATAATGGAACGGCAGGAAGAACCAGACTTACCGTTTCTGTTTCAAGAATTGATTTTATAGGAACTAACGGAAGCAATAACAGTAACTGGACAGGAACATTTTTACTGAATCTTTTATTGGCCAGAAAGTACTAAAGATTTAATCACCTATTTTTTTTTAAAAGAGCAGGAATTCATTCTGCTCTTTTTTGTATATTTTATTTTTTTATCTGGACGGCGAGTGCATACTTTAGTTTTGATCTTTCTTCGGGAAGCCTGATTTTGATGGTATTTCCATTCCTGCTCCACTGAACTTTTGACGGAAGTCCCAGAACGGTCACTGATTGAGGATGAAAGGATTCAGGTACTTTAAAGGTCAATGTCCCGGGAGCCGTGTAGTCCGATTGCTCATTAAGGTGAAATACGTTGATGATATTTCCATCTTTAGACCGGGTATAATAAAAATCACCATCATGGTATGGCTGTACAGCTCTTGTTGAGAAAACCGCTGACTCGTTATTTTTCATCCAGCCTGCAATTTCTTCTAATCTTTCATACACTGTGGCATCATAATCACCATTCGGGCCGGGTGCAATATTCATCAGGTAATTTCCTCCTCTCGAAATAATTTTAACCAATGTTTCAATAATTTTCTGGGATGATTTATAATGATCGTTGGGAACATAGGAAAAAGAGTCTCCCATGGTCATACAGCTTTCCCAGGGTATTGACATAGCCTGTTCGGGAATTGCCTGTTCGGGGGTAACGTAATTTTCCCACTTTCCGGAAACGGTACGGTCTACTACGATAATCCCCGGCTGGTTGTTCCGAACCATCGTTCCCACTTTATCCATATCAATATCCTGCTCCAGCTGTATTGCTCGTTGCCATTCTATTTTAGGATCAATTGTGTAAAAGGGCCGTACCCAGCCTCCATCCAGCCATAGGATATCTATTTTCCCATAACCGGAGGTTATTTCATTGAGCTGATTGAAAGTAAACTGCTTGAAATTGGCCCATTTTTCAGGATATTTCTTGGGATCATAATTGACATTTCTGTCTTTGGGAGGAAAATATGACCACCAATAATCATCGGAATGCCAATCGGGTTTAGAAAAGTATGCTCCGATTTTAAAACCGTCCTTCCTGAATGTATTGAAAATCTCTTTGGTAACGTCTGCTTTCGGATTTTTTGAAAAAGGTGTTTGGGGTGAAGTAATTTTATAGTCTGACTGCCGGGTATCAAACATCGCAAATCCATCATGATGTTTTGTGGTAAAGACAACATATTTCATTCCTGCATTTTTTGTTGCTTTTGCCCATTTTTCAGGATCAAACTTTACGGGATTGAAGGTTGTCCTAAGGTTTTCATAATTTTTCACATATTCATTGTATGATTTCCCATGTTCAGGTTTTCTCTGCGTCCAGGATTCATCTTCTGGGCATAAGCTCCAGCTTTCAACAACGCCCCACTGACTATAGGTTCCCCAATGCATAAATAAACCAAATTTCAAATCCTGCCATTGCTCCAAATTCTGAATAACCATCGGATCTGTAGGTTTCACATAGCCTGCAGAAACATTGTGAGTTTGTGCAAACAGTCCGGAACTGATGCAAATGGAGAATATTATAGTTTGGGCTTTTTGTCTTAGAGGCATGGTGGAATAATTTTCCACTAATTTAATTATCCTTATTCAATTGACCAATCTTAGCTTGTGAACAGTTTAAGAACTGCTATATCGAAGGTTTCATACGAAAATTGAAATCCGCTTTCAAGCAATTTCCCGGGAAATACATTGCGGCTTTTTAATAATAATTCAGTTTCTGTACCCATCAAGACGGATGCTATTTCCAGCTGCCAGACAGGAGTATTCAGTGCTATTGGCGCATTAACCTGTTTTCTTAGTTTCCTCATCATAGCTTCATTGGATATGGGATCCGGAGCGGTAACATTTATTGCCCCTGTAAGATCCTGATGACTGATCACCCATTCTACTGCCCTGCAAAAATCATCAATATGAATCCAGCTTACCATTTGATTTCCGCTTCCCTGTTTTCCACCTAATCCTAATTTGGTAATCATCTTTAATTTTGGAAAAGCACCTCCATTATTTCCTAAAACAATGGAAGTTCTGAGGGCTACTTTTCTTACTTCTTCATTTTTAGTTGTAAAAAATTCTTTCTCCCAGCTTTTACAGATATTCATCGAAAAATCATCTCCTATCATCCCGTTTTCCTCGGTATTCAAATGCTTTTCTGAATGTACATAGATGGTAGCAGAACTGGCATTCATCCAAATTTTAGGCTTTTGGGAACAGCTATCGATGGCTTCCTGTAATACTTTTGTACTTTCAATTCTTGAGGAGTAAATTTCCTGCTTATTTTTTTCATTATACCTGCAATCCACAGATTTCCCTGTAAGATTAATCAATACATCAGCATTTTCTAAGATATTTTGCCATTCCCCTACTGTTTTTGCATTCCAATAGATTTCGTTTTCACGACGGGGTTTTCGGGTAAGGATATAGACCCGGTTTCCTTTTTCTGTAAAATATTTTTCTAAATTTTCACCTAGAAATCCGGTACCTCCGGCTATGATTATTTTCATTATCTGAGTATTTAAAGTTTGTTGTACAATTAGGAATGTTTTATATCAAATACTATTACCAACAGCATTATTCAACTTATATATTTTTTTGTTCGAACTGCAATTTCAGAACCTTCTGCCAACATTACTGAAATGGGTTGCCGTTGGTTAAGGGTCTCAAAATCCCGGCCGTAAATTTTTCCAAAATCGATATCCAGCCGATGCTCTTTAACGGGATAGCAGCTCCATTGCGGATGACAGACTTCATATTGAGAAGTTGAGTTTTCTTTTTTGGTAAAGCCCCAATAATGTTCTGTAATAAATTCAAATTCGGAATCGATTTCCATCTGTTGTGCCTTATTTTCTGCTACAATTTCAATTGAATGCCAGCTTTTATCTTTCCAGGAGTATTGAATCAGTAATTCATCACCTTTTTCGTGAATTCTATTTTTCATAGGCATGGTGTGATAATTTTCTTTGTATACTGAATTGGCTACAAAGCTTAAAGCCGGCTTAGGAACTATTTCTTTAATAAAAACGACACCTCTTTTCCATACTCCATTTTCTTTTTCTTTACGTAAAACCTCAGATTTACTTCTTCAAAATTCCGGTGAAAAGGAATGGGAAGACCTAGCAACCTAGTGTTTAGAAACATAAACCCAACCAGACTGACATAGCATTTTCCTTTATAGAAATCTAATTCTGTCCCTGCGGGCAAATATTTCATTACAATGTGCGGATCAATTTCGTAATTTATGATAGCTAATTTTCGCCATTCGGCTTTTAAAAAATTCATAACGGTGTTTTTTGTATGTTTTGATGGTATTTTTTTAAAATTTTCATAACATTCACTTTATCCCAGCTTAGTCAACACTTGATGGTTCGTTATTTTTTCTGCTGTGATTTTTATTACCTCGTTTCTCTCGACAAGAAATCTTTTGAGATATCGGGTAAGGAAAAAGGTATTGAATAGTTTTCCTATTATTCCAAGCGGGGATTCAAATTCAAAAATGTCGATCATTAAAGTTTTATCTTTTATTACTTTAAAAATATGCTGGTGGTGAAGGGATTTAAAAGCTCCTTTCTGCATTACATCGGTAAAGTGGGAGGGTTTTTCCATACTGATGATTTGGGTTGTAAGGTTTTGATATATTCCTAAATGCTTTGCCCTCCAGGTTACCGTCTCCCCTTTTTCAATGAACCCGGAAGTACGGCCTGCAATTGCTTTTTCATGAGTTCCGGAGGTGGATTTCTGGTGCAGATCAATGCTTCTTGCCAAATCAAAAACAGTTTCCACATCAGCATGAATGAGGGTTTCTAAATAGATTCTTGACATGTTTAACTCAGTTTTATGTTACTTATTATCATTATAATCATTACCACGAGCGCTGTAAGTCTGAACATCATCCATGAAATGGTAGGAAGGTAATTTAATTTTAAAATCTTACCTCTTCTGATATGTTCCAAGAACATCACAAAAACTACAATTCCGAAGTACATCGAATAGAATACAGGAGAAAAACCGGTGAATAAAGCAGGAATCAGCAGAAATGTTCCGAGTAAAGAAACCGTCATCATATTTCCCAGATAATCCCAGAGTTTCTCTTTCAGATAAGTTTTCAGGAAAAGGGTCTGCCAAAGGATCTGGCCAAGACAAACGGATAGCTCTCTTCCAAAATTCTGTTCCAAGCCCAGTCCTAATTTTACAGAGAATATGCTTAAAATATATGCCGAGAAAAAAACGACAAAGGCAATATAAGCTATTCTGTATTTCAGATTAAAATCAGGAATGCAAGATTCTTCAGTATATTCTTTGGGAGAAGGAATAATCTGCTTTCGGTTGTAGGAAACAAAAGAATATAATCTTTTGAAAAACCAGTACAAAGGTGGCACCCGGGCTATTTTTGCCAATGTGGGGAATGAATTCCCAATGATCAGCAGAAGGCTGTCTAATCCGTATACGACTTTATTGTGATCATGATCGATCAGGGCAATTTCATTTTTGGCGCGGTCAAAGTCTATGAGATTTTTATTTCCGACCGATATTTCTGTAAAAGCTTCCCTGCCCTTTTCATCAAGCATTCCGTACTGGGTAAAGCCCTTGGAATACAGGTTACAAATCGGACATTCATTGTCGTAGATTAATGTATGGTTATTGAGCGTTTTCATTGTATTTTTATTTTAAAGATTAAGAAAATCTCCTCTTGTTCTCTTGTTTTGTGCCCGGAAAGTGAAATACATCCAGATCTTAAATATCAAAGTTTTCATATTTGATTTTTATGTCTTTGTTTAACGCATGTTTACGGCCTTTCAAAAACAGCATCAGATTCAAAAGCATCATCAGGCCGAGATAAATAGAAAATCCACCAATCTTTTTGCTTAAAGCAACCACCAGCCTTTCTGTAGTTTCAATCTGAAAAAATTCAATTATACATAGATTTTGAACAGAGAATTGGTTGCCATGGCAATGTCTTGTTTCTGATGAAAGATATCAATCATAAATGCTTTTGTAGTTGTCATCGTAGTATTATTTTAAGGTTAATTTCTTTCTCAAAAAATAGAGGGTAAAAATATTTACATAGTGGAGTGTACAAAGGATCATCACAATACTTCCGATGCGGATTGCCAGTGTTGTAATGGCTTCTTCTATGGTATTGATTTTATCCCATACCCTAAGACTAGCAGCGATATACCCCAAGTTGAACAGATAGTAGCATCCTAAAAGTATCCTGTTGATTGTAAGACAAAGGCTTTCATCGTGAAGCAAATATTTCAGATAGGTTTTTCCGGCATGATAACATCTCCTTCCCACATCAATCGTGATGTATGAGCTGATCAAAAGAAAAAGCAGATATGAAACAATATTAAACATTTTATAAATATTATATTTTCAATAATTTTTGAAAATTAAATTGAAATAAAAAAGGATTTTCATCCTTTTTCTATTTCAACAAGTTGGTAATTTTCCCAACCAGCCAATGATCGTCACTTTTAATCGCCAGATCCATAATATTATTGATCTTCCCGGTTACCGAGCTAAAATCTTCCATTAACTTGATGAATTCTTTTGCTCCCTCAGAGTCTTTGTCTTCAATATTTTTTAATTCTTCTAAAAAGGTAATAACGGGTTCTATTTCTCTTTTTCTGCGTTCCTTGGTGATTTGTTTGAAAAGATACCAGACATCTTTTTCCGCCACGAAATATTCTTTCCGGTCTCCTTTGATAAATTCTTTTCTTACGATTCCCCAGTCGATCAAAGCCCGGAGATTCATATTGGCATTTCCTCTTGAAATTTCCAGCTGCTCCATGACCTCATCCGTAGAAAGCGGTTTTTCACTTGCCAAAAGCAAAGCATGTACCTGCGCCATTGTACGATTGATGCCCCAATTGGTAGCAAACGTTCCCCAGGTCTGAATGTATTTTTCTTTAGCTTCTGAAAGTTGCATTATATTTCGTTTTTAAATTTCTAATACAAATATAATTATATTTTTTGAATTTTCAATAATTATTGAAAATTAATTTTCAAACAAGACCTGCCGCCTCGTAAATTTCTGTTTTTTATTGTAGTGGCTGTCCTACATAAAAACAAAACATTCCTTTCCTGAGAAATAACTCCAAAATTAACTTAAGAGGGAATTATTGAATTTTCATGTTCATATTTGCTTCTAATACTCATTATTTTAACAGCTTATTTATTCTTCTTATGCTATTTATTCACTTTTTTAGTAAAAAAGATTAGTAAAAAGCAAAAATAAGCAAAACGGTTAAAACCTTTGCTATACAAGGCTTTATAAAAACAGTAGTCTTAGTTAGGAAGTCGGTGTCTGATAGGTTTTGGGCTTAAAATGACAAGGTTAAGTTACTAATTCGTTACCGATTGATAAAGGTAACTACATAGTTTAACTGATTATATTTCAGCTTTTTGCACCCATTTCTACATTCCCTTGTAACTCAATGTAATTTAATTTTAAACGTTAAACATTTGAGTTATGGAACAGACAAAAAAATCGACGTTCAAACTGCTTTTCTATTTGAAAAAGAACGAACTGAAAAAGAACGGTAATGCCCCGATTATGGCACGTATTACCATTGACGGAACCCCTAAAACTTTCGGAACAAAGTTAGAAATAAACCCCAATAACTGGGATTTAAAACACGGACGAGTACAGGGCAAAAGTGCGCAGGCACTAAGCATCAATAAAAAACTGGATAACATACGTGGGCGTATCGACAAGATTTATGAAGATATGCTGAAGCACGAGGGCTTTGTGACCGCCCAAAAAGTAAAGCTGTCGTTTTTAGGTGTGGGTGTAATGGATGATGCAATACTTAAAGTATTCAACGACCAAAATGAGGATTTTAAAAAATTGGTTGAAAAGGAAGAACGCTCACAAAGCACCTACAACAAGTATATCACAGTTTACAATCATCTTACCACGTTTATAAAGGAACGATATCATCGTGATGATATGGCTTTTCGGGAATTGACTGGCGATTTTATCCGGGAGTTTGATTTTTACCTCCGGTACGATTTACAGTCTTCGCATAATACGGTTTGGGTGTACACGATGCCTGTATTAGCCCTTGTGGAACTGGCTATTAAAAAGGGCTTGATACGTGATAATCCGTTTCAGGATTATGAAATTAATATGGAAGAAACCGACCGGGGTTATATCCTGAAAGAAGATGTTGAAAAGCTGATGATGTGCGTACCGTCGCACCCACGGTATGAACTGGTAAAAGACCTGTTTATTTTCAGTTGCTTTACAGGGCTTGCTTATGCGGATATTAAGAAACTGACAAGGAACAACATTCAATCATTCTTTGACGGTCATCAGTGGATTATCAGCAGGAGAAAGAAATCAGATATTGCTTCCAATGTTCGGTTAATGGAAATCCCTAAACGTATCATTGAGAAATATCAGGGTACGACAAGGAATGATTTTATCTTTCCGGTTCCGACCAATGCAACCTGCAATACGCACATAGGTAAACTGGTTGAAAAGGCAGAAATCATTACGGAGCAAAAAGTAACCTTTCACACGGCAAGGCATACTTTCGGAACAATGTTTTTGACCGAGGGCGTACCACTTGAAAGCCTTAGCAAAATGATGGGGCATAAAAACATTTCCACCACACAGATTTATGCTAAAATCACAAGCCAAAAAATCAGTAAGGATATGGATTTAGTTACCCCTAAATTCAAGGCAATGGAAGAAGCGTTTATGATGGCAATCTAATCAGCTTTTATCTAATCACAATGAGCAGAACTTAACGGTTCTGCTTTTTTTATGCCTGTACATTTTGTGTAGGTAAAGCACATTACTTTCCTCTACGAAATCCAACGCTGTAAAGAGCTTATTACCTACTTCCGAAATAGAAAATTGAAAAACGAAATCCCAATCTAACGCTCCCTGCTATTCCGTTTTTCAAATCTCTATTACAGGCTATCGTAGCCTGGTCATTAATGCCATAAAATTTAGAACAGAAAATTTCCACAATCAACCGGTAAAAAGGCAGCTAAGTTATAGCGGGCAGCCACCCCACACGCCCAACCAAAAGACTACGGCATAATGGCAAGGCAAAATGCTGGCTTCGCCGAGTTGCTATGTGTTGCCTTGCCACCCTCCGGGACTTATTCCGTTTCCTTTCGGTTTTACGCTGTTGCCCGCTTGGATTATCTGCTTTCTTTTTTCCGGTTTTTCTTTTGGAAAAATTTATGCGAAGCGAAGCGGAGCAAACCACAACGGGAAGCGGGAAACGAGAAAAGCGAGTGAGTAAATAACATTTTTTCAAACATCAAAATTTTAGCATTATGGCACACAACATCAATTTCAACGAGCAAACAGGACGTCATTCATTCTTTAGCGTCCAACAAAAAGCGTGGCACGGTTTGGGGCAAATCGTAGAGCAGTACCCAACAAGCGAGGAAGCAATCGTACACGCAGGTTTAGATTACGAGGTTATCAAATCCCCACTGTTTACACAGGGCAGAACGATGAACATAGGCGACAGCGGAGAACTAATTGAAGCTAATGACATTTTAGTACCTAACAGTTTCGCAACACTCCGCACAGACACTAATAGACCGTTAGGCGTAGTAGGCAAAGACTACCATATCGTACAAAACCGTGAGGCGTTCAATTTCTTTGATGCTATTGTAGGCGGAGGCGAGGGAATATTGTACGAAACCGCAGGAGCATTGGGCAACGGGGAACGCATTTTTATCACTGCCAAGCTGCCCGACTATATCCGAGTAGGTAACGGCGACGACGTAACAGAAAAGTACATTTTTTTAACCACAAGCCACGACGGTAGCGGAAGTATTACCGCAGCATTTACCCCTATCCGTATCGTATGCCAAAACACCCTTAACGCTTCATTGCGGAGTATGACCAACGTAGTGCGTATCAAACACACGTCAGGAGCAAAACAACGCCTTGAAAACGCTCACAAGGTTATGGGACTTGCCAACACCCTAAGCACACAGTTAGAGAACATTTTTAATGACTGGGCTAAAGTAAGGGTAACAGACCGAGAAGTAAGAAAGCTAATCCAGTTGGCACTTTGCCCGAACAAAGAAACGTTTAACCTGCTCAAAAAAGGTGCGGAAGATGAAGTTTCCACCGTGTTCAAAAACACCGTAGATGATGCCTTTGAATACGCTATGATAAGCGACACCCAACAAATGGCAACTACCAAAGGCACATTATTCGGGACTTACAATGCCGTTACAGGTTACTTTCAGAATGTACGCAATTACAGGGATGGCGAAGCCAAACTACAATCCATTGTAATGGGCGGTACAGCACAGCTAAAGACACAAAAAGCCTTTGAACTGTGTACAGACTTTGCCTATTCAGGAGCAGAGATTTTCAACTTCAATTAATCATCAAAGGCGACTGCCTGCAAAGGTGGTCGCCTACTAAAAATAAAAGATATGAAAGCATTAGATAAAATGGACAACCTCGATAAAGCGGGCTTGTTGTGCAAACTTTTTCCCGCAGAACTGGAGAACCTGCAAAACGCTATAAAAACGCAATGCGACTACTTTCTGCAAAATGAAACAGCATTCCGTGAGGGTTGGTATCAAAAGGGATTTTTCACCGCTGAATTTTGGTACAGGCTTGTGCAGAATGCACAAAAAGGAACAGCCCAAAATGAACCTCTTTGGAAACGCCCGAACTGGTTTACAGACCATTTTTTTGACGGACACAATTCAATTTTCGCTATTCACTGCCTGATTGAATATACAGATGATGCACAATGCGACCCGCAATTAAAACAGGCGATACACCTGCTTTTCGGGAGCGACAAATTTTTACAGATAACCTTAAACGATAAATAATTATGGCTAATTGGTGCAACAACTGGGTTATTTTTGAGGGAACACCCGAAGCAATCGAACAGATAACACAGCTATTCAAATCAATGGCTGAACAGGAACATAAAGACGACTGCGGGCAATTACCCGATTTCGTACAGGACACGCACGGAGATTATTTCTACAATATCAGTCAGGATAATGAAAGTGCGGGCGTGTTTCAGTATGAAACAAAATGGTCGCCAAACACGGAAGCGGTAAAGCAGATAGCCGAACATTTCAAAGTGAATTTCACACAGGACTATGAGGAATTAGGATGCTTAGTATATGGTCAGGCAATATTTGAAAACGGCATACTAAACGACACCTGCTTAGATAGCCAGGACTTTGACAGTTACGAATTAGACGAGGAAACAGATACCTACCATTTTGAGGGCAAGGAGTACGACAGCGAATGGGAAATACTCGACACCCTATTAGAACGTAAAATCGAAAATCAGTTAAACACCACTAAAATTTAGAACGATGAAACTATCAGATAAGGCGACAGCACATATTTTGGTTAAAGCCAATACTAACAGCGAATGGGATAATTGCGGGTTTGCAATTATCCACCTATCCGAAGAATGGAAAAAGAACAGGAAAAACGGCTTGCACTGGTTAAGCCGTTAGAGGGCAATTCTTATTTCTGCTCAATGAACTACTATGATACGGCAGTAGATTTTTACAGTACAGGCGAAGACGATAACCCGAACATTGAAGAAATGCTAAACGGTAAGGAATGGGTATTCGTGGAGCTTGACGAGCAAGAGCAGGAAACGTTTACCGTTCCTGAAAACCGACTGGATTGTTTCAGGCTTGTATTGCGGGCAAACGGTACAGGCTACTATACAG
Organism: Chryseobacterium indologenes; assembly: GCA_016025055.1. NCBI lineage: Bacteria > Pseudomonadati > Bacteroidota > Flavobacteriia > Flavobacteriales > Weeksellaceae > Chryseobacterium > Chryseobacterium indologenes. The sequence continues at coordinate 4,896,343 of CP065590.1, forward strand.
CATACGGAAAGCATACGAGCGAAGAATTTTGGACGGAAGAGTTTTCATTAATCAAGTTAATTGCTTAATCAGAAAAATTCAGCACAATGAAAATCAGAGATAAAAACGGAAATTGGATTGAAGTTACTGACCTTAAAAAAGGTATTTGGCAAACTGGGTGGTACAAAGAATATCAGCATAACCCACCCGTTGAAAGCGATAAGGAAAGACAGGCATATTGGGCAGATATACACGAGAAATTATTAGCTTTAAAAGTAGGGTTAAATAACCCGAAAAATTAACAAACCGCCTGACCCGAAAAGTCAGGCGGCAAAAGACAGATCCTTCCGATGGTCGGAACAGTCTTTTTGCATTGAATAGGTGTAACCCCTTTGTCAAAATGCAACCGCTCTGCACTTTCCCCATTTTACATTTTATCAAAATAGGTTACGATATTATTGTGTGGGATATTCAGTATCCCATTATTTGTTTTGTAATGACTTCTTTTCTTTCCACACAGCAACCAAAGAAAAGAAGCAAAAGAACGTCGCTTGGTTAATTTTGTCTTTTGTTTTTTTTGTAAGCTATCAAACAATTTCTAATTGATTAAATTTGAAATTTGTCAACAATTACAAATCGCTAAATCAAAGTAATGATAGAAACTGAAATTTCAATAACAGTAAACAGAAAGCCTGATATTAATTTAATAGAACAAAAAATTATCGAAAACAAATTTCAATTTCCAATTTACATACGAGAATATGAATTTAGTTATCAAATAAATTTCACGAGCGATTATGAAGAATGGGAATTGGATACAGCAATTCTCAATAGTTTCCCAGGATATGAATTTACTAAAAACCTTGAAAAAGGGCGAAAAGAAATAAGAATTCAAATAATGAGATACCAGTCTGAATTATCGACTGATGGTTGGGGAAGACAGATTGAAAATCCATTAAATGAAACGAAATATCTTGTAAAAACCTCAGCAAGCAAACCTGAAAAATTCAGCCCTAAAATCAAAGTTTTATTTGAAGACAAAGAGGAATATTACTTTATTAATATTGTGGATGGCATTAACAAAACCACCGATGAAAAAGGTTTTTTGTTGTTAGATGACTTCAAAACAAAAAATGAGGATGGCAATGCTGAAATTTTAAAAGATAAACTTTACAAATCTCCTCAAGAGGCTTTCCAATGGGGATTTTACAAAATATCTGATGTTGTAGAAAACGATTTTAACATATATCTTGAAAACAAAAAGAAAGAAATCAGAGAAATTCAAAAGCTACCTCGAAAAATCATCCGTGATTTTATAAATGCTTGTAATAGCTCCGATGAAAGTAATATTCTGAAACATCTTGACGAACAAATAATTTTTGAGAAACGTAAGAATTGGAAAACCATTTTTGAAGTCGAAGGAATTTCAAAATTCAAAGAATACCTTAGTTCTTCCGAACAAGAATTATGCGGCAAGGATTTTAAAATTAGGTCATCTTGGAATTTTAATTTGCCCAATGTCACTATTGGTGTAAAATATTTTCCTTCTTCAGTTGACAAAGGAAGTAAGTTCAATCTTAAATATGAACAAATGACAATTACATTAGATAATAATAAGATTGTCGGTATTATATATGAAATTTAATAAAATTTATCATTGAAATTCGGATACGAAAATGATTGCTAATAGTTACTTGGTCGCTACTTCAATGGCTTTTCTAAAATCATCTGCATCGCTGCCAATAAGCAGATAACCTGCAAAACCAATCTCTAAAAGAGATTTTACTGTTTTTTCTGTATCAATATCGCTATGGGCAATCAACTTAATGGTTGGATATTGCGTTCTTAATTTTTGAAGCTGCTCAAGCACATTCTTGTTGTAAAAATCAAGGTCTATAATACAAACTTTGGGAAGCTCTTTTAATGCTGATAATTGAGATAATCCGTCTTCAATGTTTTCCGAACGAAATAATACTTCAAGCCCTGAAGCAACGAGGTTATCACAGGTCAAATCCAAAATCGGACTGTTATCATTGATAAAGGCAAGAGTAATTCTTTGTTGTGCTGTACCAGTTTCCATATCATACCTTTTTTGTGTTGATGTAGCCCCGCACAAAAAAGAAGGCGCAGGCAAACTACACTTACCGACATTGAGGCACTGGTATACCCGACAACGAATAAGCGAGCGCCCACGCCTATGACGTGAGCGTTCCTACTTATCTGTCCCGTTGTCTTAAAAATTACCAGTTTTCAATGTGGGACTTAAAGCAAAAACACTTTAAGTATTTTCTATATTTTCGATAACAAAGATACTGAACTCTTTCCTTTTTGATAGCATATAATACAAAAAGGTTACGGTAAAACTGCTTTATGTGAAATATAATTCTGTTCCAGTATTGTCAGAATATCGCTTTCCTTGTAAATAATCTTACCGCCTATTTGTATATACGGCAGGATATTATCATCACGATATTGCTGTAAAGTCCGTTTGCTGATATGGAGCAACTTACACACATCTTCGCCCGAAAGGTATATTTCGCCGTTCATTACAGGGCGGTAGTTTTTCAATATGCTTTCGATACGGTTTCTTAGTTGCGTTATCATTTCCTGATGGACAATGATTTCTTCATTGTCATTCGTGAATAAATCCATTTTCGGTAGTATTGTACGGCTGTCCGGCTTCGAGCAAAGCCTGCACGTCCGAGCGTTTATAATAATTCTTACGGTTTAGTCGGGAATAGGGCAATAAGCCTTTGTCCTTGTAGGTCTGCAAAGTCCGTTTGGTTATGTTCATCATCAAACATACTTCTTGGTTATCGAGCCACTTCTCTTCTTTGAAAATAGGCGTGTATTTTCTCGTGGCATTTTCGGTCAGTTCCAAAAGTTCCCGTAGCCCATTATTCATTCCGTCCAATGCGGACTTTTGTATTGCGATAACTTCCATAATCTGCTCATTTTTTCTGTGGAAGTCGAATTTATAAAGGCTTGTAGTAGTGATAGGGAATGTTGCAGGGTTTGGCTTTGAGAGGTAGTGTTTGGCGGTTTACTTTTGCCATAAACAAAAAATCGGATAACCTTTTGGGTTATCCGATTTTACTACTATTTGGAAATACTTATTTAATTGTATGTCGCTTGGAATGTCCGTAATTTAGTTTTAAAGCCATTTTTCCAATTAGAATAATCTGTAACATCCTGGTCAATTTCTGTTTTAGTTGGTAATAGCGGAATTGTTGAAGTCCCTCCATCGTGTTCCGTCACGGAATATTTTCCGAATAAATTTAAAAGAAAGTCAACGTCTGTTTGCTCTGTGACGATATAGCTTGATAAATTACCCTTTTTTAAATGAATGTTTTTAGAAAACCGCTCGTAAGTTTTATTGGATAAAACTTCCTCAACAGAGCGTTCCAACAACATCCTAAATCTTTTTCTTGCAGAATCAAGTTTGGTTTCTCGTCCGTGTGCATCAGTTAATGCAAGAGCATCGTGCTCGGATAATATTCTTCGGATAGAATCAACTCTTTCTTGTACATTTTTAGCTAAATATGGAATTTCATCTGTAACAATACCACTTACCCCATTGTATTTGTCAATTCCTATTATCGCGCAATCCACTGACGTGATTGCTTTATGTGTATCTATAAGCAGGCGTAAAAATGATAAATCGTGAGTAAATACAACTATCTGTCGGTTTTGGGAAAGTTGAACAATTTTATCTGAAATTTTATCTCTATAATCCATATCTAATGACGTAACAGGGTCATCAAATATGATTGTGTTCAGACGATTGTCTATCGTGCATTCAGCTAAAAAATTAGACAAGGCAATAAGTTTTTGCTCACCTTCACTTAGAATTGAATTGATTGAATCATTGATACCGTTCAAACCGCATTTTTGAAATGTATTTCCTTGACTGGTTCTCGTTTTTGAAATCAAAACTTTACTTGCCAAATCACGATTAAAGAAATTAAGATGTGAAATAAACTCTTGGTGTTGCAAACTCACAGCTTGATTTTCCATTAACTCGCCAATTTTTCGTGAGATTGCAGTAGTCGTAAGTTGCGATTGACAATGACTTATCCAAGATTTGTATTTGTATTCATCGAAATATCGAAGAATTGTCGTCTTGTTGTTAAACAAAAATTCTTTAGCAGTTAGCTCACTAAGTTCAGCAACTAAAGCATTTCTATTTTGTACAAGTTGGGTGTTTTGTGCAATTTGAGAATCAATGTTCGGAATTATATTTGTTATCTCTGGGGTCAGAGATTGTAAATTGATGTTCAATTCACCACCATTTTGTAAAAATGAGATGATTGAATTTCTGAATGTGGAAACAGAATCAGAAAATTGAGTATAGTTCGTTCTGAAATCTGGTATAAACTGTTCTAATTCTGTCAGGTTTTCAATAGGCGGGATAACTAATGAATTGTATAAGTTATGTTTTTGTTGGATTGTAAGGTTAATTGCGTTTAATTGCGTTGAAACGTCATTCAAAACGAATTGATTGAATGTCGTCAATCTTTGTTGCGCTGCTTCATCAAGTTCCTGTTGGCACAACACGCATTTTTCCAATGAAATTAAAGAGGGAAAAGTTTGACCGTCTGACAGATTTGAACTATGAGCATAATTTTTTGCTGCTTCCCACAATGTTCGCCAAGGATTTGTACCAAACCCTTCCAACGAGTTTATATTTTGTAGTTCTGTAGTAGCAATTTGATACGCTTCGTTTACGCTTTCAAAAGTGGTTCTGTTTGCCCTTACTTCGTTTATTTTTTGTTCGTTGAATAACGATTCTATTTGTTGTAATTGTTGAATATAGTTACTGATTCGACCTTTTTGACTGTTTAAATTCGTAATATTTTGCTGGGGGTTTTGTGCTGTTATTAAGTTTGTAAGTTCTTGCTTTCTATCAATGTTTGTTTGAGTAAATTGGATATATGAATCAACGTTAGCTCGCTGTAAATTTTCTATCGTTCCATACCATTGTCCTGTGGAGGATTGAAGTAAATTTTGTGGCAACTCTGGTTTTTGTGTAATGTATGAGGCAACAGACAAACTAAATGCTTGCGAAATACTTCCAAAAGTTGAAACCAGCTTTTCTAAAACATCAATTCCAACAGGTTTATATTCTGTAGGATTTTCATTATTGATGTAAATATCTCCACAATCATTGTCAAAAAGAAAAATTGAATTAAGGATAGGGTTACTCGGACTATTTTCTGTCCAAGAAAAACTAATGTTTGAACCATTGTTTTCTACAACAAAATCAACTTGTTGTTGATTAGAGGATGGATTGAAAACATTCTTTTTAGTGTAACGCTTGGATTTCGGCTCCAACAAAGCTTTCTCAAAATACGTGAGTAGCTTGATTTCCCCGAACCATTTCCGCCATAAACTACTGTCAAACCCGTATTGGAAAATTGTAAACCTCCTTGATTGTGTAAGGCACAAATATTAATCGGGTTGTTTAGGCTAATTAGTTTGGGATAACTTCCAATTGTCGCAGTTGTTGTTGGAATGTGAGTGCTGTCAAGCGGAATAGGGTTTAAAGCTATTGTATTGTCGCCGCATTCTTTTTTCACTAATTGAACAAGTTCATCAATATCGTTTTGTGTAAGTGTTGTTGATGTAACAAGTCTTCGTAAAGCATCTTGGACAAACGCTTGTCTGCCACCTTGTGACCAGTTTAAAATATCCTGATATATAGACATTATTTATATATTTAATTTATGTTGCGTCCCATATTACAGATAGTACATTTATTAACCTGCAAAAATAGTTAAATCACAAATTTAATTATGCTTTGTTATTGGGCTTGGCTGTTCATTTTTTACTTCCTCTTGTTGTTGTTTTTCCTTTTTCTCACGGTAGTAAACCCACAGCGATAACAGCCCGAAAATAATCAGTGCGTAAGCTATCCATTTACCAACCCTTCCAATCAATTTAATGAAAACCGAACTTTCATAAGATGAGAAACCCTCTGCTCCCATAGGGCTGCGCCTGTAAAACTTTCTCCGGTTAATCCAGTAACGAAGTCCCAAGCCTGCAACCAAAAATATGATACCTATAACCAATGATGCGACCATAACAAAAACACTTTATTTCCACTGTCTGAATTTACGAAAAATATTTGTTTCACCCTGTAAACGACGTGTACATAATGCGAAAACGGCTTACCAATCAGATAAGCCGTTTTTATGAAACGACATACTACTTTTAATCGCTGCTGTTAAACTGAAAAGTTATCTGCTTTTCATTCCCGAAGCTATCCGAAATCCAAACGTCAAAGGACTGCGATACGGCAGATGCTGAAGTGTAATACAACCTGAATTGTTCAGTTGGTAACAAATACAAATCGTTCGGCAGATACGGCAATTCATCATAATACCGAAGTGTGCCTTGTCCGTCAAACTGGAAATAGCGGAGATAGTATTGCGTATTGCTGTAATTACCGCTCCGCTGTATGGTTATGCGTATTTCCACTGTCTGCCCATTGGCAACATCTTTAGGCACTGGCATTACATTGACCTCGAAAGGAAAATTGTTCTGTATTTCGAGTTCATCATCTTTGCTACAAGATACCAACGTAACCGAAGCTGTGAGGATTGTCAGGAATACATATAATGGCAGTAATCCTATTCTGAATTTATTGAATATTGCTATCATTGTTTTACGTTTTAAAAGTTAAACTTTAATCCCACACCTGCGGATGGACGGAACTGTTCCAGATCCGTCCCCCACAAAACTTTTGTACGCCCTTGTAGGACTAATACAAAACGGTCGGACAGGTAGGTTTCAAAAATGAGGCGACCGCCTGCTCCGTAGATAAAATTATCTTCGCTCAATATTTTCGCACCGTCGTACAGCATCGCTTCGCCCCGGTTGATGGCTTCGTAACCGACCACGCCCGTTACGGCGAAATTCAGCGTAATGTTCTTACGGGCATCTCCCAACAAAAAGAAGCTGTAACCGCCCTCTGTGGAATAGGTTTCCTGCGGTATGCGCAGGTCTTTGTAATCGTGGTACTGGTGGGTATATTCCAACGCCCAAAGCTGGTAATTACCATTTTTACCGTTTATGGTCATTGCTGCGCTGATGTAGTAATCATTGCCAATCTTATCATTGGACAATACACCTGCACTTATTTCCAATCCCTTCTGCTTCGGCAGCATCCTTTGTGCCTGTGCAGCCGTGATGCCTATCAGGACAAACAGCACGGTATAGATACACTTTTTCATATTCTTGCTTTAAAGGGTTATTAAAATTTTAGGTGCATATCGTCAATCAAACGGGCTTTGATTAGGTCGGAATTTTCGACCTGCAATGTTTGATGCCTGCCGCCGTTTTTCTCGAAAATCTCAATCAGCAACACCTTATCATCGGCAATGGTAAACTGGTCTAACAGGAAAACATTTTGTTCGGTCGATTTTCCGGCAATACCGTCCAATGGCTTGTAAGTTCTTAAAGGCGTTAAAGGGCGTTCCTGGACTACGGTGCGTTTGGCTACCTTTTTATCCACGACTTTGAAATTGATAAAATCAATCTCGAAAGGCACATTGGTACGGTTTCTCAATTCCGTATGGAAATAGTATTTGCCGTTGTGTATGTAAATCCCTTTCAGGATAAACTGAATGCCGAAACTTTTAGCCCCGATATGCTTTACAATGCGCTTGTCTTTCTTGTAAATGGTTTCCAGTAACAAGCCTGCCAGTGAGGGCGAATTGTTGCCCAGTTCCTCGAAAAGCACGTCGTTACCGTTGGCTTTATCCACCGCTTTTTGCATTGTGAGCAGGTCGTAGCTCAATGCCTCCGGGTAGGAGCTGTAATACACGTTGAAGCTGTAAAAACGCCCGTCATTCGTGATAACGGAGAAATTCGTTTCAGGCTCAAAGTCCCTTACTGATGCTTTTACACGCAAAACGTTTTCGGCATCTTCGGCTTTCCCCGCAATCAGGTATTCGCTGCCCAAATCCACGTAACGAATGGCGGTCGGGAAAATTAGGTGCGACGTTTTATCGTAGGTAACTTCCATACGGTACGGTTCTATCTTGCCCAATGCAAGCGGTGTTTTTGCAGTTGCACTATCCTGTGCATAAGTTGTTACGGCAAAGCCGAGTATCAGAGCAATAGCCCAAAAGGTTTTTAAATGATTTTTCATTGTTTTATTTATTTGAGTTCAACATTATTTTTTAGATACAAGGAAGACCTGATAGCCTGCTTTCAGCGTAACCTTTGGCGTTCTTACTTTCTTGGCGAAATAGCCCGAAATACCCTGTACCACGCCACGGCTAAGGTCAGCCGCCACCTGCTGTCCGGCATTCTGCGTGAGCATTACGCTTGTTCCTCCGGTCTGGCTCATATTGCCCGCCATTTCAGTAAGGGCATTCATTTCCGGCGAATACGGAACGTACAAACCTTGTTGCCCGTCCAAATCGTAAATGGTAATATCTACCGGGATGATGTTGCCCTCCAGTTCTACGGAGGTAACTTTTAATTGCAACCTGCCATTCTGAAATTTTGCATTAGCCGTTACAATCGTTCCTTTGGGGATGGTACGCTGCGGAGTTTTAGCAGGCTCTAACAGGCGTAAACGCACACCTGTTTCGCCAACTACCGTTTGGGCTTCGTGTACACAGGCTTTGATGCTGTTTTTAGGCTGTACCGCCTGTTCAATTGAACCTGCGGTATAAAACCCACGGTTTTTTGTTTGGCTCCAATCGGCTGCAAAGGCACTGTCCGACGGTTCACGGTACAAGGCTGATACAATGTTCTTTCTTGTTGGTGTGAACGATACAAATTGCTCTTTTTGGTTAGCACCCGCAGCCCCAGTAGTTGCACCATTGGCAGGAGCAGCATTTCCGGTATTGGCATTTTGCGGAAGATACTTTGCTGCCATTTCATAGGATTTCTCCATTAATTTGAGTTGGTCGTCAACGGTGGCCACAGGTGGCACATCTTTTTCCGACAACTTTGCTTTTAGTTCGTCCACTTGCTTACGCAATTCCATTGTTTCCGAATTGTTGTCCTGATAAAATGAACCCAACGTGCTTTGTGCATTACGGTAACTGTTCAATACAGAATTTCCGTTTCGTCCCGATTTTCTGCCACCACCCCCAAAGCCGTTGCTTTCTTCATCTTCTTCAGGTAAACTTTCTTCATTGTCAGCAGATGCAGTATCTTCAGTATTCCAATAATCAGAAAGCGTGGTCAGTGCATTGCGCTTTTCCTGCTCTTTGCGTTCGAGCATTTCCTGCTCATACGCCTTGCTTTTATCATCGGGCATCCCTGCTCCGGTAGCCTGCGGTACAGCATCATTCAGCCCGATATTTTCAACTGCCTTTTTATCTTTAGACGGTTTAAATATGAGGTACATACAGCCGAGAAATACCACGCCCATCAAAAGGAAAATGATTGGCTTTTTGAGCTTATCCTTATTGCTCTTTTTATTATCCGGCAGATTTGATGCTCCGTTTTGGTCTTCTCCCTCAACGAGAAAGCTGACCCTTTTTTCATTTTCTTTCATAAATCTGATTTTTTAAAATTGTTGATACACTATCCTGCAACCTTGCAGGGTTTTTACTTTTAAGGACAGGGTTTTCGATATGCTCTATGACCATACCGTTACCGGACTTTGAGGTATCGTACATCACTTTGCCAATGACCGCTACGGTAAGCAGCAGATAACCCACAAAGAAGTACAGCGTATATTGGTGCTGTTTGCGCAAGGGCAACGCCCGCCAACGTTCGTCCAGCTTGTCAAAGTACCTGTCCATATTTGCTCTTAATTTTTTCATAGCCTTACTATTTCTGTGTTACAGCTTGAAACGCTTAGGACTTTTACCCGCCTGTTGCTTCGGCGCATCGTTAACCAGTGCGACCGCTTCCGTTAATTTGGGTGCGGACATTACGGACAGGTTTGCCAGTTCCGATTTTTTGAGTAATTGCCCAAAGCCGTCTTTCTTCGCTACCTCCATACGGCTCAATGAGAATTTGCCATTCAGGTACTTTACCCACATACTGCATTCTACACGGGGCTTGTCATCGCCCGACCATTGCAGGTAGCCTGTCAGCAGTAAGTCCTGCTTAGGCAAAGTATCTGCCCCTTTTTGGCAGCTTTCGAGGTATTCGCTGATACTGTCTTTCAGCTTTCCGGCATACGAACCCTGCGTATGGAAATACCCATTATATCCTTTATCGGTAAGGATTTTTGCGAACGTGCTTAAATCTGATAATGCTTCCATAAGATTGTTTTTTTAGCGTTCGATAACCTCTATATCCTTATTTTCCACGACTGCAAATTTTTCAATATTGAAGCCCTGCGGATTGTTGTCGGAACGAACGGAGTTGACGAGATAGCAGGAAGTAATCAAGTTGCGCCTGGTTACGTTGCTTGACCGGATAATGAACTGTTTGGCATAGGTACGCACTGCATACGGGTAGTTGTCGAAGTTGCACACGACACTATCCACCTCTATGCGTTGCTGTACGTTCCCCGAAATGATACGGCTGTAATAACCCTTTTCCGACAAGTCTTTGTAGTAATCAAAAGCACTTTTATCGGCAAGGTTGAACGCACGTTTCATATTGCTTTCAATAGCGTTCTTGTCGGGTGCAAGCGTAAAGAACAGTTCGTGAAATCTCCTGACGTGTTCCCTTGCTTCAACCGGGCGGTTGATGCTCGCATCCTGCGACAAGGCAAGCATCAGGGATTTGCCGTTATCCAGTACATAGATTTTTTGGCGTTGTTCTTCTGCAAAGCGGTAGGAACGCCATACGGCGTAACCTACCACGCTAATGCAGAGAACCGCAAACACAATGGCATATAATCTTATCTGCCTAAAGCTGTTTTCGATATTTCTTAGCGTTTTAAATTCCATTTTTTAGAATGATTAATGATTATTTATTCATCAGTTTACCGCCGATGTTTCCAACTGTTGAGCCTGCGCCTGCTCCGGCGATGTTTCCGGCTTTCATTGCTGTGGAGTTTACATTGCGGGTAAAGTTTCCTGCGCCTCCGGCTTGGATTACCCAACCTGTTACTGTCGGGATAGTAAAGTACCCGATGATGCCGATAATCATAAAAATGATGTACACGGTATTGCTCGTATCAGGTATATAGGTGGGGTCGGCAAGCATTGCTATATCCCTTTCTAAAATGAGGGATTGTATTCTTGCCAACATTGAGCTGAACAAGTCCGAAACGGGAAGCCACAGGTAAACGCTGACGTACCTCGTGAGCCATTGCGTGAGCGTGGACTGAAAGCCATCCCATACGGAAATAGCAAAGGCTATTGGTCCGAGTATAGAGAGGACTATCAAGAAAAACGTTCGTATGGTATCAATGACCAAAGCTGCCGCCTGAAATAGTATTTCCAGTAGATTGCGAAACCAATCCTTTATGGCTTTCTCTATCTTGTAGGCTTGCCTGTCCATATACATACCCGCCATTGTGCCAATGTCGGAGGGCGACCAACCAAGTTCGTCCAGTTTCTTATCAAACTCTTCGTCTGATACCATATAGGCGGTTTCGGGGTTCCTTACCATTGCCTCGTATTCCAACTTGTCTTTCTGCTGTTGCAGCTTGTTCAGGTCAAGCACCTGGTCTTCGAGTATTTGGTGGGTTCCTATCACCACCGGGCTTAGTACCGCATTGATGGTTCCCAATACGATGGTCGGGAAGAACATAATACAAAGCCCCAAAGCGAACGGGCGCAGCAAAGGGAACATATCAATAGGTTCGGCACGGCTTAAAGCCTGCCAAACCTTTAATGCCACATAGAACAATGCTCCCAATCCCGCCAAACCTTTAGCGATTGCCGCCATATCGCCTGCAAGCGGCATCATATCATCATAAAGCGACCGCAGGAGTTCGTGAAGATTATCCCATTCCATAGTTTACCAGTATTTTTGGTTAGCAGTTCCGTAGAGTTCAAGCACTCTTTGGGCATCGTTTTTCTTTTTCGCTCTTAGGTAGCTTACAGAAATGTTCTTGTTGGTGTAGTAGCGTACAAGACTGTGGTAATCCTTAACCTCTTTGTACACACGGTCAATCACATCCATACGCTCTTTGTCATTCAGCGAAAGGCTTGATGAGGTTATAATCTGCTTCAATTCTTTCAGCAGTTCGGTACTTTCATTGAGCAGAGCCGAATAACCGTTGCCGATAGCGGTCAGTTCCTGCGGTGTGAAATTTGGATCGTTCATCATCTTACCGAAATTTTGCACATACATTTCGGAAACATCGCCCACCAACAAAACCGTTTGCTGCACCTTGCGGGCATCTTTCACAAGGTTGTTGATGGCTTTCAGCTTGTCGTAGTATTCCTTGCCCTGGTCATACACTTTTTTCACTTCGTTAAAGTTTTTTATCACGTTACTCACGGTGGAAGAAGTCTGCACGATTTCGTTTGCAGAGTTGATAATGCCCGAAGCCAAATTAGCGGGGTCGGTTACAACCCACTGGGCTTTTGCTGACGGTGCTACGGCAAGCATAAGTGCCGTACACACCAGATACAATACTTTTTTCATTGTTTCTGAATTTTTAAATTGTTAATGACTATTGATTTGAATTGTCCCGCCTTTGCATTGCGATATGCTTAATGGCGAGTTCCACATTGCCGTCCAGTTCAGCAGCAAGCTGCATCACTTCCATTTTCTCAGTTTCTTCGGTCGTGTAAGCGAGGTATTCCTCCAAACTAACTTCGGTGGCATAGACTGCCGAGTGCGTACCACCTAAGCCAATCCAAACCTCTTTGTAAAGGCGGCTTGCATCGTTGTTCATATTGATGGAAAGTACCTGCCCTTTCTCTTTGTCAGTAAGCCCCAACATCGCCTGTATGTCATCAAACTTGTTCATATACTTGCGTTGGTCAAGCAGGATTTTGCAGTCGGAGTTGTTGATGATACTTTCTTTCACAATGGGCGACTGGATAATATCATCGACCTCTTGCGTTACGACAATCGCTTCGCCGAAAAATTTGCGGACGGTTTTAAACAGATACTTGATGTATTCCGCCATTCCCTCTTTGGCAATCGCTTTCCAGGCTTCTTCAATCAGGATGAGCTTGCGAATACCTTTCAATCGGCGCATCTTGTTGATGAACACCTCCATAATGATAATCGTGACTATGGGAAAGAGGATTTTGTGGTCTTTAATCGCATCAATTTCAAACACGATAAAGCGTTTGGAAAGCAGGTCTAACTGCTTGTTTGAGTTCAGCAGGTAATCGTATTCGCCACCCTTGTAATAGGGTTCGAGTACGTTCAGGAAATTGGCAATGTCAAAGTCTTTCTCCCTTACCTGCTTTTCCTCCAATACCTTGCGGTAATCGCCCTTTACATACTCATAAAAACCGTTGAATGAGGGATAAACATCTTGGTGCTTGATACGCTCGATATAACCGCTTACCGCATTGGAAAGGGCAACTTCTTCAGAACGGGTTGGTGGTTCATCATCACGTTTCCATAAAGTCAGTATCAAAGTCTTGATACTTTCCCTTTTCTCAATATCAAAGACGCCGTCATCAGTATAGAAAGGATTAAAGGCAATCGGGTTGTCTTCGGTGTAAGTGAAGTAAACACCGTCTTCGCCTTTGGTCTTTCCTTTGATGAGTTCGCATAAGCCCTGATAAGAGTTACCCGTATCTACCAACAGCACGTGTGCGCCCTGCTCGTAATACTGCCGTACCATATGGTTTGTGAAGAACGATTTACCACTGCCTGATGGCCCTAATATGAACTTGTTCCGGTTCGTGATGATACCCCGCTTCATAGGCAGGTCGGAAATATCCAGATGGATAGGTTTTCCGGTCAGGCGGTCAGCCATCTTGATACCGAACGGCGAGGGCGAATTGTGGTAGTTGGTTTCTTCCGTAAAGAAGCACAGCGCAGGCTCAATGAACGTGTAAAAACTTTCTTCGCTCGGAAAGTCGCCTGCATTGCCCGGCATTCCTGCCCAGTACAAGGTAGCCACATCCGCAGTGTTGTGCCGGGGTTTACACTCCATCAGTGCCAACGCACTACCGCAATCGTTCTTTAGCTGTTTGAGTTCCGAAAGGTCTTCCGACCACGCCATAATGTTGAAGTGCGCACGTATAGAAGACAGCCCGAAGCTGTGCGCTTCGTTCAGGTACTTTTCTATCCACTCTTTGTTGATTTGGTTGGCACGGCTGTACCTTGCCAGTGAGTGCATATTACGGGCAGATTTCTCAAACTTTTGCAGGTTGTCTTCACTGTTATCCAAAAACAAATACTGGTTGTAGATGTGGTTGCAGCTCAACAGCAAACCCACGGGTGCGGCGAATGACAAACGGCAGTCGCTACGGTCGGTGGATAGCTTTTCAAAACGGGTATCTGCCGATACGGTTCCGGGCAGGTCGTCTGTGTCTGACAAGATGTGCAGGCTTAACCTTTTGTTGCCAATGCGTACTTCTTCGTTTCCAAGTGCGATGTCCTGCATTGGTGTTCCGGCTCCCCTCGATAGCGTGAGGTACTGCTCCAGTAATCCCTGTGTATCTTCCGTACCGATGATTTCATCTTCGGTCAGGCATTTCAGGCTTACAAAACCGCTATCGTTCACGATACGCTCAAATTGGGCGACCGCCTCCATAAAGCGATGTATCGTTTCCTTGTTCCTGATTTCCTTTGGTATCAGTGTGCCTTTGCAAAGCGAACTGAAGTTGCTTTGCATCCGCATTCTTTCCTTAGTGGTCTTCGTCAAGAACAGGTAACAATAATGGTTCAGGAACGGTCGCTCGTTGAAATGGCGTTGATAAGACTTTGATAAAAAACTTTGGTCTTCTATTGACAGATCGGGCGCATAGCTTTCCTTGATGTACCAATCCTGTTTGTGAATGACCGTAAAATCAGGCAGGGTTTTAATCGCTTTGTGCCAGGCGGAATGTATGGCTTCGTATTCCGCAGAAGCGACTGTGAACAGTTCCGGCAGGCGCACTTCAAAGCAGGCGGTAATGTCCGCATCTTTGGATAAGATGCAGTTGTTCTCTACTGCCAGCAACGGAAATTTGTTTTCCAGTGTGGTGGTCTTTGCTACATTTCTCATACGGCATTCTGTTTAGGTGTGAATTTTAAATAGCGGTGTACAGGCTTGCGGCAGATGATGTAGCGGGGATGCCTTTTATTGCCTGCAATTTTCATCAGCCCGTGTTCGCCGTACTTCCTGTTCAGCGAAAAGGTCTGCCATACGATGAGCGAAGCACAGCCTGCTCCGAGGAACAGGCAGATGTAAGAGTTTACGCCTGCCATATACAGTATCATCACGAGGATAAGCGTACCGAGCAGCCCGCCTGCGAAAATGAACAGGTATTGTGCTTTCAGCCCTTTAAATTCCACCGTCCTGCCGATGCCTTTGTTGATATTGTAATTCATAAGGCAAAGGATTAAAGGAAGAATGAACGCAGGATAGTAGCGGCAACAATCAGGAAGATACACGCACCGAACCACGAAGCTGCGGTCTTACTCGTGTCGGGGTCGCCGGAACTGAATTTGTTGTACACCTTAACGCCCCCGATTAACCCGACGACTGCACCGATGGCGTAGATTAACTGCGTTGCGGGGTCGAAATAACTTGTTACCATTTGGGTAGCCTCGTTGATACCTGCCGAGCCGTTTCCCTGTGCGAACGCACCAATTCCTGACAGCATTGCCACGGCTGCCAGTAAAACTTTTTTTCTCTGTTTTTCCATAATTGAAACACATTAATTTGTTACTGTTTATCCCGCACCTTGCGAGCTTTCGGGACAAATGTCTTGTGGAAAAAGAGGCGTTATGAGAAAGTGGCAGTCAAAGGAAGTGTTTGGCTGTGAGTGGCTTTGCAACAAGCATTTGAGCATAAAAAAAAGCCAAACTTTTTACGGTTTGAGGTTACGTTTCAATAATAACTATTATGGATTTTGCACTTTTATTCTATAGAAGCGGTTATCTGTCACTCAAAACGAGCCAAAATCCAAAGTTTATAGCTGAAAGCTTTCGCAAACGAAACCAAATTAGTAGATTTGCCAAAAGTGTCAAGAAATAAATTTCAAGATTATGAAAGAAACATTTGGCGAATATATTCACAAGCTAAGATTAGATAATGGTTTAACATTAACTAAACTTGCGGCTGCATTAGACATAGACCAATCTACCTTATCAAAAATTGAAAACGGTAAAAGAAATGTACCTGCTGAAATAATACCGAAACTTTCAGCATTTTTCAGTCTTGACTTAAAAAAATTAGAACACGAGTATCTAAGCGAAAGAATTGCAGAATTAATTTATCCGGAGGAGGAAACTCAAAAGCTATTTTTAGCTGCTGAGGAGAAAGCAAAATATATGAGAATTAAAAACCAACATCAAAGTACACTCAAGTTTTAATTATGGTAGGAGCATCATTATTTTCAAGTGCAGGCATAGCAGAAACTTACTTTGAAGAAGTAGGAATTAATATTATCGCTGCTAACGAATTGGTTCAGGAAAGAGCTGACCTATATCAGGCATTGTATCCAAATTCTAAAATGATTGCAGGTAGCATTTTAGACGATAAGATTTTTAAAACACTCGTAGAAAGTACCCCTGAAAAATTAGACTTTCTAATTGCTTCACCACCTTGTCAAGGAATGAGTGTTGCAGGAAAAAATCGGAATATTGAGCAAATGCTTAAAGATGAAAGGAATTATCTTGTTTTTAAAATAATTGATTTCATTAAATTAAAATCTCCCGATTTTGTACTGATAGAAAATGTACCAACATTTTTTAAGATGGTTTTGCCATACCAAAATCAACATTTAAAAGTAATAGAGATTTTAAATCTATTATTCGGCAAAGAATACAAAATTGAAGCTAATGTGTATGATGCTTCTGAATATGGTGTTGCTCAAAGACGGACAAGAGCAATCATAAAATTGTACCGAAAAGACAAAAAATGGGGACAACCTATAAAGTCTGAAAAGCAAATAACAGTCGAAGAAAAGATTGGTTTTTTACCAAGTATTGAGGCAGGAGAACAGTCAAAAATAAAATGGCATTTTGCCCGAAAACATTCGGATAATCACGTACTGTGGATGAAGCATACCCCAACAGGAAAAACCGCTTTTGAAAATGAAGAATACTTTCCTATAAAATCTAATGGAGAAAAAATAAAAAGTTACAATACCACATACCGACGAATTAAATGGGATGAACCCGCTCCCACCATTACAATGCGAAATGATGCAATCAGTTCACAATTGAATGTGCATCCAGGAAGAAAATTAAAAAACGGAACTTATTCTGATGCAAGAGTTTTAACACCTTTGGAGTTAATGTTGTTGTCCTCTCTTCCACAAAATTGGAATATCCCGGATAATACACCTGAATTACTTATTAGAAAATGTATTGGAGAATGTATTCCGCCTTTGTTAATTAAAAATATTGTTGCTCAAATAAATCAATAATATGACTTTACGAATTGATAGTAAGAAATGGATTTTATACAGACATACAAGAGATTTTGAAAAACTTTGTGTTGTTGCTGAATTTTTGAAGTCATACACCAAGACAGGAATTTCAAAAGATGAGAAAGCGCAATTAAATTCAAAGTTACGTGAGTTAGGTTTGTATAGCGAAAGAAATCCTGAATTACCGCTTGATGCGATAAACCATAAAATCAATCAGCTTTCATATTATATGTTTGGCTACCAAGCCAAGGTTGATGGGCAAGACCGTTTTTTATTTAGTCCGCTTGGAAACTTATTTTTGAAAAACGTTGGGGATAAAGAGAAAATAGCCAAAATATTTCTTACAATGCTTTGGGCTGTACAATATCCCCATCCACATAGCGGAACGGATAGCGAATTTCAGCTTTATCCATTTCGTTTGATTTATAAATTGCTTTCAGAACCAAAACTATCTAACAAACTTTATGCTTTTGAGGTTGCGTACGTTGTTGTGTTTCTCAAAGAAGCTACTCAAAAAACATATGATGTCTTAATAAATGAATTATTAGCATTAAGAAAGTTTTCAGATGAAGAAATTGCTCAAAAATTTCAAGAAGACAGACACGCTTATGTGAACTCTGCTTATGAATGGGATTATTACGTTTCAAGTCTGTTTGAAAGTGCAGGTGTATTGAACAAACGAGAGGGAATTGTTATAACCAAACTACAACACGGAACAACCAATACTTTTAGGAAAATAACAAGAAACGAGGTTGCAATTCCTGAAAATTTAAAACAGTTAGTTCAGCAATTAGAAAATGAATATTCTTTTTTAGCAAAGCCTCTGTTGCTTAACGACCCTGAACGTTTGAAAATTGATGTTATTAAGGAAATTTACAGTTTTTACCCTAAGACACTTTTAGTTGAAATTGGCGAAGTAGCTGATGATATAAAATTTGAATTGCTTAATCTTCCGAAAATTATAGAACAATACGCAAACAATAACGAAGGAGCGGAAGCATATCTTTTGAAGATGCTTTGACAGATGGTTTCAATATGTTCTACAATATAGAAGCCGAAAAAGTAGGCGGAGCAGGAAACACTGATTTGGAATGCCTGTATATTCCTAAAAAGAAAAAATTCGCCGTTGATGCCAAGTCGACCAAAAACAAACTTTCGGGTGTAAATGCTGGAAGATTAGAAGGGCACCGAGAAAAAATTGGGGGAGCTTACACAATTGTAGTTACGCCAAGATATGTTCCAGCGGTACTTCAAGATATTCGCACAAGTCCGATTGTAATTATTCGGGCAAACACTTTTTCGGAATATTTATACAACTGTATTGATAATGACGTGAGAGAAATTGACTACGAAGATTTTGATAATATCATCGTCAATAATCTTGGAAAAGACATCAGTAAAAACATTTCGGACCTGACTATTTCAAGGTTTGCAGCAAAAAATTAAAACTTACGATGATTACAATTACGAGAGAAAATAATATGGAATTAATGGCAAGATATCCAGACAACTATTTTGACCTTGCCATAGTCGACCCACCTTATGGGATTTTAAACAAAACAAAAAGAGGTGGCGACTACAAATTTAATATGGATGAGTACAGTCAATGGGATGTAAAACCCAATGATGATTACTTTAATGAGTTACTTCGGGTTTCAAAAAATCAGATTATTTGGGGAGGAAACTATTTCGGACAACTTTGGCTAAAAAGCGAATACAACAAAGGGTTTATTATTTGGGATAAAAACCAACCCGAAACATTGAATAATTTTTCAATGGCAGAAATGGCTTGGTCATCATTAGACAAGCCTTCAAAAATTTTCAGATTTAGTGTAAGAAAAAATAGAAATAAAATCCACCCAACACAAAAACCAGTAGAGCTTTACGAATGGCTTTTGAAAATGTATGCTAATCAAGGAGATAAAATCTTAGATACTCATTTGGGAAGTGGAACAATTGCAATTGCGTGTTATAATGCAGGATTGAGTTTGACAGCTTGCGAAATTAGCGAAACCTACTATTTAAAAGCATTAGATAAGATAAAGGAAGTCATTCCCGAAAGTGCAATCCATACGAATGATTTAGATGCTTTTTCTTTGACATTTCCTGAGCAAACTAAATCTAAAAACGGATTATATAAACAATATCAAGAACAGGTAGAACAATTGAGATTATTTAAAGAAGAACGAGCAAAGTACTATGCAGGTGTGAGATAGTTCCCATATAGGCATCTCCAAAATAATGTAATGAAAAAGTAAAACTAAATAATATCGCAATTTTTGTGTTGTTCATTACATCATATATTCCGTTGTTTGGATTATTGATTTTGCGACAAGTCAAGCAAAATATTGATTATTTGAATTTTGGAGGTTTTAGTCAAGAAAGTGTATTTCTGGCTTTAGCAAAATTTGGGTTAAGCGTTTTTCTTTTTCTTACTGCAATATTCGGTTATATAGGGCTGAAATTTTTATTGATAAATTTAGATATAAAAAAATCAAATGGAGAGCTTGTAAAAGTCGTTGAAGTAGAAAACAAGAATAGTGAAAGCATCAGTTACATCTCAACTTACATTGTTCCCTTCATCTTCCAAGACACAAATAACTTATTTGACATTACGTCGATTTTCATTGTCTTGATAATCATATTTTTCATTTATACAAAATCAAATATGATTGTAATAAATCCAATATTGAGTATTACTCATACCCTTTACCAAATTGATTACAACAAGAAGAGCCAAACAAAAAAAGCTCTTTTGATAACAAAAGATGAAGATTTGGAAAGCGGGCAAGAAATAAAAATAAACTTAATTACGAAAAATATTTATTATGGATAAATCCATTTTGGTCGATATAATTGGTCAGGCAAGTGCGGAAAACTTAAAGATGTATTTTGTCACTCGTATTCTCAAAGAAGGAATGAAAGCTAACGCACGTGTTTTGGAAAAGTTTGACTTTAAAGTTTATCAGATAGAGATTACGGATGAAGTAAGAAACTATCTTTATGAACTTTCATTGAAACAGTTCAAAAAAATTCAGGATAATGAAGATTTAAACTTTTTCGATTATGATGTCATAGCTGACGAAACAGAACATCTGTTTACTTATCAAATGCAGAATAAAGTTGGCTCTTTTTCAGACGTTGTTTATAACCAATTAAACCAAAGCCCACCGAAAATCACAGATTTAAACGATATACTCCAAGATGAAACTCTTTGGGCATATTGTGTCGAGTTTGAAATTGACAGTAATAAATCTTTTTATACATTTAGAAAAATATCCCCCGGAAAAGTAGGAGTGGAAAAGGAAAAAGACGGAGAAAAGAAAAGCTTAGGCAGTCAGATAAGGACTTTTTTTGACACCAATACCAATACACTTTCATTGCTAAAAAGCGATACTGTTTATTTAGACAAACAAATAGATTGTATCTTTTATGAAGAAACTTTTTACGTATTGAAGAAATTTTACTTTGAGCAACTTGTCGGATTACAAGAAGAATATAAGAAGAGAGCGGAAGACGTAGCAACATCAATATCTAAACATCAGTGTTTTGGAGATATTAAGCTTCTAACTGATAAAATAGAAACAAAAGCTTCTATTCATAAAAAGTTGATGAAGTTGGAAAAATTAGGAAATCTAAATTCTTTAACTTCTAAAAACATAAAAAAGTTGGAAACATTGGGTAAAAAGAAAAAAGCACCGATAAACTTAAAAGATGGTAAAATCCAATTTGAAACGGAAGAAGATATAGATAATGTGGTCAAACTATTATGTGACTATTTCAAAACTGGAGATTATTCAGGTAAGCCCTACGGAACATACGCAGGTAAGTTACAAGTGACGGAATAATGTTGTCATTTCTCACAAGAGGCATAATAAGATAATGTCACACTAATACGCAGTTATACTCCTAAAAAAAGGGAATTCTATACAAACTCCCCAATGTCAAAATCACCCAAATCACTTTTCCGCAAGGTGGAAGAACCGTCGTCGCTTTCAGATGAAAGTGTGCTATCCAAAAGCTCGGCAATTTTTCGGGAAGCACCCTCAATGGAATTTTCCAGTAAGCTGAATAATTCGGTTCCCTGTAATTTCTGAACTATGGCTACCGCTGTTTCCTTTTGAGCCTGTTCCAAATTCTCTTTTTGGAGCAATGCCCCTACGGAGCTTAGTTCGTCGTAGGTAACCCCTTGGGCAAAACCGTTATCGCCACCGGATATTCCGTACCTGTTCCATTCTTCTTCCTCTTCCTCCAAATCAGGCATATTGCTGAAAACTTCGTCCAGTTCTTCCTGCGGAATTTGAATGCTGACGTTTTCGTTTTCGTCGTATTCAATGTCTAAATTATCAGGGTTTATCTCCTGTTCCGTTATTTGGCTTTCATTGGCAGTGTTTGGCACTGAAAGGCTTCTTACTGGCTTGGGTTGCCCCATAATATCGGGCAGGTTCGGGTTAACTTTTTCCTGTTTGGACTTTTGCTCCGACCTTTTATGAATGACAATCTTATCCTGCAAAAGCAGGACAATGACTATCAGCAGGCAAATCACAATTACTATTTCCATAATCAGATGCTTTAAAAAATGGGTTTAAACTTTTCGTTGAAATCATCGGTAATGGCTTTTTCAAAAATTTCAAAATGATGTTCCAGTATGTTATCAAGATAGGCATACAGGGGTATGGCATCTTTACCAATGACCTGTACAATACGGGATAGCCGTTCGTGGTATTCCTGTCGGATGTAAATGCTTTTATCACCCCGCTTCGTCATTGAGTGGGTTTTCAAAAAATGTTCGCCGTAGCTTCCGTCAAGGCTTTTATTGGTGCGGTTCCTTTCCCGTGGTACTGGTTTGCTTTGTGATAGTTCTTCCTGCTGCACCTCGTCTTTTACCGCTTCCTTCACCTGCTCTTCGGCAGGTTCGGACGGTAACTGCAAGCCGTCCTTTTTAACGCCGTCCACCATCAGGTTCATCATCATTTCCTCGTTAATGTCCGGCGTGACTTTTCTTTTATTGTCTTTTTCCATAGCACTACAATTGAATGATGTTTAAAAATTCACTGATGAACAGGTCTAACTGGCAGGCTTTCATCAAACGCTCATCGGGAGGCATTACCGTAGAACGGAAAACCGTTTTGCTGTCCGCTTCGCTTTCCTTGCGAAAACGGGTGCTGTTCTTGATTTGGCTTTGCATCAGGCTTAACCCTAGTTGCCCGATAAGCTGATTGTACACGTCATATAAGGGTGTGCTTTCCCTGCCGTCCACTTGGTTCCAAAACAGGTTAATGCTTTGTATGGAAGTTTCGCCTTTTTTCATAATCACGTCCTGTAAAAGCTGCGTGAAGATGAGCGTACTTTCCATTACCACACGGTCTGCCGTGATAGGCGTAAAAATGTGGTGCATACCTGCCAACGCTTTCAGGATGCCGGGCGTGTTCACGGTTCCGGGCAGGTCGAAGAACAGCACATCAAGCGGAACAGGGGAAGTGTTTACAAATTCGTGCGCCGCATCGAGTACGCTATCCGCTTTGTGCTGCATAATGGGATAGGCTTTTTTATTGATGGTGGTAAACTGCTTATATGCCAGTTTTTTCAACGCCTCATTTTCCATTACCATTGCCAAATCACGGGTTTTCATTTTCATCAGGCTGTGCTGCGGAAAATCCGCATCAAAAACGGCTACGTTGTAGCCCAACCGATAGTGCATCGTACTGGCGACAAGCGTGGTAAATGTGCTTTTGCCAACACCGCCTTTTTGAGAAGAAAAAGCGACAAACAGAGGTTTCTTTCTTGTGTCCATATTTTTAAAATTTAAAGTTTACATCTTACTGTTTTCAGTCTTGCAGGCTTTCAGCCGTGCAGTCCTGATTTCGTGCTGTCTTTCTTGCAGGATAGCTATCAGGCTTGCCTGCGGGAATTGCTGATTGCCTGCTTTCCTGCTGTACAGCAGCAATGCTTTCATTCAGGCATCCTATCAGGCGTGATTGCGTTCTTGCATTCGTTCCGTCCGTCATTATATCCATCACGCAGGCTTGATTGTCTGATAGCAGGCTGTCACGCTTTCCGTCATTCCTGCGCTCTTGCATTCCTGCAATCTTGCAGGCAGGATAACCTGCCATCTTGAATGTATGCCGTCTGCTCGTCCTGAAGCACGGGCTGCCTGCCTGCCTGTCAACATTCAGGGGCAAAGAACTCATCAAATTCAATCGGTTGTATAGCGGTGGCAGTGTTTGGCGTTCAGAGGCAGCATTTGGCACTGTGTCACAGTGCAACGCTATCGTAAACAGGGCTTTACTTTGTATTGTACTTTTTATTAACGGATTTATGCAAAAGTCTTTTGACATATCAGGGGGTAACGGGAACGGCAACAAGCCGTTTTTCCCTGTTACATTCAATCCGTCCCGCAGGGCGGATTTTTGTGTTCACCGGAACACGGCAAGTTGTGTTTTGAGCATCTCGGAATGATTTCCGATGCTCAAAACAACTTGCCCTTTGCAGGGGGCAGAAAACACCTTCCGAAGTCAGGGTTTTGTATGGATTTTAAAATGGATTAGTGATGAACGATAACAACAAAAAACAATTGAAAAAGACCGGACGCCGCCCCAAAGAAGACCCGGCGACAATCCGCTATACGATTTCCTTTAACGAGCAGGAACACGCCCGATTTCTTGCCCTTTTTGATAAATCAGGTATGCAGGTAAAGGCGCATTTTATAACGTCCTGCATCTTTGACAAGACCATAAAGACCATTCAGATTGACAAGGGAACGGTTGATTTTTATATGCGGCTGACCTCTTTTCACAGCCAGTTCCGTTCCATCGGCGTGAACTATAATCAGATTGTAAAGCTATTGTACCGTCATTTTTCGGAGAAAAAAGCCGCAGCGTTCCTGTACAAACTGGAAAAACAGACGGCTGAAATGGCGATGCTATGCCAAAAAATTATCCAAATAAGCGAGGAATTTGAAGCCAAATACCTG